>JBGTLM010000001.1:0-10377 GCA_041744135.1 Pyrinomonadaceae bacterium
GACGCTGGGCAGGGCTGAGCAAACCGTAGTAACGGACTTTGATGAAGCGAGGTGGGAGGACGTGCTGGAGGAAGCGGCGGATGAACTCCTGGGCGCTGAGTGTGCAGTGGCGGAGTTGGTCAGTGGCCGACTCTTTGTAGACGAAAGAGACGTTTCCATTTTCCCACTGGCGCAGGCGGTTGTTGCTGATAGCCACGCGAAAGATGTAAGGGGCGAGATACTGGAAGGCTTGCTCGCCGGAGCCCACCGCTTCGGAATGCACGACCCAGTCTTTGCGCCAGACGCGCGGAGCGACGGCCGCGAACAGCGCAGACTTTTTCAATTGGTCGCGAAACTTGGCGCGGAAGATTGGCGAGAGAGCTTTGACGGGCACGAGAAAGTCTTTGCGTGCGGCACGCCAGTGGCAATCATCAGTCAGACCACCGCCGGTGACGAGGTAATGCACATGCGGATGATAGAGCAGTTGGCGGGTCCAGGTGTGTAGGACGCCGAGCATGCCGAGGCGGGCGCCGACGAAGCGCGGGTCCTGTGCCAGTTGCAGTAAGGCCGCAGAAGAGGCGCGAAAGAGCAGGTTGTAGATCGTCTTCTGATGGCTACGGGCGATGGCGCGCAACTCTGCGGGCAGGGTGAAGGTAACCAGGAAGTGATGAGTGGGCAGCAGCAGACTTTGCTGTTGTTGCAGCCAGTCATTGGCCTGCAGGTTCTGGCACTTGGGACAGTGCCGGTTCTTGCAGGAGTGATAGCTGTAGCGCTGCTCCTGGCATTGATTGCAGAAATAGAGTTGCCCGCCGAGGGCTGCGGTGCGGCAGGTTTTGATGTCCTGCATGGCCCGGCGGTGTGAGGGCAGCATCCGGTTGCCGAACTTCTCTCGATAGTCAGGACCATGCAGCCGGAAGATCTCGGCCACTTCGACCATCAGCAACTCCGACTCAGAAGCGGGGTCCCCGCGCGGGCAGCCCGCGTGGGGTGCTAGAGCTCGCTCATGAGCTGGTTGATGGTAACGGCGCCGAGTTGTTCGGCTTTCACGGTCAGATGCGTGTTGACGCTGCTCTTGGCCATCGGTTCGGTTGACGTAGACAACGGGATATCGCTATGACCCGGCGAGGGAAAGAGCAGCAGCGGATTGCGATGCGTCTTCCAATACTCGCGCAGCAACGCGAGCGTGCCTTTGGGCGGCGGGACGTAGCGGTCTTTGGCGCCCTTGCCGTGGGCGCACGTGAATCATCATGCAGGCGCTGTCGATGTCAGCCCCGCGCAGATTCGTTCCCTCTTGCAAACGCAAGCCGCAGGAGTAGATGGTGCTGAGACAAACTCGGTAGCGCGGCAGTCTCACGTGAGAGAGAATCTTTCTCACTTCCGCGACGCTGAGGATGACAGGCAGCTTCTTCTCAGGCGCCGGTCGCACAATGCCGAAGATGGCCCACGGGCGGTTGAGTGTCTGTTCGTAGAAGAACTTGATGCCTCAGAGGGCGATGGTCATGGTGTTGCGGGAGTAATGTTTGACATTCTTGAGGAAGAGGAAGTATTGGCGCAGCTCTTCCTCGGTCATCAAGTCGGGTGATTTATGATAATGTTCGGCGAGTTGGCGCACCGCTCTCGTGTACGACTCCTGAGTTCGCTCCGAGAGACCTCGGAGTTGCAGACACTCGATCATTCTCTTTCGCAGTTCGGTCATGGTTACACCTCCAGATAGAAATTGGAATCTTCCATCAGGAAGTGTAGCCGGGCAGGACTTGCGATTGAGAATGATCGAGGCTATTGATAGGATTGCTTTATCTGCGCGCAGCGCTTAGTTCAACAAAGCCTTGCAGCTGACGCGCAATTAGCATGTCTCTCATGCAAGGCTTGTCGCTGGCGGCGGTTCGTGAGCGCCGCTGATGCCCAGCGTTAGATGCTTCGCTTTTACGGTGAAGCGTAACAAGATGCCGGAATGAGAGTTGATGTTCTACCTTTGTTAATCCGTTCGTTTTTCAGAATCTCTATTTGGAGAAGAATTTTATGCAGTTTTTGATGATTGCACGAGTTACCGAAGACACTCCGACGGAGAGACTTTTACCTTACTTCAAAACCGAAGCCGCCAAAGTGTGGGAGTATTATGCCGCCGATATGCTCCGCTCCATGAACTTTATTGCCGATGGGAGAGGAGTCGTCTTCCTCTGGGAAGCGCCTAGCATTGAAACCGTCAATGAAGCGATTAACGCGCTTCCGATGATGCAAGCGGGCTTATTGAATGCTGAAATTATTCCGCTTAAGGCTTGGACAGGCTTTGAGCAATTATTTGAGAAATGAATTGAACGAGGCATGCCGGCGATGAAAGCTGACGTTTTACCCTTGCTGATCTGTTTGTTCTTCACGCTCTACAACACCGGCGTTATTTGGGTTTTGCAATTGAACCATTATCCGCTTTATGCAAAAGTTGGTCAGCGTGAGTTCCGGGATTATATGGCCTCGCACAACGGGCGGATATTGTTTCCGATAGTCATGCCCGGCATCGTTGCTTTTATTAGTTCGTTGTTGCTTCTCTGGCAGCGACCTGTTGAAATACCAAGTTGGAGTGTGTGGTTGGTGATTGCATTGAACGCGGCAACTTTGCTCTCGACAGTCTTCGTGCAGGGTCCGGCGCATAACGCATTAGCCCGCGATGGCTATTCTGAAACTCTTATTCGGAGAGTAATTACTACCAACTGGCTAAGAACCGCAGCATGGACAATCAATGGGCTTTTGCTGCTCTGGATGACGGCGATGGTGATTGGAGCAAAGAAGATTTGAGGAACACTTGCAATGCAAATACTTAAAGTTATGGCTCGCTCGTATGTGATGCCTGCCGAGATGGATGCCACAATCGCTTTTTACGAACAGCTTTTGCGTGAGAAGTGCGAAATACGTTTTCCGATTCCGGCATTGGGGATAGAGATTGCCGCCGTCGGAGCAATGCACGTGGTTGCTGGCTTGGAAGAAAAACTTGCGCCTTTTAGAGAGGTGCGAGCCGCATTCTTTGTCGATTCCGTCGCGGAACTTAAGGAAGAACTTGAGCGACTCGGCGCAAGTATTTTGCAACAACCTCAACAAGGACCCTTTGGGAGGTTCATGATAGCAAAGCATCCAGACGGAGTGACTGTTGAGTATGCCGATAGGGTGAAGAACTAAAATCCATGAAATACCAGCATCTAACGTATTAGGAATTAGTGTGGGGCGGAGAGTAGGGACAACTAGCCAGAGATTCAACGAGCCGCCACACAATTCTGTGTTGAACTAAGCCGGGTGAGAGGCTACTTGGAGTTTGAACTTTGAATAGTCAACTGAAGTGAGTGAGGCGGACGGAGAAGTGAGGCCGTGGGGAGAACAGGAGCGGTGAGGCGAGACATCCTGAGACTGAAGTAGAGAAAGCCAGCCAGTGAGGCTGGTTTTTTTGTGGAGGCTGACAGAGAGGGACGGAGACGTGGAGAGGATTCGCCAGCGAGCCGGGAGTGGGAGTTCATGGGGCGCGACCTCTGGAGCGAGCGGGCCCAGCAACCTGAGCGGCGTGCGGCAGAGTGGACAAGGCAGGATGAGCGGAGCCGCGGCTTGGACGCGCTTTAGTTTGGTGGTGGGGGCGCCCAGCAGTTGTCGCGCTTTCAGTGGGAGTTGACGCTGAGCGGGGCTGAGCAAACCGTAGTAGCGAACTTTGATGAAGCCGCAGTTCTTCCTCGCTGATCAGGTCGGGTGATTTGTGATAGTGTTTTCCGCCAGTTGGCGAACCGCTCTGGTATACGCCTCCTGAGTTCGCTCCGAAAGACCTCGGAGTTGCAGACTCTCGATCATTCTCTTTCGCAGTTCGGTCATGGTTACACCTCCAGATAGAAGAAGTTGGACCTGCAAGGCCACGCTCCGTTGCAGGGTTAGTGGCATGCAGTCGTTAATTCGGGAAGTGTAGCTCGGACTTGCGAGAGAGAATGATCGGTCTATGAAGGGGATTGCTCTTAACTGCGCGCAGCGCTTAGTTCAACAAGTCATTCGAGCCGACCGCCGATAGCATGGCTCTCATGGTGCTTTTGTTCCTCGTTGCTTGGTGCCGTTTTGCGGGGCGGCGGCTCAATTCCGGTGTTGGATGGCTTCCTCGAGATGCGCAAATAACTGGAATCCAGGCCGCACAGTTGGGGCTTTATGGCTGAAACAATGGCTAATCTTCGAGCAGATTTTGATCGCATCGCGCTGCTCTCAGGCGAAGAGTGGGATCACAGTAGCCAATACCATGATTTCCTGTTGCGGCATATTCCGTCACCCTGTCGGGAGTCACTTGAAATCGGTTGCGGCGCAGGTGCCTTCTCATGTCTCTTGGCGAAATCTTCAGATCGCGTACTCGCTCTTGATCTATCGCCGAATATGATCCGAATTGCCAAAGAACGCTCGGTGTTGTTCCCGAACATTGATTTCCAAGTCGCTGATGTTATGTCGCGAGAGCTTCCCGCTGAAAAGTTCGATTGTATTGCTACGGTCGCCACGTTACATCATCTGCCCATGGAAGAAGTGCTGCCGAAGATTAAGAGTGCTCTGAAGGTCAATGGAGTTCTACTGATTCTCGATTTGTTTCAAGCTGAGGGACTGGCTGACGCGGTCACAACCGCATTGACAGTGCCTGTGAGTATCGGATTGAAGCTGATCAGGCATGGTCGGATGATGGCACCCCGACATGTTCGTGAAGCATGGGCTGAACACGGGCGGCATGATTCTTATCTCACCTTAGCTCAGGTACACAGAGTTTGTGGGGACATGCTTCCCGGGGCAGCGGTGAGGAAACTTCTAATGTGGCGCTATTCCATCATCTGGAAGAAAGTCGCATGACGGGAGTAGGTAGAACAAGTTTTTCATTTCTGTGAACGCCATCAAACAAGGGCATGCACCGGCGCCACGCCAGGCAGCCCCTCATCGACCTTGAGTTGGGGCGCGGGTGATGGCCGACGGTGGGCGGCTATCGTTGAGTTCGATGCGGCGATAGATGAACCGCTTAAATCCAAGCATCATTTTTCAAAAAGGGAGATTGGCAAATGCCAGAACTTCTGCAAGACAAAAACCCGATGAAGAACATCGTCACCAGCCTCGGATGGGCGGCGCTCATCAGCTTTATCCTCGTGCTGCCGTTCGCGATTCTCGAATCTCTGTTTAATTCCATGAACAAGCAAAATGCCCTCGGCCTTATCGTGTTATTTGGCCAAAACGTCTGGCTGAACGCCGCTCCAGGCGAATGAGAAATCACCGGCCCGGCGATAAGCACAATCGTCGGCCCAGTTTGCCAGTGCAATTGAGGCGCAATAGATAGCCGCCTACACCAATAGTGTGGGCGCGATCCCTGTTTCTGTGCACCCAACGCCAAAAATTACCCGCGTCCAAGCGAGCTGCATTCTAGCAGAAGGAATAATCAATGATGAAAGAAGGCTATCGAGGTGTGAGGTCGAAAATCAGCCGTGTGCCATTCGACGAGTGGATAAGCGGCGACGACGAACTCAATCAGGGCCGGCGGCGAGTTCAGGTAGAGATCTGTCCAAAACTAACAGCGCTAGCCAGTCACCCGCAGGCTATGCGAGATCTGTTCTCAGTGTTGCAGCATGGGTAGCTTTGTATGAGTCGAGTTGCGGTTGCACAACGTCGGTAAAGCAGGACGGGCAGACACCGTGACTGAATTCAGCTTCGGAATGCGTAGCGATGTAGCTCTCAACGTTTTGCCAGTAGTCTTCGTCGTCGCGAACTTTCTTGCAGTATCCACAGATGGGGATAATTCCCTGCAGACGTTTTACTCGATCCAAGGCTTCTTCGAGCTCGCCAATCCGGTCGGCCAGCTTGGTTTGCAGTTCGATCATACGTACGCCAACCTGTACTCGCACCTGCAATTCTTCACGGTGATAGGGTTTGGTTAGATAGTCGTCAGCACCTGCCTGCATTCCCTCGACGACTTCTTTTGCTCCCTGTCTTGCTGTAAGCAGAATAATATAGGGAGGTATGGTCGCTGGGGATTCTCGGATCCGGCGGCAGACTTCGGTCCCTTCCATCTCGGGCATCATCCAATCGAGGATAGCAAGTCGTGGCGCATCGGCTTCCTGCGAAGCGCGCCACGCGTCACGGCCGTTCACGGCAGTAACAACCTCGTGTCCCCAGCTAACAAGGTTGGTCGTTAGAATAAGTCTGGAGACGGAATCATCCTCGGCGATCAGTATTCTCATTTATCACAAACCTTCAATTATCAGTGAAAATATAGTGCCAGCTAAATGTAAATTCACGCGAACCAAGAAGTGGAATATTTATGCAGTGACCAAGTGCGGAACTGATGAAAGGTTTTTCGAAAGTCGCATTGCAGGAATGAGACCGTTTCTATCTGTGGAATCTAAGCACTCACGCACTTTAAGAGCTAGAGCATCTGGCGAGAAGGGCTTTTGCAGGAAGGACATACCCTCGTCCAGTACGCCTTGATCCACGATTGCCTTGTCGGTATAGCCAGACATATACAAGACTGCAATACCGGGGCGGATCTTCATTACCTCCTCACTTAAACGCGGCCCGCTCATGTTCGGCATCACTACGTCAGTCAGCAGCAGATGAACTGGGCCTTCATGAACTTTACAAATCTCAATTGCCTCGTGCCCACTCGCAGCCTCAAGCACGGTATAACCACTAGCTGCGAGGATATGGAGTGCCAGGTGGCGTACCATCTGTTCGTCTTCGACAAGCAGAATGGTTTCCGTTCCCAGAGAGACCCTCGGAACCGCACCTTCAACGAGTCCCACTTCCATAGCTGCGTCTACTTGCGGCAGATAAACTTTAAAGCTTGTACCCTTGCCTACTTCACTGAATACCGAGATGTTGCCACCGCTTTGTTTCACCACGCCGTAGACGGTAGATAATCCGAGGCCGGTGCCTTTGTCCACTCCCTTGGTAGTAAAGAACGGTTCAAATATCCGCTCCTGAGTGGCGGCGTCCATGCCAGTACCCGTATCACTGACGGACAGCAACACATAAGTGCCGCTCTGCACCGAGGTAAGACTCCCCGCGGAATTGTCGTCCAAATAAACATTGGCTGTTTCTATTTTGATCTTGCCTCCATCAGCCAATGCGTCACGGGCGTTGACGACCAGATTCATCAAGACCTGCTCAATTTGGCCGGGATCAGCCTTTACCCTTGCAAGGTCCGGCGCTAATAAAGTCAAGAGTTCGATGTTTTCGCCAATCAACCGACGCAGAAGTTTGTCCATCTCAATAACTACAGCGTTAATATCCAGCACCTTGGCTTGCAGCACCTGCTTGCGACTGAAAACCAGTAGTTGTCGAGTCAAGGAGGCTGCCCTGACCCCCGCTTTTCTAATTTCTTCTACGTTTCTCCAAATAGGTGAGTCAGGTTCCACGCGTTTCAGCGTCATTTCGCTGTATCCGGTTATTGCCGTCAGCAAATTGTTAAAGTCGTGCGCTATTCCACCCGCCAGTTGGCCCACTGCTTCCATTTTTTGTGACTGTCGAAGCTGCTCTTCCTTCTCCCGTTCGACTTCGAGCAGCCTGACATTTTCAATGGCGGTAGCCGCCAGATTTGCGGCCATTTGCATTGCAGTCACGTGAGGTTGCTTGAAAGCAGCCAACTCGGTGCTTTGGATCTCGACAGCGCCGATGACCACACCCTTCATTAGCAGCGGCGCCACCATCGACGAACGCAGCTGGAACGTATCCATATCAGATCCCACCTTCAGGGCTCGAAGATCGTCCTCTATGACTACCTCACGGGTGGCTATGGCTCGGGTATGCGGGCTATCGGAGTTCAGTTTCAGCTGGAGATCTGATAGCGTGCCTTCAACTCCTTCGCAGCAAGCAAAGAGCGCGGTGCGCTGCTCACGTGCCGCATCATAGCTCGAGACAAACATCGCGTCGCACGGAGCTGATGCAAAAGAAAACGAGTGAAGAGCACGCCAAATGGTGGTCAAATCCCTCGCTGTCCCAAACGACGCGGCAAGAGTAGTCAGTCTTTGCAGCAGACGCTCATAGTCGGTGATAGCACGCTGGTTAGCTTCCTGAAGCGCTTGTTCGCCGCGCTTGCGCTCGATCGCCAGAGCAATTTGTCCGCCTACGGAAGAGAGGAAATCGATGTCATGCTGTGTATACACTTGTTCGGTCTCATAGTGCTGCACCGCCAGTATTCCGATCGTGCGTGACGGAGTCTGCAGCGGCACCCCCAGCCAGGACACTGAGGAGGTCCCGCTCATTTTGACTGTGCCCTCGCTATACTTTTGTTCCTTGGATTCCCCGGTCAGGGATAAGGCTTGACCCGTGCGCAGCACATGGCTAGTAAAGCCGTCGCCCATTGGCTGCGGAGGCGGAACAGGATCGAACTTGTCGATCCAGTAGGGAAAGTGAATCAGGTCGGTAGTTTGATCGTGGAAGGCGACAAAGCAGTTTTCTGCGTAGAGAACCCGTTTGAGCGACTGATGAATGAATCTCAACAGTTCGTCCAGATTAGTGGTGACATTCACACTCTGGGTAATGTCCAGAATCACCTGGCGTTCACATTCTGCTCTGAGCCGGGCCGTAACATCAGTGGCCGTAATTAGTTCAGCTCTCTTGCCGTCGAAAATCAGAGGTAGCGCGGTTATTTCAACGTCGATAGTGCCGCCACTTTTCTTCAGGTGTTTACAATGTTCAGGCAACGTTCCGCGTTCACCCTTTGGCCCCTGGTCGTCGAGACGTTTCTTCTCCTCTGTCGGACGAAGGTCCTCGATCGTCATCGACAGGAAATCTTCCAGCGAATATCCGTAGCTTTGTAAGGCCGCGTCATTCACTGTAAGAAAGGAAAGGGTCTCGAGATCGTAGACCCACATGGGATGTGGGTTGGCTACGAAAAGCAAACGATAGCGATATTCCGAGTCGAGGAGTTGCTGTTCGATCTTTTTGCGTGCGGTGATATCTCGACCGAGTCCCTGCAACTCGACAACTTCGCCATTTTCGATGACCAGTTGCACGGTCTGGCCGATCCAAACCTCGCTGCCATCGTCGGCCACAGCGGGAAACTCGAAGTAAGTTACCGGGTTCTTCTGCCGTATCTGCTGAAGATAGAACTTCGACACCTCAGCTACATAGTCTTTCCTGATCAGGGAGACAAAGTGAAGATTAATGCAGTCCTCGACTGCTCGGTGAACGACTCCCGCGGCGGTCGGATTAACGAAGGTAAAGTAACCTGCCGGGCTGATGCGGTAGATGATCTCGTTTGCCTTGTCGACAATTCGTCTGTATCGCTCTTCACTCCCTTGTAATGGCCCCTGCCAGGCTTGGACAGCCCCGATGCGATTAGTTAGCAAGAGGAGTTCGCGCTCAAGCGATTGCACGCTGAGATTTCCTCTCACAAGGCAACCGGCTGCACCTGCACGAATCGCCTTCAAATCTTCCCTTGGGTCGCCTACTACCACCAAGACAGTCAGAAATGGAACGCGAAGGCGGCGGGCTCTGGTGAGAAGGACAACGGCTTCTGTCAGAGGTAAGTCAATGATACAGGCGTCGCAGTCCCCAGCTGCTAAACGCTTAATCGCTTGGTTCTCACCGGTAACGCCAGCTAGTATGAATTCTCGCCTATTCAATAGTGACAGCAGTCCAGGAATGTTACTCTGCTCCACCGCCAGCTCAGTGACAAGCAATACTCTGATCGGGTTTTTATTCATGAGTAATTTTCTTTGATTGGGCAAGTGATCTTTGCTGCGGTGGGGGCGGCGCGTGGCGACGCGCTGTTGGAGAGTGCCCTTATTCGGAGAGGTAAACCGCCCCAGCGAGGGGAGTAATGCCACCAAAAGGCAGGACTAGAGGTGTCGAGCCGCCTCTTTCAAGAAACGCAACAATGTCTATGCCAGACCAATCGGCAACGGAATTGGCACGCTATACCGGCTCTAGGTCAATCGCCGCCAGTAGCAGGTGTCACCTCCGAAGTGGGGAAGCGTTTCGCTGTCCTGGAACGAGCCTTTAAATCTTCGACTTTACGATCGCGGGCAGGAGAATTCGTAACCAGAGATCGAAGGAGTTCGTGTGCTGCTTGCGCCACCTGGTCTACGCCGCGATTGAAGGCGACTTCGTTGGCCCTGGAGGGCTTTGTGAAGCCGCTCAGTTTTCGAACGAATTGCAGCGAAGACGCACGGATTTCTTCGTCCGTCGCCGGAGGTTTGAAGTTGTGCAGGGTTTTAATGTTTCGACACATAGTGTTTGTTCGCCCTTAATGCTGGGCCCAAAGATTGCCCTTCATCTCACGTTCCTTAGATCTGCTTACGTCGCACGACTCGTCTAGTGCGCGGCGCGGGGTTAACTCTTGTTAGACGAGTATGGACTCAACTCTCGCGTTGGATGCTCCGGTTACGAAACTCAGTATGAAATCTCAATACATAAAAC
>JBGTLM010000002.1:0-6476 GCA_041744135.1 Pyrinomonadaceae bacterium
CGCCTCATTCGACCTCAGGGACAGCTCACCCTCAGCATGTCCGCCAATCCGACGGTCCAAGAGGAGTTGTTGCATTACCTCGAGGCCTTGCAAGCTGCCTGAAATCTCCAGGTAAGCGAAATTTATGCAACGATAGGGTTAAGCCCGCGTAGGATGCCGTGAACGAAGGGACCGCATCGCTCGCGGAAAGTGCTGGGCGAGAGAAGGTGATCGATGACCGAATACCGTCGTACCTGGCATCCGGGAGTCACGTGGTTTTTTACGGTGAACCTGGCCGAGCGACGCGGGAATCGCCTATTTGGTCGAGCGGATTGATGTGTTGCGAACTGTGTTTCGTAGCGTTCGGGCGCGGCACCCTTTCCAGATAGAAGCGATTGTAATCCTGCCAGATCATTCCTGCGTCTGACGCTGGGCCACGTCCATTGGAACCCGGTAAGACATGGATGGCTGAGACGCGTATCCGATTGGCCTCATTTCAGTTTCCATGCGTTCAGGCGGCGAGGAATCTATCCGGAGGATTGGGGTGGCGAGAACGTCCCAAGTCTTGCGGCAGGGGCGTAATGCGAGCGATGCGGTTCTCTTCGTTCACCGCATCCTACGCGTGCTATAGTATGGGTTAATCATTTGGCGTACGTTCGCATCAAACAGTTGGAGGGATATGTAATGGACTGGATACCTGTTGCTGCACTACTCGTATTCTTAGTTGGGCTTGGACTCGTGCTTCGAGAAATCGCATCTCATAGTAGGAAACAATAGCCTAAAACCAATTAGGATTGAAACCACCTTCAGGTCGTCTGAATCCTTATTGGTTAGGCCGCCGGCTGTTGTGTGGGGCTTGACCCCTCATCGGCTGGCATACCCGACTTGTCTAGCATGAGATCAATGTGTTTTCCGTCTGTAGCGAGAACGTGAAGGCGCTCCCTAGCCTTCCGATGGGGCGGATTGCAGTCGACGGCCTTGTTGAATGCGTCGAGGGCGGCCGCAAAATCGCCCATATCCTCACGACACCGACCCAAGGCATACCAGTAGTTACCATTGAGGGGTTCCAAGTCGCATGCAAGTTGAAGGGTATCAACGGCCAGATGGTTATGCCTGGCTTTGCGCTGCGCAACACCAGCGAGATGAATATAGGGCGGGTAGTTTCCAGCGATCGTCCGCATGTTAGCCACCAGTTCACCGACCTCTCCCGGTAGTTGGTTCATTAACAACTCCACTAACGGAATTAAACTAGCGTGAATCTCGGGACGACTCAGCAGGGCACTTTGTGCCTCGGCGATCGCCTCCGCTCCCCTACCTTCCCGATCGTAAGCCTTGGCTAATCGCTCCCAGGCACCTGCAGCGGTCGCATTCGTTCGAACATCAAGGAGTGCGTTGTAGGCCGCCGACTCGTAGTCGATTGGGGACTGTGCTGCAAGGCCATCGAAGGCGCGCCATGCGGCTCGAGCCTGCTCAGGCCGACCTAGCTGATCTAGATTTGTGGCGAGACTATGCCACGCTCCGACGTGTGTAGCGCAAAGGCGAATCGCCTCTTCAGCGGCGGCCGCTCCCTCGGGGTATCTTCCACTTTTTCTGTGTGCTACACTTAAGCCGTATAGCTCGTCGGCGCGCCTATCGAATGCAGTTTGTAAGGGGTCCTCGGGTATAGCGGGCAGCTGAGGAATCCCCTGTGGGAAAGCCACGTCCACGTCATTCTTTACGCGCGCCTGCCAACTAATGAACGCCTCATACGGCGAGTGGGCGACAGCCCGCTCCGCGGCAGCAAGGGCCGATAGAAGATGCTTGCTGTCGTTCGTTGAACGCCACAAGTGCCAGAGGGCTTTCGAACCTTCATATGCTGACCGCGCCGCATATCGAGGGTCACGATGTCTCTCGGCTGCTCTGAGGAGCGACACTGCCTTCTCGAAGGAGCGGTGCAGGTCATGATCCGAGGAGCTTCGCTCAGCAGCGCGCCACAGCGCCGCACCATGTTTCAACCGCGCTACATCGTTGTACTGCACTAAGTCGCCGGACTTTGCAAGTGTGTCAAACAATGCGATGGCTGAGCCGTAATCGCGGCGGAAAAAGGCCTCCTCTGCCATCCGGCGAAGCTCAGCCGGCGAGGGTTTCGGCTCTGCTGCGGATTCTTCAGTCGTGAAACTTTTCCCGTGAATTGAGGGAACCACAGCGTGTTCGTCGACCTTCGCCTGCTCTTCCGGAACGGCTAAGGCGGCGCCAAGCGCAGGGGCTGAAAATCGCGGAATCCATGGGGCGATCACTTCAGCCGGGATGGTTACGTAGTTGACTGGCTCTAGTTCCGCGGCGAAGCGGTGGTATTCACCGCCGTACCCGGTGCCCCCAGGCTCGCGCTGCAAATCCGGTACGCGGAACAAAAGAGCAGCTTTTGCTTCGCCGTCGATCCGAAAGAATGGTGCTACCAGCCAATCGACGGCTGTAGCTCCACATCGATAGCTCGCTTCAAGTGTTGGTTTGTCATGATCCCGACTAGCGTCTATGCCTACCTCGCTGCCCCCGGTCACGTATGTGTTCCCGACGTAAAGGATACCTACAAGCGGGTCGCGATAGCTTGTGGCGATAAAGCCGGGTGAGGTGGCGTCAGTCTCAGGGTTGAATTTGTCAGTCAAACCGTCGAGTACCTCGACGCGAAGACCTCGATGCAGATCGCCTAGGAGACGCTGTTGGACGGGTACATGCGCGAGCTTGTTTCGAAAAGAGTTGATCGCGCCAAGGCGTCCGACGCGGTCGAGTGCGGGATCCCGAAATGTCGACGGTACTGGAGCGATACGTGTCCAAGCATCGGCAAAGGCCAACGGGCGATTCGGAGTGGAGGATAGGTAAAGGGACAAGGCCGTCAGGAAGCGATCGTCTGGCCTCACGGCAACCTTCCCAAAACGCCTCAGCAACTCGATCCACGCACCAATAGATCCTCCCCAAGGGGAAGGCTCGACATCGTCGTCGTCGTCAGAACCGGCAGATTCCTGTCGCAGTCCGGTAAGTGCCTCTCGCAGTTCGGTAAGTGCCTGTTGGAGCACGCTGATCTCATCACCACCCCCGGCGACCAGATGCGCTAACCGCGTGGCCATAAGCGAAGCCAAGGTCACGGCTAACGCTTCCTGAATGTGGATTAACCGCCAAATGTGCTCGTACTCAGCCTCCGGGTTCATGACGACACGCCGGCGGTATGCTTCCAAGGCATTCGCAATCGGCGTCCAGAGTCTAGGTGTGGGCATAGTTGGTCTGGGGCGCGTGCCGTAGTGGGTGACTGGTGGGTGGCTCGGTCATAGCCTAGTCTCCCGGCTCGGACCCAGAGGTCATGGTGGAGTATGGTCAAGCGGCGGGACGGTGTCAATGGGGTGCGCAAGGCGGCCCATCGCAAGAGCCCGGCAGCCCGAGCCAGAGGCGGGAGGACTCAGGTCGGACGCAGGCGTCCTTGACTTATAGTCTGGACAGCGGTTGCGGCCCCGGCGTTGAGCGCATCACCGTATCGGCGAAGTGCCTCACGCGTAGCGCCTTCAGTCTTATAGGGCCCATATAGATGTGCCCAAGTTCATTCACCGCCTGTGCACTTCCCAAGCGACTTTAGCAAGCGTTCCGTCTCATGTATTAGCCGCTCCTGAAGCTCGCAGTGTTCCGGCTGCGGTGAAGGCCTTCCTCGCATTTGCTTGACTGAGAAGCGGGCCGGTCGAAGAGTGGGTTTGTGACCGTTATAAAACAACTGCCAAAGTGCATTATGCAGACGAGTAAGGAACACCAGAAGCTGCTGTAGCTCGCGAATGTTTGTGTTCTCAAACAAGGCGTCGACTTCAGCGCGCTCCAAGACGCCCCGATGAGCGAACACCCGATGGCGCAACGGGCGATAGTTTGCCATATACGTGCGACGGCGGGTATCGACATAGCCCTCGATCCTGCGAAAGTCTTCGAATGTCGGCTCGTAGGCCGTATGCAAAAGTTCCGGCAGCCATTCGTCCGCAGTTGCACTAATCTCGCGGATCCGCGCAGCGAGCGCCTGTTTGGAGAAGATGTGTAGGTTGCCGCGGGCGATACGGAGCAGGCGGTTGATACTGTGGTTTCCACGCTTTGTATAGAAAACACGGTCAAGCGTCACCAATGTGGCAGTCTGAAGAGCGCCAAGCGAGGTGTTCCAAAACAGGGGTGCGCTGTTGAGCGCGCGAACGACGGATTTGTCACCAGCTGCCACCGCATGCACTGCCTGCCCTACATAGAAGAACTGAATTGCTGCTTCACCCTCCTCGCAGAAGATATCCAGCTCGCGCTTAAATTCGGCTTCGACTGGGCTCATGTCTCCCTCTCTTCACCCTTCTACACATGAAGCAACCAAACTTCCTCAGAACCAAGCCCATTAGCCCATTATAATCGTTGGTCGGGAACAAATCAAGCGACTGCAAAAACGTTATACCATCTAACAATATCACAGAGCATAGTTTTGGCAGCTCCCATCGAGATTAAGGGTGGGGGGGCCGTCTCAACTGGGCTTGGCCCACAGCCACGTGGCAGCCCGCGGATGCGGTGAACGAAGGGAACCGCATCGCTCGCGAAAAGAGCTTGGCTAGCTAGAGAAAGGTGATGCATGACCAAACACCGTCGTGCCTGGAACCCCATAAAACACGTATGGGTTCGAGGGGTAGCCGATCGGCCTCGTTCCAGTTTCGATGCGTCTAGGCGGCGAGGGATCTATCCGGAGGATGGCGGTGGCGAGAACGTCCCAAGTCTTGGGCAGGGGAGTACGCGAGCGATGCGGTTCCCTTCGTTCACCGCATCCTACGCGGGCTGAGTGATTCTGATTTGCCACTCCCATTTGAGTTCATCATCGATGGTCCGCCCGTCTCCCAGCAGGCACGTAGACAAGAGCGCGTCGTTCAGTGGAAAGAAGAAGTACGGCGCGCTGCCCAACAAGTCTGGGCTGCGGGCGAGCTGCCGGTTACTGAGCCAGTAATGATTGCCATTATACACTTTTACGGCGGCGCCTCGATGGACGTAGACAACATTCCGAAGCACGTATTGGATGCGTTGAAAGGACTTGTTTACGTGGATGACGAGCAACTAACCGATATCACGTGTAGGAAGCGGGACCTTAACGCTAGCTTGCGGGTGACGAACCCTTCGAGTGTGCTAGCTGAAGGACTTGGCCGAGGCAACGAGTTTCTCTACGTTGTGGTCAAACGATCACTGGATCAGGAGGTAATCGATTGATGGAAACGCCGAAAATCGCGGAACAGCAACGCGCGCGGGCTGTTGCAGAGGATTACCGCAGGCGGGGGTACGACGTGGTAGAGGAGCCTTCGCCAGAGAGTCTGCCCGATTTCTTGGCTGGTTACCAGCCAGACTTGATTGCTCGCCGCGGCAAAGAAACTGTTGTGGTGGAGGTGAAGTCCAGGAAGTCGCTAGCGGACAAGCCGCAAGTCCGAGAATTGGCGCGTTTGCTTCAGGGGAAAGAGCACTGGAGCTTCGAACTAGTGGTTGTACCGCAGGAAAAACCGGTAGCTCCTGAGGGGGCACAACCTTTCACAAGAGAGGATGTGCTTCGGGGACTAGAAGAAGCCGAGCGTTTGGTAGAGCTTGGGTTCTCAGAAGCCGCTATGCTGCGGGCGTGGGCAACAGCCGAGGCCGCGCTGCGGATAATTGCGGAGGAGGAAGGAGTAAAGCTCGAGCGCTACGCGCCATCGTATATGCTCACGCGGGCGGTCTCTGATGGAATCATCTCTCGAGAAGAATACGCCTTCTTCATAAGAGCGATGGAGTATAGAAACGCGCTAGTCCATGGTTTCTCCGCTGCTAGCTTCGACACCAACTTGGTGCGGAAGCTAATTGCTCTAATCAAACAGATGATCGGACACGCAACCGCAGCGCAGTCTGCCCAACCCACGCCCTGAGGGGAATTGTCAAGCGTTCTAAGGGCTCGGGGCGGCCGAATTGAGTAGTGGCGAGCCATGGCGTTTGAGCGCATTGACGTTAGGCAGCATTCGAAGTAGCCCCATGATCGTGACGATTTTTCGCTCTCGCCTCAACCCCGAGCACGCGGCCGCTTACTACCAGGTGGCAGCTCGCGTGCGAACGCTCGCCGAAGGTATGCCAGGCTTCATAAGCTTCAAGACATTCAATGCAGAGGACGGCGAGCGGGTGTCAGTCATTGAGTTCGAGTCCGAGGAGGCCTTGCGCGCTTGGCGCGAGCACCCGGAACATCGGGAGGCGCAAGAACTCGGCCGCACGGTATTCTATGCTGAGTTTCAGATTCAAGTGTGCTCGATCATACGGCAGTATGGTTCCAAGTTGCCAGATGCCTAACCAAGGGCACGGAGCGGACGGCGCTTCGCGCCGCCGCTTAGTTCTACTTTGTCACTCCGCCGATGGGTTTAATAGAGCTGCGTTCTGTTTCCGATAGGCGGAGTCACGCGCGCTCTGTCGTCGTTGGTGTCGTTCTGCGATGAGCTCGGCCACGGAGTCCGGGTCATGGGCGCGAT
>JBGTLM010000003.1:0-5830 GCA_041744135.1 Pyrinomonadaceae bacterium
GTTCTTCATTAAGCCGACGGACGTTGATCCACGCTTCGGGCTCGGCGTCGGCGCGCTGGGCGCAGTCATAGTCAACACCTACGTCATTTCTTCCCTCGTGCCCGACACTGGGGTGATGACTCTGGCGGATACAGTCAACCACGTGGGCATCGTAACGATCTTCCTCTCCTTGATGCAGTCCGCGATCTCCCTACACTTGTATGAGAGAAAAGGCAAAAAGAGGCTTTCGCGCCTTTTCGACAGGGTGTCGTTCGTCGTCTTTCTCGCAGGGTATTCGGTAATCAACCTGGTCCTTCCCTGGGCGGCGACGTTATGATTATTAACTTCGTCTCAGACGGAAGATGTACACTAACTCTCTTTTACTTTTCCTTGCGCTAAGCGCCGTTGTTCAGGCTCAGCAGTCGGCACCTCCTTTACCAGGTGGCCCGGGCACGAGGAACGGTCAATCGCCTGTGACAGATCAACGAGTAGAGGAGGTAGGGGACGGCGAAGTCCTCCGCATCACGGCAAGTCTTGTTTCTGTCCCACTCACCGTTATCGATCGCCAAGGGCAATATATTGTAGATCTGCACCAGAATGACTTCCGTATCTACGAAGATGGAGTGGAGCAGACGATTGCTCATTTCAGTAATGTTGATCACCCTTTCTCGGTCGCCCTCTTAATCGATACCAGCGGCTCGACAGCTGCTTTCCTGGATCAAATCAAATCGGCTGCCAAAGCCTTCGTCGAGCAACTGCGACCGGTGGAAACAGTGCGGCCTGTTTACTTTCATGGTGAGATAAAGTCACTCACTAAAGTAGGGACCAATGATCCCGAACTATTAAGATTGGCGATCGAGCGGATGGAGCTTGGCCCCATTGATCTGGGCACAAGATTATATGACGCCGTCGACTTTACTCTGGGCGTTTTAAAGCCCGAGCGCGGACGCAAGGCAGTCATCCTCTTTACCGATGGGGAGAACACCTGGGGGAAAGCCACGATGAAGAGCACTCTCCAGGAGGCAGAGGAGTCGGACATCATCGTCTATACCCTTCAGTACGGCGACATGCCGCCCCAAAAATATCTACAGCAGTTAGCGGACAAAACGGGTGGGCGCTACTTCAAGGCCGGTGATATAAACGTGATCAGGCAATCTTTTGCTGGTGTCGCGGAAGAACTACGCCGACAGTATGTGATCGGCTACTATCCGAAGGAATCCTCTCCAAGGGGGCACGAGAGAAAGATAAAAGTCAAAGTGAATCGTGAGCGTGTAGCCGTTAGAGCCCGCCGATCCTATACTTACAAACCAGTGGCGTCTCAATAATCTAGCGAACCCACCGGCTTAAGAATAAGGGCATGTTCTCCTCAGGGTGGAATATAAAGCGATCTCGAAGTTGCATTGGAACCACGGGCACAAGGTGAAAGCAAAACCTAAGAATAAGCAGCTCGAAGGAAACGAAGCCCGCGTGTCGCCCACCTTATTGTGCGGGCCCAGTACCGATCGTGGTAACCGAACCCCCCGCGACCTTTCAACCAACGGACTTTGCACCTATCGGATGGCATCTTACCTGATCTTACCAACAGATTAACTAAACCTTTCCTGGTTATTCTTGATCTCGATTCTTGAAGATTTCTAATGCGCTGCTCGGCATTCACGACGGCCATCGCCCGATATCCGTGGAAAGGCGCTAATGGTTCTGGTTCTTGAGGCAACGGTAACGCACGGCTTGGCGGTTCGGATGGAGAAAACAACACAAGAAGGGAATACCAATAACCAAGACATACTCTGTTCGAAAAGTGAAATGAGTTAACGATATGCTCAAGGCTCGCATTGTGATGATTTCGATGACTGTGAGTGGTGCCGCCTTCGCAGCGCACGGCGAGAGCACGGAGCTACGGGAATCACTGCGCACTAGCTCGCAGATACAGAATGCTACCGGGGCCGGGTCAACACCAGTTTGCGCCGCCCACGTCTGCTCAACGCTGGTGGCAGATCATGCATGATCGAATGGGCACTCCGACTGGCGGGTCGTTTGAACGGTCCTGATCGCGGAACCGCGCGGCGCGTTCCTCGAGATTGTCGGCCATCCGTTCTTGAAGGGCCTTTTTGAAAGTCTCGTTCCAGCCGGCATAGGTATGCGAGAGCTTGGCGTTCTGGTATAGCACCTTCGCCTGAGCGGGCTTCCCGCTCTTCAACACCATGTCGCCCATGATCAGGGAAAAACCCTCGAAGCTGTGAAGCGCCTTAGGCACGCTCCAGCAAGCGCGCTTCGGTCCGCTTGCAGTATAGAGTTGCATGAATGGTGCCATCTCTGGATTGTTGCGATCGAGCGTGCGGCCGATGCATAAGTCGAATGTCTTCCACATCGCCTCAACACCTCTCGCATATTCCGGGTTATCGGGCGGGAGCTGGTGCCGCACGATCGCTGCGATGAAGTGATTGAACTCGGGATACTGATCCACCCCTCGATCGATCTTCTCTAAGCCCTGTGAGCGCAACGTCGAATCCTTTTGCAACAACGACAGGGCGACTTCAGAACCACCAATCCAGCCCAAGATTCGAGCGTCGTTTGGACTGAGAGCGTAAGCTTCGTTGAAATAACGCAGTTGCAATTCGGTGTGTTGCCGCTGCATCTCCGGATCCGCACTGGTCGACCGTTCTGATTCGGCCGCGGCCCAGAAATGAGCGAGCGCCAGGAGAAGTGTGTTCTGTGGATCCTGCGGGTTATCGACGTAGATTTGTTCGAGGAGCTGTATGGCTGTGCCAATCTCCTCGAACCTGCCTGACTCGAACGTCGCCAGGAACACTTCACGCGCCTGCTCTGCCGAGACAGATTTTTGCGGCACCGAGGCAGCCGGAGGCTCCCTTTTGCAGGCTGCAAATGTCGCTAAGAGTATTGCTGTTGCACCGAGAATAGCTTTGACTGGCAATAGCTTATTCGGCTTGTTCATTCGGTACCTTATCAGACTTCCACGATCTAGCGGCCTGCCGTTCCCATCTTCCAAACCTTAACTCCGCTTTTCATAACGTTAGAAAAGCTGCAACGCTTGGCAGCATTACTTAATGTTAATTGTTCTTACATTGAACTGAAGGCAGTGTAAATCACATTAACATTGTATGTCAAAGAGGTGAGTGTGAATTTTCTGGTGGATGAATTACAGGGTGGACTACAGAATCAGTTGCGACTATCGTGGGACGCTCAGGTTGTCAATCAGATGATCGAATACTTGAATTGGTCGAGGTTTGGATAAAGCGTTACTGTGAGAAACTATGCCATCGAGCGTTAGCTTGACCAGACCGTGAAGCACAGACCAGATTATCATTGAGCTGATGATTGGATTGCCTGACGAAATTGTTTTTGCCGAGATACACTCTTCAACACACTTCACGAGCTGAGCGAACCCTTGCCGGGCCTCCGCCTCTAACTCTGGAAATTGATCAAAACGCCCTCTCCAGCCGAACATAACCTGATATTGAGCAGGCAGATCAAATGCGAACTGAAGATAAGCATATCCCATTCCTCGCAGACGCTCCATTGAACCGAGGGGCGCGTTGTTTTGCGACAACAAGAGTGCTTGATTGAACTCGATAAAGCCGCGACGAGCTAGCTCAGCAAGCAATGCGTCTTTATCTTGAAAATGACGATACGGCGCCCCGTTGCTTACTTGAGCGATTCGGCAGGCTTCATTCATCGTAAAACTGTAGACTCCTTTCGTCTTTACCAACTTCAGAGCTGCGGCTAGCAATGCTTCCTTTAAATCACCATGGTGATAAGTCGTTTTTGATCCAGATTTTGTGCGACGCTTTTTCATTGCGGGCCAACAATGCCGCGTTTATCTTGCTGATGAAACCTAATGCTTGGATCTTAACAGCGAGCCAAAGCTTTGGATTTTCAACTTGACGAATCAGTGAGGGGCGCTACGAAACAGCGCGATCGGTGATCTCCAGGCCTTTATCGATGATCGCGAACGCCTCGCGCATCTCGGCTTCAGTGATACACAGCGGAGGGTTAGTAAAGAACGTGTTCCACCGCACGAACGTGTAGAGACCTTCGGCTCGGAAGAACTTGTTGAGCGCCTGCATCTCGGGCGATGTGCCGTTGAAGGGGGCCATCGGCTCGAGTGTCTCCGGATTTCGAACCACCTCAACTATTCCAAAGAGACCAATGTTGCGCGTGGCGCCTACTGACGGGTGACGACGCTCGAGATCCTCGAGTATGCCGCGCATCACGGCCCCCAGGCGCCGCGCCTTCTCGATAAGGTGATCTTCCTCATACACTCCGATGGTTGCCAGGGCCGCGGCGCAGGCAAGCGGGTGGCTGTTGTACGTGAGGCCGCCGTAGAACACGTTCTTCTCGAAGTGGTCGGCGATGTGCCGTCGCATGCCTACGGCACCCAGTTGCACGTATGCGCTCGTCAGGCCCTTGGCCATCGATATCAGGTCGGGCACGACCCTCCAGTGATCGACTGAGAACCATTCGCCGGTGCGGCCGAAGCCGGCCATCACTTCGTCGGCGATCAGGAGGATGCCGTGCTTGTCGCACAGGCTTCGTAACCCCTGCATGTAACCGTCCGGGGGTATGAGGATTCCGTTGGTCCCGACAACGGGCTCGACGATTATCGCCGCGATCGTCTTCGGACCTTCGAGCTCGATGACCTCCTCGGTCCGGGCCAGCACGTCCTCAGTCGTGTCCCAGCCTTTCTGTATGCCGTGGTAGAAGTCGGGGATGCGGATGACGCCGGGGATGCCCGGCTCCGCTGCCCATCGGCGCGGATCGCCGGTCAGCGTTAGAGCGCCCGCCGTTCCGCCGTGGTACGAGCGGTACCGCGCGGCAATCTTGTGACGCCCGGTGAAAAGCCGCGCGATGCGAATAGCGTTTTCGTTTGCCTCGGCGCCGCCGTTTGTGAAGAAGAAGGCATCGATGTCCCCGGGTGTGATCTCCGCGAGCTTCACGCCCAGGCGCGCACGTACGTCGGTGGCCATGAACGGATTAGCGTAGGGGAGGGTCGCGGCCTGTTCGTTGATGGCGCGAATCACCCGCTCGTCGCCGTGCCCGATGTTCACGCACATCAGCTGACTATTGAAATCGATGAAGCGCTTTCCTTCCGGGGTCCAGAAGTAGATTCCCTTCGCCCGCGCGACCGGAATTGGATCCACCGCGGACTGAGCGGACCACTCGAAGAGCGTGTGCCGGCGGCAGAGATCGACGATCTGCTCGCCCGTCATAGTTTCGGTAATGACAGTCATGGGACCGCGATGCTATCCAAATCGCGACCGTTTGACAACGTTGCATTTCTTCATGCCAGAGATGTGAGGATTATGAGTAAGATCCAAAGTGAGTTCTAAAGTCGAAGCGATGATCGGCAGCGAGAATTTAGAACCGACGATCGGAAATCGACGGCCGACAGTAACTTCATCTCTCGAATTTTCAGCCACCGATAGATTCCAGGGGGTTTCCCTATGCGTGCCCTTTTTCTTACCATCGCCTCCACCTCGCGTCCACGGATTTTTGTCCACATATTGGCCAGGGCAAGAAAGCACTTGGGAACGAATCGGTTTTTTGTAGTTGGGCGAAAACCCTTATCCAGAACTCAAGGACAGACGGCGTGGCACGATGAATGGAAGCATAGACGAAATCAAAAAGCGAGAGAAGAATGAGAAGGTTAGACCCTGAAGACTCTATCCCGAATTGGGGCGGAACCGTCACTATATTTGACCCTTCCTACTCGCATATAGGGAGAGCGTGCCGAACAGAGTCATGTAGCGCGCTGATTCATGAACTTCTACAAAGCCGGTGGAACGCATTAGCTCGGGCATCAGGCCATTTGCATTGTCTGCCGTCGTCTTAA
>JBGTLM010000004.1:0-7973 GCA_041744135.1 Pyrinomonadaceae bacterium
AAGAGCTGTGATGGGCCAGACGCTGGCTAAACAAATCCAGCGCGGGACCGGCAGGAGGTAGATCAGGAGGCATGAGTCTCTCCTGGCGCACGCGCAGAAAGTTTTCAATGCTGTTCTGAACAGCGCTTAACCGGCTGCGGCAATTCCAGCAGCTTTCGAGGTGAGTGCGCACGTCTTCCTGTTCGTCGCGCAGCAGTTCGCCGTCCAAATATGAGATCAAATCGTCGCCATCTAAGTGGCGAGGAACCGCACCATTGTCGCTATTTCTTATTTTCATATCTCGAATCAAATTTCTTCAGCCCCCTGGCCAAATAAACGCTGACTGATTTCGCGCTCGTTTCCAGGACGTCAGCGATCTCCTGGTAGCTCAAGCCTTCCACTCGCAGCATCAAACAATGACGTTCCCTTTCGTTGAGCATCGCGAGCGACTTTTCAATCTGCTCACGGCGGATCAGTTCTTCTTCCACCGAGTGCGCATCTACGGTTGCATCGTTAGGTGAAAACCACCTCTCGATAAGCGATTCTCTCTTATCAAGCCGACGGCCTTGTTCGATAGCCAAGTTGTGCACGACGCGGTAGAGCCAGCCTCGCAAATTCTCGATTTCGGTCTTTTGATGGAGCTGATCAAAGAGCTGCAAAAATGCGATCTGGACAAGGTCATCTGCTTCCTGGGTTGAGCCGACCAGGTGATAGACATATGACAGAAGCTGCGGACGCAGCTTGGCATAGAGATCCGTCACGACCTCCTCCGCATTACGGCTACCGCGGCGGATGTCATCAAAATTCAGGCTGAAGGTCTGGGGCAAAGGCAGTACGCTGTCATTCATTGGGGTTATCCGAACATCATCACGCCTTCATTTGTATAGACAGTTGAGCGGAGGGGTTTACTAACAATTCATTGAAACTTTATTCTTCGGATGCGGGCAGACCTCGTTCGAGAAAGTCTGTTGATCTTTGATAATTACCTCAATAACTCCAACGTCGCACCCGGGTAGAAGTTCTACCGCTTCACTTCCTGGTTGGGATATATGGTGCAAAAGCGCGTAGTCACGCTTGACCACGACGTCGCCGCCTGTACTCTCATTTGCATGATTTCAACGAGTGCCCGCAGTTCATAGTCGGTGAGCGAATAACCGACCCGATCCGACAGGCCCTCGCCGCGCTGTCGGGCCAGTCTCGCAGAATTTGTCCTTATATATACACCGATTTGGGTCGCGCACCGCCCAGTTCAGGAGTTATGAGGTTTTACCGCCTGGTGACAGGGATAGGGAGCGCCCTGATGCTCAAACTACATCGATTTGAGCACGATATTCACGCATATAAAAGACATTGCTCCCGTGCTGGGTATGAGAAGGCCAGCGACCGAATTGGGGGATCTCCTTCGTAGGAAAGATCGTGTGGCACTATGTGGCAGAAGAACAAGCCGCGACGATCCTGCGATGGGAAGAGTCAGAAAGAACGGGTAACCCTCGAAAACTCTCAGTGCCTGCAACCTTCGAAAAGGGAAATCCTACGTTCTTGCCGGTGGCCAGACGAGGCCCTGCAGTTTATCCGTCAGCAGGTCAGAGTTTGAAAGCAAGAATCGGAGTGCAGCAACAACAGGCTACTGCTAAAATCTGTTTATAAAGCGAATTCGGAAGGAATTATATGAAGGAATCAGCAAGATCTGTCCAGCCTGCCAAGTGCAAACGCGCGCTCTTCGCACGGGTGACAAGGGCATGAGCGCAATGGCCAAGGCAATATCGCCCGCGGCGTCGCCCAGGAGCATCGCTGAACGAGTCAGGGCGATCAATTGGGAGCAAGTCTCGCAAGACCTGGACGCGGAAGGTAATGCGCTGCTAGGGCTTCTTCTTTCTCCAGACGAATGCCGCGCGGTAGCCGGCTTCTATCCGAAGGAGGGCATCTTCCGCAGCCATGTTGTGATGGCACGGCATGGTTTCGGGCGTGGAGAATACAAGTATTTCAGCTATCCGCTGCCCCGCCTTATTGCGGGCCTGCGGACGACCGTTTATCCGCATCTTGTCCCGGTCGCTAATCGTTGGAACAGCGCCATGGGTATTGATGTGCGCTACCCGGACAAACACGCGGACTTCATCGAGCGGTGCCACAAGGCGGGCCAGAGCAGGCCAACACCGCTTCTGCTCCAGTATGGGATGGATGATTACAACTGCCTGCACCAAGACCTATATGGAGAGCATGTTTTCCCGCTCCAGCTCGCCATCCTGCTGTCCGAACCCGACGAAGATTTCACGGGCGGTGAATTCGTGATGACAGAGCAGCGGCCTCGCATGCAGTCGCGACCAGTAGTTGTGCCGCTCAGGCAAGGCCACGGTGTGGTATTCGCAGTTCATCATCGCCCCGTGCAGGGTAAGAGAGGTCTGTATCGCGTGAATCTCCGGCACGGCGTCAGCCGCGTTCGCTCCGGTCACCGCCACGCGCTCGGCATCATCTTTCACGACGCGCTATGAGCGTTTCGCGCGCATGAACCGGGCGCAGGCTATCGATTTAAATAATCCTAAATATCGGAAACTGCATAACCAACAGGAGAATAGGTTGGATCAGGCGCCATCGTGCGGCGCGCACGGAGACAGACAATAACCTTAAAACTACTTGACAAGAGGTGGACAGCATTCAAGGAGTCGTATGCCGGTTTGTCAGACTCGCAGTTGACCTTACCCGGCGTTACGGGCGTTTGGTCGGTGAAAGACATTATTGCCCACGTGACGTGGTGGGAGGAGGAGGCGCTGAAACATCTGCCGCTCATCATAAAGGGAGGCAGGCCGCAGCGATACTCCGTAAAGTACGGCGGCATCGATGCCTTCAATGCCCTAATGACGGAACAGAAACGAGACCTTTCGCTGGCCGAGGTACTCAAGCAACAAGAGGAAACTCACTGCCGGCTCATCGCCTATGTCCAGAGCGTGCCCACAGAGCAATCCAGCAGGGAGACGCGCTTCCGGCGTAGGCTACGGCTCGATACCTATAGCCATTACCCGAAGCACGCCAAGGCGATACGGGAATGGCGGGAGCGGTCCGCCCGGCAGGAAGTTCAGAACCGATGCGCTATCGCGCCATCGCAGTGAGTTAAAGGCGCGTGAGGCGTTCGAAAGCGTGTTTAATTCCGCGGCCCAACGAAGCCATCTATGCGCGAGTAAGGCGACGACCGACTCGGTCACCATCTCGAACGGTCAAAAGGTGCCGACGCCGGCTTTAACAAGGAGTCTATTCCCGAAGCGCGCCTCTCTGTTTCAGCAGAGAGGCATTCAATATCCGCCAGCTTCGAGACGTCGGCACGAACTGCCAGGATTTCTCCGCCGATCTTCCGCACCGCTTCGTCGAGCGTCTTCTGGAGCGGACATCCCTTCAGACCCTCGATTCAGGCTTCGTCCCGTCCAGCTGACTCCGGAGTTTTGTGAGCGATTTCCTGAACTCTTCTACGAAAAAGGAGTCCCACTTGGATGCTTCGATTTTGGGGGCCTCATATTGCGCCGTCCAGGTCACTTTGGAGGCTTGGTCGCCGACCGGCTCGACCCTCACAGTAAACTCGTACCGATCGATGCTTTCGTAGGGTTCACATGACTCCCAGCTATACGTGCGATCGGCATCGGAATGGGCCGTCAACCTTTGGCGCGAGGGCACCCCGTAATAGGTGAACACTCGCACCGACCCGATCTCGTTGTCGGGTCCGCCGCCTTCGATGACGCCGAGCCCGACGCCTTCACCCCACTGATAGTCGCGAAAGCTGCGGATTGCCTGCCAAACCCGGTCCGGGCTGAAAGCGAATGGCATCGTGTAACTAGCTTTTGGAACCCTTTCACCCGCAAAATCCGATCGCAAGGGCCGCCATACTTCGACCCGCCGGGGTTCGGCGAGAAGCTCCGGAAGTCGGGATTCGTAAGGCTTCCGATAATTCCGCTTCATCTGGACTTCGAAGAACTCGTCTTGATCGGCCCAATTCTCGTAGACCATGAAGCGAGTTGGGTCTTCGGGATCTTGATGCAGGAAATTGTTGATGAATGTCGACTCGAGCCGCACCTCGTCGATCACCGGCATGAGGAGACCGAGAAATTCTGCCTCATTGCCGGGCTTGAGGTGAATCGAAACGATGACCGCGAATTCCTTCATCTGCTTGCTCTTCTCTTGTGGGACGATCGCTGCCACGGGCGGCGCGATTGCCGGTCGGCATCCGCAGCTTCACTAAAGTTTCGCAGTTCAACGCCGGCCCGGGAGCGAGCGGCGCAGGGAATCCACCCATTGCGAAATGAGATCCAGAAGGAGCGCCGTCCATTTCGCGGCCTCGTTCGGGTGACCCTGGAAATCTACAAACCATTCAACGAAAGTGCGGTCGCCATCGATGATTGGTGTGAGCCGCAGCGTGCCCTCGTAGTCGATAGGGGCCGGGACGTCGGCTCCTTCCTTTGCCGGAAAGGAGAACTGATCCATTCCGGCATAGGTGAAGGAGCGGTCGGCATCGGAGTGGGCCGCCAAGCGCTGGCGAATCCACTCCCCGCCGTAGCGGAAGCGCCGCACTGCGCCCACTTCGTCGCCGCGCTTGTCGTCTTCGATGACGCTCTCAGTGATGCCTTCGATATAGCGGGGATAATTGTTGAAGTCGCGAACGATGGCCCAGACCTCGTCGGGAGTCTGTTCGAACACTGTGCTGTAGTATGATCTTGCCATCACTGTCCCTTCTTTCAACCAGAGTTATCGCTGTGCAAGGGGAGATACTAAGCACTACCGGATTTGCAATCTATCCGAATCTTGCGCTAGAACTTTGTTAGAGTTGTGAGGAGAATATTCTGTTTCGCAGGTGAACCGTTGACTTCCTGATCAGTTCGACAAGGCTCGAAAGATCGGTAGCGCCGTAACCCGCGCCGACTGCGCCATTCGTTCTTCTTTAACGGCGCGGTCAATCACGGCATCGAGCCGCTTGTTCATCGCGGCATCCTGTGCCGCCATCTCCGGAGCGGAAACCGCCAGCGCTAGAAGGTGGTGGGTCAGTTTGATGTCCGATAAGCTTTTTAGCTTGTCGGGGCGCCGCGACAAACTAAAGTTTATCGGACACCCTTCAACCAAACTGACCCACTACCCGTTAGAAATAAGAATAGACAAATGAAATTTTGCATCGGAAAATCTCCCTCCGAGCCTGAACTTTATTCATCGCCATCCACCTTCTAAAATGCGCACATTCGCTCCATCCTGAGTTGAATTTCTCCGCCAATGGGGAGTTCATATTCTGTGGCTGCCTTGGATTCGGAGATCCTCCATCCTTCGCGTAGTAACTCCTAACGCTCAAGCGTTGCTCCCGCCATCGACGTTGAGGCAGGTCCCGGTGATGTTGGCGGCCGCGGGGCTCGCGAGAAAGGCGACCAGCGCCGCGACGTCGTTGGGTTGGCCATACCGTGCCAAGGCGGTCATCGATATTTGCATGGGAGCGGATTCTCCGTCGACCGGATTCATATCCGTAACAATCGGTCCGGGCTGCACGCAATTGACAGTAATCCCGCGCGGCCCCAGATCGCGGGCCCACCCGCGGGTTAAGCCGGCCACGGCGGCTTTGCTTGCCCCGTAAAGGCTGCCCCCGGGAAATGGGATCCGATCGCCGGCGATGCTACCGATGTTGATTATTCGTCCGCCTTCGCTCATGCGAGTGGACGCCTCGCGCGCGGACAGAAACACCGCCCGCACGTTCAGCTCAAACATCTCGTCGAAATCCTCCGCCGTAGACTCCTCCAGCGACTTGAGGGCAAACATCCCGGCGTTGTTGACGAGGATGTCCAGCCGGCCGAAGACTTCAACCGTTTGATCGAACAGGCGCTTGATTTGCACCGGGTCGCGCATGTTCGCCTGCAAGGCTTTCGCTTCATTGCCTTTGCCAGTGATGCTCTCGACCACCTCATTGGCGCGCCCTTCGGTGTGACTGTAGTTGATGACGACGTTTGCGCCATCGGCCGCTAAACGTTTACCGATCGCGGCGCCGATGCCCCGCGATGCACCCGTAACGATGGCAACTTTCCCCTGCAAAGTTTTCATGACTTGTTTCTCCAAAGTAAGTTAGTCTGCCGAGCATATGCTGAGTAAATCCAATCCAACCGCTCTTGAAGAATGGCAAACTACGGAAATTCTCGCTCGAGAAACGGCCCTAACCAACACTCGCGTCGAGGCAATCGCTCAAAATTCATCGTTGCGCCTTTGCCAAACACTCACGTTGCGGGAGCGAATCTTTCGATCAGCCCGCGAGGTCGATTCTTTTGAATTGATTCGAGCTGCGTCTGCCGCTTTTTCCATCAGGACTCTGCGTAGAACTTTCCCTGCGGTCATCCCTTTGCGCATATCGGAAATGGCATTCTCCGTCCAAAGTTGGAAACCACCTATAGGCGGAGGAAGTTTTCGCAGTCCTCTATGGTCTTAAGTGAGTGTTCGCCTTTACCTGAGCCCAGCAGTGTAAAGAGCATCTGAGACCTTTGTATTATAATCGGGTTGGGGTGACCATCGAACCTGAACGGACAAAGCTCAACGGCAGAAGCGGATTGAAACGTCGACTGAGCATCGGTTTGCCTCCTCATCAGAATCCATGGGCGTTTCCCGCGCGGCGCGGCGCGGCGCTCTTAGAGACTCCGATATGCTTCAGATCGCGCACGCGCCGTTTAGCACACCAAATCTACTTTGGCTCTCGCCCCCACCAGTACTGCTTTTCCAACTTCTTCTGCACCGGCCATTCTTGATCCAGGGTGTCGCCGTGGTACAGCTCGCCGTTCTTCATCACGTAGCGAATTGTGTTCGTATTGTGAATGTCGGTTAGTGGGTTTTGGTCCAACACGATCAAATCGGCTAGTTTGCCCGGTTCCAACGAACCGAGATCGCGGTCAAAGCCGATGGCCTCCGCGCCGAAGATCGTCGCGCACTGCAAGGCCTCGTGCGGCGTCATTCCATCTCCAGAAGCACCGCCCGATTGCAGCGCCCACAACTCCCAATGACAACCGAGGCCTTGCAACTGGCCGTGACCGCCCAGGCAAACGCGCCCGCCCGCTTTGACGACTTTGGCTGCGCCCGCCGCGATGCCTTTGAAACCGTATTCGTCGGGATGGAACCATTGACCGCGCCGTCGCAGCATTCCATTCAGCAACTCAGCCGGGATGAAGCGCGCCAGCTTCTTGTCATTCAGCACGTCGGTGTTCTGGAAGAAGTAGTTCTCGGTCCACGGCGCGCCGTAGGCTACCAGGATCGTCGGCGTGTAAAACGTCCTGGTCTGCGCGACGAATTCGGCTATGTCTTGGTACAGCGGCTGAATCGGCAGCGAGTGTTCGTTGCCCGAAAAGCCGTCAATCATTTGCGTCAGGTCGAGCTTCATATCCAACGCGCCCTCGGTCGTCGGCGTGATCTTGAATTCCTGGCAAGCCAGTGCGACCCATTGGCGCACCAGCCGGTCGCCCGTTATGTATTCCTTCAGCGTGTTGGTTTGATAAGCCTCGCGGTAACGTTTGATGTAATTGCGCACCGCGTCTTTATCGCCCAACCCGTCCCTCGAAAAGACGCCGGGACCAGTGGTGAAGATGCGCGGGCCGGTGATCTCGCCCGTCTCGACCAGATCGGCGTAGGCGTACACGTCGGTCGTTGAGGTTTGCGGGTCGCGCGTGGTCGTCACACCGTAAGCCAGGTTGGCCAGGTATTGCCAGACCTGCGTCTGGTGCACGTCGCGCGGCGTCCACATGTGCGCGTGCGCGTCTACCAGACCGGGAATGATCGTTTTGCCGGTCACATCAATGACTTTGGCTTCGGCGGGGTAAGCCGGCTTGGCTTCGCCTTTCAGCACGGGCGTGGGTTTGATCTCAACGATCCGGTTGCCGGTGATGGTAATGTCGCCGCGTTCGATGACCTCGACGCCTTTCATCGTGACGATCCGCGCGCCGGTCAGGATGATCGTGCCTTTGGTTTTGGCGCGTGGCATTTCAACGACGGCCTCGAAGCTCTCG
>JBGTLM010000005.1:0-18878 GCA_041744135.1 Pyrinomonadaceae bacterium
GTCAACCGCACGGGCTCACCCCCGTCGATCGATACTTTCCAGACCCTGACTGAGCCGGAGCGCGTGGAAACGAAAACCACCCAGCGACCGTCGGGCGAAGATTGCGGGAATACATCTCCCGGCCCTTCGGTCAGTTGTTTGAGATTGCCGCCATCCGGATCCATGCGCCAGATGCTCCTTGTGGCGCGCGCTCGTGTGGACGTGAAGACAATGTAGCGGCCATCGGGCGTGGCCCACGGGTACAAATTAGTGCTCGCGTTGGCCGTCAACTGCTTCTGATTTTTTCCGTCCTGCTCTGTGCTCCAGATATCACTAAAACCGCTCCCTCGTGACGTGTAAACTATTTTACCGCCGGGCATCCATGACAGACCCAACTGCCCATCAGACCTGCCCGAAGAGATCTGCTTCACGCGGCCCGCGTCTCCTTGCGGCGCAACCCAGAGGTTCATTTCACCCTCGGTCTGGACTGTGACCAGCGCGCTCGAATCGGCGGTCAGGCTCAGCCGGTTATAGTTATTCAGGTCGTTGGTGATCTTGCGCACCTCGCCACCCGGGTAAGAGATATGCCAAAGCTGAGATGAAAACGTGCCCGGCTCGGGTGCGATTAAGACGAGACCGCTTCCGTCCGTGAGCCAGGCGACCTCTCCCGTGCGGGCATTCGCTGGCCATTTTTCGGAAGTGATTGGTCTTTCCGCTCCGCTTTCGACCTGCACTTCAACCATAATATTTCGCCCTACGGCCTCGCTAGGAGGTCCGACCGTGACCGACGATGCCAGCCGTTTCCCGTCAGGCGACCACGATGGCCCGGCGGTGTTGTAGGAACCATTGGTCAGCTTCCGAACGGCGACCTCCCTCTCGGCAGTCCCGTCCACGTTCGCCACGATCAGCGCGGTTTGCGTCGGGCTACCGCGCATAAACGCCAGCCGCGCCCCGTCCGGCGAAAGAGAGACCGCAGAATTGACGTTCTCGATCACCTTTCGCGAAACGCCGCCGAGCACCGGCACCTGGTAGAGAGTGCGCGTCGCGGGATTATTGGGCTCGCCCTGAACGTAATAGATGTAGTTGCCGTCTTTCGAGAAGGTGACTCCGTAATAGTTCTGTGGAGACGGCGGGACGATCTGCGAGTCGCTCGTGGTCGCCACCTGCCGCAGCCAGAGGCTCCGCTGCCCGGCATCGCTCTTGACGTGCGCGACGTATTTACCGTCGGGCGAGATGCCCGCTTCCGACGCCTTGCCCGAAGTTGTCAGCCGCTGAAGCTTCGCCGATGGAGATGGGGGGGCAGGCTTACTCTCCTTCGCGGTCCATTTGTAAATGGCGTAACCGCTGCCCGCCAGAAAGAGGGCCAGCAGCGCGACAATCGCCGAAGCGACAATCTTGTGCCGCTTGATTTCGCCAAAGACGTACTCGGCGCTCGAAGGATGTGTTGCAGAAGGAGTTGGTGAGAGGCTGGTCGGCGTGGCAGAGATTGGAGCAGCATCGGCGCGTTTGCGGCTTGTCGACGCAACATTTGGCGCTGGTGGGATTATAGTGTCGATACCGGCGTTCGCCTGCAGCTCGCGCCGCACCTCTTTTATCTCAATCGCAACGTCTTTAATCGTCTGATAACGCTCGTCAGCATCCTTCGCCAGACAGCGCCGCACAATTCGCTGCAAGTCTGCAGGCGCTTCAGGGTTGAACTGGCTGATAGGCGGTGCTGGTTCACGAATGATCTTGTTGAGCGAATCAATTATGTCTTTGCCTTCGAAAGCTTTTCTTCCGGTGACGGCTTCGAACAAGATGCACCCGAAGGAAAAGATGTCTGAGCGCGTATCGATCTCTTTGATTCTGCCCTGCGCCTGCTCGGGCGACATGTAGCCGACCGTCCCCATGACTGTGCCGGGCGTGGAGTGGTGCGGCATCAGAGCGGTGGCGAATTCACTCTGCGCTTGATCGCCGGCGGTGTTCTGCGGCTCGATCAGCTTTGCCAAGCCGAAATCGAGAATCTTCGCGTGGCCGTCGCGCGTGATCATGATGTTGTCGGGCTTCAAGTCGCGATGCACGATGCCGGCCGCGTGAGCTTTCGCCAATCCTTCAGCCGCGTGCTGCAGAAATCTGAGCAGCTTTCGCAGTTCAGTTCGTTCTTGATGGATTTTCTCGCGCAGGGTCACGCCGTCATTGAACTCCATCGCAATGAAGTTCGTGGCATCGTGCTCGCCAATTTCGTAGATGTGCGCAATGTTCGGATGATTCAGCGCGGCTGCTGCTGTTGCTTCCTGTTCGAAGCGCCGCATCCGATCTTTATTGGACGCGAGATCCGCAGGCAGAATCTTGAGCGCGACCTTGCGATGCAAGCGCGGATCTTCGGCAAGATACACCTCGCCCATCCCGCCCTCGCCCAGCTTCGAGCGGATTTCGTAGCGGCCAAGTTTTGCGCCGGAAGTAAGGCCCATAACTGAAAACGAATCGCCGACCAAAACTATGAAATGGAATAACGAAAAGTTCGCTGGGATTCTATCTGAGTTACTAAGGTCAGGCCAGAAATCAAAATAGTTGGTCCAAACCAGGGACGTTCGGTGGCGATGAAACGCAACGGCCGCGAGATATACCTGCGGGTCATTAAGGTTGTGAGGAGTTTGGCGTCCCGTACGGGAGTCGAACCCGTGTCGCCGCCGTGAAAGGGAAGCGACCTATTGTAATTCAATGGAACTTAGCGGCATGGATAGCACTCTACCGCACTTGAAGGACTCACGGGAACGCTTATTGGACTCTTGGTGGACTCGCCTTTCCTTGTCCGGGATTGTTGTGAGCAGTGGGTAATGCACCAGTGATACCGTCCTAAAACCTCACTCTCCCGTGGCGCCGTGGGAATTGTGTAGAGAACGACTTACCAGGAGAGGCTGTTCAATCATGTGCTGTAATGAATCGTTCTTCTGCAGCTCGTTCGACTTCACTCCGAAGCGCCGGATTGTCTTGACAAGCCCGGGCAAGGAAAGCATCGCGCTCGTCTGGCGGACGCTCGAGGGCCGATTGGAAGACTGCTTTACTGTTGCCATCGTTCGGGTGTCATACCGGTTGGCAGTTCTTATTCCAAGCTCATCAGCCAGATGTCTGCTTCGGTGGTGACGAGACTAAAATAGATCAGCCGGTCGTCACGAGAGATCGTAACCCCATTGCCAAGATCATTGGGAGTCCCGGATAGGACCTCACGAGCCTTTTTTGATCGGCTGTCCAGCAGGTAAAGCCTTGCTTGTAGATCTTGAAACAACATTCTGCGGCTATCACTCAACCAGATGGGCCTAAGCCCGAAGTCCGTCACTTTCTCGAAGTGCTGAGACTCAAGGGAATAAACAGAGATGCCTTCAGGGCCTGCGACGCCCACTCTGAACCCAGCAAGTTTCCGCCCGTCGGGAGACCACGACCAGGGGAACCAGTCACTCAAGTCGCTTATTGAGGGTAATACCACCGGCGACTGATCTCGCCAGGGCTTCCCGATTTCTATTATGGAGGGGGAGCTACCGTAATTGCGGTAGGCGAGGCGAGTACCGTCCGGTGACCAGACAGCGTTAGTAACCTCTTTAGGCGTGTCAGTGAGTTGCTGCAATCCGCTCCCATCTGAATTGATTATCCAGATTTCCCACTTGCCGCCCCGGTTGGAGAAGAAGGCGAGCCGCTTACCATCAGGCGACCAATAGGGCTTGCGGTCTCGATGAATGTCGTCGGTCAACTGTCGCAAGGATGTGCCGTCACGCCTGATGACGAATAGATCATCCTGTTGGCTCCCCTGAGAATCAAAGGCTAGCCACTCACCGTCAGGCGAGAGGTCCGGGGTGTTTGCCCACCTGGAGCCTTGAGTGATCCAGACCGGTTGACCCGTGACCGTTCCCCTTCTGGGATCAAACCCGACTTGCTGAAGGTTGGCTCTGCTAACTATCTGCGCATAAACAATTCGTTTCCCGTCACGGGAGAAGCTCAAATGCGCGCTGTAAGGCGAGGGAGTAGTGACCGCCTCGGGCTGGCCCAAGACTTTCCCCGAATTCTCCTCTACTGGTACGCGCCACAGGTTCATGCTCCCGCCCCGGTCGCTCGCGAAATAGAGATACTTCCCGTCCGGCGACCAGACCGGGTTCCAGTCCATAGCCGGATCATTAGTGACTTCTACCGGCTCACCGCCGCCCGCCGGAATGGTCCAGACGTCTCGGCGCCCTCCCGGTCTAAGTCTGCCACTCAAGGCGATCCTATAGCCGTGCGGAGACCAGTTGGGTTGCGCACCTTCTGTCGCAACGAGCCGCTTTTCCCCTGTGGCGACGCTCACAGCCCAGATCCGGTTGTTAGAGCTCCATCGCATGGCGGGGTTTGTCACAATGCTTTCGTCGGCGCACGCAATCTCCTTACCGTCGGGCGACCAGGCTGGGTTGAAGCCGAAATCCGACAGCCGCTTCACATTCTCACCCGTCGCCCCCATCAGGAATATGCCGCCGCCCTCCCGCTCAGACCGAAAAGCAATCAACTCACCATCAGGCGAGAAGGCCGGCTGCGTCTCGTCGGCGGAGGAATCACGGGTCAGGTTGATAGTGTTCTTCCCGCCCACCCGTTGGGAATAGATGTCCCAATTACCGGAAGCGTAGCTGGCGTAAACCAGTGACTTCCCGTCGGGAGAAATAGAGGGAAAGTATTCCGGCCCTGCCTGGTCCGTGAGTTGTGTGAAGGTAGCATTTCTCAGAGTCGTCGGCGCTTCTCTAGTCCCTGAGCTTGGACGAGACAGCAGGTACCAAACAGCCGCCGGGACAATTATCATCCCCAGAATAAGAGCCGCCACTCGCTTATGCTGTTTGATCTCGGTGACAATATATTCAGCGCTTGACGTAGTTTGTGCCGTCGCGGCTACAGACTGCTCGCTGCCTAGCATCCTGCCAATTGGCGGCGGCAGAGTGCGTTCCATCTCAGCCTCGAGCTCCAACTCCTTTCTCAAGTTCCTGAGATCAATTAGCAGGTCTTTGATTGTCTGATACCGCTCCTCTTTGTCTTTACGCAGTGCTTTCCGGACAATCCGCTCCAACTCACCCGGAACTTCCGGCAAGGAATGTGTAAGCGGAAGAGGCTCTTTTTGCAGTATCAACGACATGACATCGCTGGCGGTTTCCCCCTCGAATGGCTGGTGGCCGGCCGCCATCTCATAGATCATCACACCCAGGCTCCAGATGTCAGTCCTTGTATCGACGTTCAGTCCTCGCGCCTGCTCCGGCGACATATAACTGAGCGTACCCATCACCATGCCCGGCTCCGTCTCTACTTGGAGCAGCGTCGGAGCCCCACTGTCGACTGTTTTCGGTTCGGCGAGCTTGGCCAGTCCAAAGTCCAATACTTTGACATAGCCATCGGTGCGCAGCATTATGTTTTCAGGCTTAATGTCTCGATGGATTATTCTCACTTGATGCGCTGCGGCCAGTGCGCTTGCCACTTGAACTGCCACATCCAGCGCCTGGCCCAGACTCATATATGCGCGAGAAATGCGCTGGCGTAGCGTTTCTCCTTCCACATATTCCGTCGCCATGAAGTGCAAAGGATCTTCGTGCCCGATCTCGTGAATGGTGAGAATATTCGGATGATTCAGGGCAGAAGCCGCCTGCGCCTCCTGCCGGAAGCGGCGCAGCCGCTCTTCGCTGCTGGTAAATTCGCTGCGCAGCAGTTTGAGCGCAACCTTTCGACCCAGGGTCGTATCCTGAGCCAGGAATACTTCACCCATGCCGCCGCGTCCGATGCGACTTAGAACCTGATAATGACGGATCTGCTTGCCTACGATTGACCGGTCATCCGCAAGCATCTCGGTAGCCGCTTCAGCGGCCATGGCTTCGATGGAATCGCCGGCTTGATCGTGAGACGAGATAAGGGATTCAACTTCGCTGCGAAGCGCTGGATCGCCGGCACAGGCTTGCGCGAGAAATGCGGAGCGCGCCGCGGGGTTTCGCTCGAGCGCGGATTGGAAGATCTGTTTTAGCTGGTGCCACCGCTGCGGTGTCATGATTGTGAGTAGTAGCTGATGAAGTTGATGTTCAATAAACTTTCAGTTTGTCGTCACGCTTGGCAAAAGTTCAATGTTACGGAAACAAACTTCTTCGATCCCGTTAGTTGAAGCTTACGAGGTTGACGACAAACTAAAGTTTATCGAAATCCGCGTTATTTCTGATCTGCTGGTGGAGCCACGCCTTGGCCATGCTCCATTCTCGTTTAACCGTTCGCGGTGATATTCCCAGAGCCTCAGCGGTGTCTTCCACTGTAAGTCCTCCGAACACACGAAGCTCAACCACACGGCTCTGCTGTGGGTCTATCTCCGCTAGGCTGTTAAGCGCCTCGTCTAGAGACAACAAATCCGGATTCTTTTCCTCAGACGATATGACCGCCTCGTCAAGCGATAACCTACAGTAGCTTCCTCCTCGCTTAAATGCCCTGCGGCTTCTCGCATAATCTACCAGGATGTGACGCATCACCTGTGCGGCGGCGGAGAAGAACTGCACGCGGTTTTGCCAGTTCGCGTTCTTGTGGTCCACCAGCTTCAGATACGCCTCGTGAACAAGAGCGGTAGTCTGAAGGGTGTGACCCGGTCGCTCGTGACGTAGATAGCGGCTGGCGAGTCGGCGCAATTCATCATAGACCAGCGGCACCAGCTTATTGAGCGCTTCCTGATCGCCCTTGCTCCAGTCAACAAGAAGGCCGGTCACGTCCGTTCGTGAAGGTGTTGCCATAAGACCAGGGATTTTCCGGAGATTCGATCCTCTCCTTTCGGGCCAAATTTACTCCTTGGTTCGATGTCTAATCAATAGTCTAGCCCCGTCACCCGCTAGGATAAAGCTGCCATCATCCGCCACGTTAATTCCTACTCAGGGCGAGACTCCTAACCCATTGTTCCGCGTCTCATATTTACTTGTGGCCCCCTTCTTAACTGAATTTCGCTCTTATTAGGTGAGGCAACAAACTTTCACTCATCAGACGGGCCGGCAGGTGTGACGTCCGTCGAGATTCTCCGACAAACGGGACAGAACCGCTCCCGTGAACATGCGGTTCATAAAAGGAGGTTAACGAAATGAGAAACGTACCTTTTGTCAGATTCAGCCTTTTGGCGGCGGTCATGGTGTTCGGTTGCGTCATGGGCGCGGCGCAGCAGACCCCGCTCAATCAAGAAGATGAATTGGCCGATGCCCAGTTTCGTCGGCGGGCCCTTCGATTCACGGACTGGTCGGCCCCAGTCAATCTGGGCTCGCCGGTGAATACGGCGGCGCTCGACGGCTGCCCGTTCATTGCCAGAAACGGGCGCGACCTAATCTTTGCCTCGAACCGTGACGTAGGGTCAGGGCCGACGGATCTTTACGTCAGTCATCGGGAAAGCCGGCGCGGAGAATGGGGCGAGCCCATCTCGCTCGGGCCAGGCATAAACACGCCCGCGTATCAAGAATTTTGTCCGGCGCTGACCAAGAACGGGAGCTACCTGTACTTCGTCAGTGATCGGCCGGGAGGCTGCGGCGCTACCGACATCTACGTTGCCCGACGGCTTAGCAGACATAGCTACACAGAGTGGAGCGAGCCTCAGAATCTCGGATGCCAGGTGAACAGCACGGGTATCGAACTCTCGCCATCGCTGTTTGAGGACGTCGGAGAGGAGGACGACGACGATGACCGCGAGGGCCGCACGGTCCATCTCTATTTCAGCAGCGGGCTGCGGCCCGGAGGTCTGGGTTTTGGGGATATCTACGTCAGTGAGCTTCAAGCCGACGGGACCTTCGGACCGGCCAGTTCCGTCTTGGAATTCAACACCCCTTTCAATGAAATACGTCCGAACATCCGAGGGCGAGACGGTCTCGAGATATTTTTCGATTCGAACCGACCTGGTTCGCTCGGGGGCTCCCCTGACCTTTATGTATCGACTCGGGCGTGTACAACCTGTCCGTGGACGACCCCCGAAAATCTCGGACCGACGGTGAACAGCACCTCTATTGACGGGCGAGCTTCACTCTCATTCGATGGGACCGAGCTTTACTTTATGTCGAATCGCCCGGGCGGTTCTGGTGATCAGGACATCTACGTGATCAAGCGAAGGAGGCTAACCGGCAGGGATCCAGATTAAGAGATGAGGCGTGGCCCACACCACGCCTTCATTTCGTCAAACCTCAGAAACTCATCCCAAAATCTATTTTTTTGGAAATTAATCTGAGGAGGAAAAAAACAATGAACCGCAGGTTCCAAAAATCATTTGCTATCGCCGCCCCCGTCGCCTCCACCGTTCTCAGCTTCGGATCGGTTTATCCGCCCGTCACGCAAAGCAACTCGTTACCCGGTATGAACGAAACTAGGCGGCTGATGAATCGAACATTTAACAACGTCGTGGCCCATGATGAAGTTGACAACGATGGTGACGACGATCGCGGACGGATCGCCTTTGTCAGTACCCGCGGCGGCAATAGTGACATTTACGTGATGCGCCCCGACGCCTCAGGACTCGTTAATCTAACGAACCATCCTGCCAGTCTGGTCATTCGCTGGAAGCAGGATCGCCTTTCGGAGCACCCGTGAGTGCAATGCCGAGATTTACGTAATGGATGACGACGGCGGCAATGTCGTCCGGGTCACTTTCGACCCGGCTTTCGACACTTCCCCCTCATGGACGCCTGAACGGACGATTGTCTTCAGCAGTAATCGCAGCGGCAGATTCGAGCTTTACGAGATGAATGCCGATGGAAGCGATCTTCGGCGCATTGAGGTTGGTCTGGATGGACATCTGCTCTTTCCACGTGTGTCCGCTCAGGGACATCGGGTGGCGTCTAATCGAACTAACTTTTTCGACGCAGGAGCTGTCTGGATTGCGCGCCGCGACGGGAGTCAAGCGAAACAACTGACGCCGGACAATTTGGCTGCGGTTTTTCCTGCCTGGTCGTCGCGCGGCACGCAGGCTGGCCTTCGCTAACAACGTCTGCCCGGTCTGCGACCTCAGCGAGATTTTCACGATGAATCAAGGAGGCAATCAGATTCGCCAGCTCACCGAAACATGCGACGACGCCAACGACCTCTTTCCGAGATGGTCGCCTGACGGCTCACAGATCGTCTTTGACCGACAAACAGGGACGATGCCGCCGGACATTCACATCATGAACGTGGATGGCTCCGGGGTCACGAACATCACGCAACATCCGGCGGTCGATGTCGAGGCGGACTGGGGTCCGTAATGCTCGCCACTCATGGAGGAAGGCGATTCGTCAAGCCGCCGTGATGTCCTCCGTATGAGACTGATGAGTGCGCTCAACATCGCAGGTAGAAGGGATCGATGAGCTTCGGTCACAAACAACTAATTCATAGGAAATGATCCGAAGTAAAATGGCGTCCCGTACGGGAGTCGAACCCGTGTCGCCGCCGTGAAAGAGAAGGGACCTATTGTAATTCAACGGAACTTAGCGGCATGGATAGCACTTTACCGCACTTGAAGGACTCACGGGAACGCTTATTGGACCTTTAATGGACGCGCGCTTGCCATGCAAGGAGAGCGGCTGCTTCCGTTAACGGTCAACGGATTTTAAGTCCGCTTCGTTGGTACTTACCTCATTCTACTGATGGGTTGCCAAACCGTATTTACCGACGTTTTAGCCGTCAAAGCGGACGTCTGGTTTGGTTTGGGAACGTAACTCCCTCATCTTCCCCTCACCTTGGTATAGTTGAAACGAACCTGCAGCAGCTTTTGTCGTCCCGAAGGTGACAAACTATTCAATGTCATCACGGAGTCCAAGGCGTTTGAGCGATGACGAAGTTGTGGAGCAAAATGTTAGCCGGACAGTTGGACTATTGACGGAGAAGCATCTCAATCGATCATAAGATACGGCTCCTAATCGTGGTAGCCGTCAATCCGGAGTATATGACATCGGAACCAACGAAGAAGCGCGTACCGGGCGCGATCAGAGAACTCATGAGCTAGCTCCCAAGTAACTCTCTCCACCGAGTAGAGATTGCGGCGGATAGCTGCGATGCGAAAACTGCCCATTCTTACAAGGTTGGGCCAGCGGGCGTCTTTACTGGCGGCTGGTAGAACACCTACTATGCGTTATGTTGCTGTTATGTGCTATGCCGCCAAATGTAAAGAGAATTGGCGGTGGAATTGCAACGCGAGTTCGACGTACTAAGTGGGCCATCAATTTTGCTGTCCGTCAGACGAAAGCAACACCTGTCCGTCACGTTTTTACGTCGAACTCGCGTTGGCTTGCCATTTACTCAATGCGCGTGCCTGTCGCGGTTCCGCAGACAGTGAAGATGAGGGTGCCGTTGGCGTTGAGGACCTCGAGGGTGTTGGTAACATTTAACTCGTCGCCGCCCGTGCTGAGGTTAATGTCCTGCGTGATCCTCGTCGTCCCGGCGAAACTGCCGTCCGGGTTAAAGCGAAAGAACATGAACGTGGCGGCGTAGTTCCGCTCGCCCGTGTGGTGCCAGACTCCTTGGCCGGTGGTGCGGACCGCCCCGCTGACGGCGCTGCTGGTTTCCAGTAACGTTCCCCCACGAACGTATGTAATTAGCAGTTGGACGCTTCTGCTGGGGATGGGGTCGCCGGTTTGACAATTACGGGATGTGATTCGCAGAAGCCACGTGCCTTCCAGTCTTCTGGCTCGCGCGGAATGCTCCGACGACTCCTGTGACTGGGTCTCTTCCGCATCCTGCGGCTGATGTTCTCTTGCATCCTGCCCCGAGACCGGAGTCTGTGAAATTGTGAGAGCGAGCAGGATCGCCAGCGCCACGCCACTCATCGTTTTCAGCATTGTCTTTCTCATTTTTTTCTCCTCATTTCGATTTTAGGATTTGTGCCGAACTGTTCAGCCCGGCCTCAAGCGCGGCGATACTCCTTCAAAATCGTATGAAAATCTTTAGAATGTGGCTGAAAGTTTTATGAAGTTTCTGAAAGTGTGAGATGAACGAGCCACAAGCGCACATTTTTGAGTTTGGCGACTTTCGCGTGGACACTGCCAAGCGACTTCTTTTAGGGCGCGACGGCGAACCGATACCGCTGACGCCCAAAGTCTTTCAGACTCTGCTGTACCTGGTGCGGCATGGCGGCCGAGTGATTAATAAAGATGAGTTGATGGAGGCCATCTGGCCGGACACCGCCGTCGAGGAAAACAATCTTAATCAGAACATCTCCACGCTGCGGCGCGTGCTGGGGGAGAGCAGAGGCGAACATCGCTACATTGCGACCGTTTCGGGGCGCGGCTTCCGTTTCATCCCGGAGGTGAGAACGCGCACAGTTAAAGATGTCGAGCGTGAGGCGGCCGAAGGAACTGAACGCCAGCCGAATGAGGGAAAACCTGTCGTCACAGACATCGGCGCGGCGCCTCAATCCAATCGTCGCCCCGAAAAACAACAGCGCGCTCTGTGGCTCGCGCTGTTTGCGGGCGTTGTTCTTTTAGCACTCGGCAGCACGGCTTTTTATTTTTGGCGCACGTCGGTGAAGCCCGCATCCGTGTCGTCAATCAAAACTATTGCCGTACTGCCATTTAAGCCTTTAGTGGCGGGACATCGTGATGAGTCATTGGAAATGGGAATGGCTGACACTCTGATCGCCAGACTCAGTCATAGCCGGAAATCGTTGTGCGTCCGCTTGGTTCTGTCCGCAAGTACGGCGATTTACAGCAGGACCTTCTAGTTGCCGGACGCGAGTTGAATGTCGAATCGGTCTTGGACGGCAGCATTCAAAGATGGGGCGACCACGTCCGCGTCAATGTGCGGCTGGTCGGCGTCGCAGACGGCGCATCGTTGTGGTCAGGAACGTTCGATGAAAAGTTCACGGATATTTTTGCGATTCAGGATGCCATCTCGGAGAAAGTTGCGAAAGCATTGGCACTCGAACTCAGCGGCGAGGAAAAAAAGCGTTTGACTAAGCGCTACACGGAAAATGCTGAGGCTTACGAGTTATACATAAAGGGGCGTTACCACTGGGGCAAGATAACCATGCCGGATGCCCAAAAGAGCCTTCAGTTTTTTCAGCAGGCGATTACCCTTGACCCTGACTACGCTCTGGATTATGCGGGTTTGTCGGACGTTTATCGCACTTTGCCAATGACTCACGGCGTGTCGTCCAAAGACGCTTTCCCGCAAGCTAAAGCGGCAGCGATGAAGGCTCTGGAAATTGACGAATCGCTCGCCGAAGCGCATGTCTCGTTAGGCTTCGTCAAATTCTTGTTTGATTGGGACTGGGACGGCGGGGAAAGAGAATTCAAGCGAGCCATCGAACTCGACCCGGATGGGGCGTATGCCCACTGGTCATACGCTCACTTGTTGTCGAACTTGGGGCGGCACAACAAAGCACTCGCCGAAGCTAAACGCGCCAGAGAACTTGACCCACTTTCGCTAAGAATTAGCGGACTCGAAGCAATGTTTCTTTTCCACGCGGGGCGCTTCGACGAGGCGATAGCAAGAATACAAAAGACGTTTGAGATTGATCCCAATTTTTGGGGGGCACACCTCGGGTTGGGAAGAATATACCTAGAGAAGCAAACGTACGCCGAAGCCCTCGCCGCCTTGAATAAGGCAAAGAAATTATCCAACAGCCATACCGAACCGATTACACAAATTGGTTATGCACAGGCTGTGTCCGGCCAACGCGAACAAGCGCGGGATACGCTAGAAGAATTGAGACAGTTGTCAATCAAAAAGTACGTTCCCGCGTATAACTTCGCCATGATTTACAACGGCTTGGGTGAGCGGGACGAAGCGTTGAAGTGGTTAGAGAAATCGCATCAGGAACGAGAATGGCAACTGACATTCATTAAGGTTGAGACGAGGTGGAATGAGTTTCGCTCAGACCCACGCTTCGCGGCTCTCATCAAACGCATGAATCTTGAGTAATTGAGCGAGACCAGTTGCAGGTGACGACAACAACGACATCAGCGATGAGGAAATTTATATCAAGCAAATCTCCTAAAGATGAACGCAACATAACGTATCTTTGCACCTGACCGCCCTCAGCTTCTCGGTCTTTCAGCAAAGGTAGTGTGGGACCACCGGCAACAAATTCGAGAGTTTCTGGCCGATCCGTTCATCTATTATCGGGATTAAGTCCACCGACATTTTCCAGAGCCTTAGATAACCTCAGCTTATCAAACTGTCCGCTAATCGTTCGCTCAGGTTACCGCCGCAGGGCTGCGGTAGCATCCTCCATAGCTGGCATGAGTGATGTGTGACTTTCGACGAACTGCGACAAGCGGGGGAGCATCAAGGTACTGCAGAACCTCTTTGCCAAGTTCAAGTTATGGTTGTCGTTGAGGCATATCGCAGTCCAATGGACGTGGCTTTGAGATGAGCGATCCACGTGCGATGAACTTCGCGCCGCATCAAGAAAGGTCCATTAAGAAACGTTTCATTTGCTTGATGTCAGTTGAGATCGCGAAAATGCTGAGGAATTTGGCGTCCCGTACGGGAGTCGAACCCGTGTCGCCGCCGTGAAAGGGCGGTGTCCTAGGCCACTAGACGAACGGGACGCAGTAGGCTGTCAGCGTTTACAGCGAGTGGTTTAACTTACCGTACCCATTCGAAGAGTGTCAAACGCGAATGAGTTTGATTGGTCCGCTGAAAAGTTCGGCGCTGTGCGATGGTCTGGTTCGGCTTGGTGGTGCGCGTAGCAAGAAGCGAACTAACCGAGCGGCGGCAGTATTCCGACTTTTAAGGAGGGCTCTACAAAACACACCAAGACTTTGCGGATAGCTCAAAATCGACTCGCCATCCCCCTTGCCGACCCCCCATTGACGGGCTGCACCTTTCCTTAAAATTGGGTTCATTAGTCCGCAGCGGACTCAGCGATGTGAGACAGCGCGAAAAACCCACACGCCATCCACTCATCTGGTTGAGCCCTCCTTAACAATAGGGCTACGGCCCCGTTCGCTCCGCCCCGGCATTCATTTTTCTGGCCGTAACTTTTCGCCTTCATCTGGTAATAACAACTAGAGCAACAAAAGGGTTGTTCGCGGTAGCTTTCGAGCTGCTTCGCTGGGGAAGATCTGTTCACACCTTCTTTCATTCCAAGGATCGTTCATCCGATATGCTCGAGAGCATGAACTCCCGGTGAAGAGCAAGAGTTCGCCCACTGGATTTACGGCACTGGAGGTTTCATGAAAACTTGCGCCGCCTGCGAAGAAGAGTTTGAAGATAAGTTCAGCTCTTGTCCGGTTGATGGCACGCCGCTGAAGCCATTGACAGCAGCGCTTACCGCTTACTCGACGCAGGACAAATCGAGTTCGACCAGACAATCGTCGCCGCTTTCCCGCCGTCGTTCCCAAGCAAGATCATACCAATATCAACCGACAATACTATCCAGCGCCGGTCTGCTAAAACGACTGGCAGTGGAATTGAAGTTCCTACGTAGTCGTTTTAGGAACGCTTGGCCTGATTTGAAGCGCGATCCACTCGCCTTTGCCAAGGGGGCTGCATTGGATCTCGGCAACTTTTTGGACGGGCGTTTGGGAGCGCGGCCCACCCTTGTCGGCGTGTTGACTGCACTATTCCTGGTGCTCTCCATCGTCTTCTTCGTGTTGCTGCAGGGAAATAACACTAAGAGCGACATACCCGTTAACCATGGTGACCAATCCTCGGTCGAAATCCTAATTCTGTCCCCCTCGGAGCCAAGCCAGATACTTCCTGACAAGGGTGTTGGTACAGGCTCAAAAGGACGAGTGGGTTTAGACCGCGGTAAAGGAGAAGGATCGCGCCCGAAGCCGAAACGCGCGGGTGGTGGTGGGTCAGGCGGCCTGCAGGATGAATTGGTCGCTCAGCATGGTCGCATTCCTCAACCGTCGGAAATTCCCGCTCCTATTCCCAGCCTGCCACCTGCGAGAAAGCAGGTGCTGCCAGTTGCCGGCTTTGACATCGATCCCACGCTTTGGAAGAACCTGCCTTTTCCTGGGTACGGTGATCCACGATCGAACTCGACAACACCGTCGAATGGACCAGGAGATGGCGGGGGGATGGGTAACGTGAATGGCCTGGGCATTGGGGAGGGAGATGGTGATGGATTTGGGCCCGGGTCAGACGGCAACACGGGGGGAGGACCGCGTAACCTTGGAGGCGCGCGGCGAGGTGGCGGCTCAGGCGATAACCAGTATGATCCAGAACGCGTCTTCCCGGTTTCTCAGGTCGGGCACCGTGCGCGTGTGATCGCAAAGCCGGAACCGCAATATACGGATGAAGCCCGCAGAAATCAGACTACGGGCACGGTCGTTCTGCGGGTTGTGTTTTCAAGGTCTGGTGACGTGACAAACATCCGCGCGGTTCAATCGCTCCCCTTCGGGTTGACCGAGAAAGCTATAGTGGCGGCGCGACAGATTCGATTCTCGCCTGCAACGAAAGACGGCCATCCCGTGTCGGTGTATATGCAGTTGGAATATAACTTCAACCTCTACTGATTAAGTCTTGAGCTCGGATCTCAGGTCTCATGGTGAAGACCCGCGGCAGACCCTACAGAACGAGAGTGGTAGGACCGGATCGCTACACTCAACCCGGCTTCTTACGGGAAAGGTTATATCCACACTGCATGTTGAGCTGATGACCGGTCGCTCTCACTCACGATTATGTATTGATCGTCTTGAGAAGCGAGGAGTAGATATTCCAAGATTCCGGATCAACGTTCATTTGTATAGCCATCGCGAGAGCAACCGAACGCATCAATGAGGTATCAACGCAAGCTCTCCCTCTTTCCGCGTTCTATCCCCAGGGCAATTGGGAACAGAGGTTGAGGTTCGGTATCTAAACCTCGGGACCGTTTCAACCTTCACGCCGCAAGACTTAGTGCGATGTGCTCTCTAGAAGTGTGCTTAGGAGGAGACTATGCATCAGACGTTCTTTTTAAAACTACTCGCAGTGCTGGCAACCTCGGCCGTCGCAATCCTGGCATTCGCCACCCTAAAAAGTTCACAGGTAACAGTCACGGCCGCGCAAGACTTTGAAACCCAAGGTGCCTTGCAGGTCCTTGACGCGACCGGAAAACCCAAATCCATCTGCCCGCTTAAGCATTCGAGTGTGAAAGCCGAGATCAGTGGCTTTATCTCGCGTGTCGTAGTCACGCAAGATTTCGAGAACCCCTTCAAAGAAAAGATTGAGGCGGTCTACACATTTCCGCTTCCTCAGAATGCCGCCGTCGACGACATGACTATGCTTGTGGGCGACCGCACCGTGCGCGGCCGCGTGCTGCGTCGCGAAGAAGCCCAGGCCGTTTATGAGGCGGCGAAAACCGGTGGCCAGGTTGCCAGCCTCTTGGATCAGGAACGACCGAATATTTTCACGCAATCGGTCGCCAACATCATGCCGGGCGAGCAAATCAAAATTACCATCAGTTATGTCGAAACCTTAAAGTACGAAGATGGTTCGTACGAGTTTGTTTTTCCCATGGTCGTAGGACCTCGCTATACCCCTGGTAACGCCGGCACGGATTCTCCCGTAAGCGGCGGCAACGGATTCGCGCCGGACACTGATAGCGTTCCGGATGCATCGCGTATCACTCCCAGGCCCGTGGCGAAAGGCATGCGTGTGGGCCACGATATTTCGTTGGAGGTCGCGCTTGATGCCGGAGTGGCAATTGAAAACGTCAGTTCCAAGTCGCACCCCATCGATATGCAGCGACCCTACGTATCCCAGGCTAAGGTGCGACTGAAAAACAGCTCAGTGATTCCGAATAAGGATTTCATTCTCCGTTACGATGTTGCGGGGAAGAGTATAGCCGACGCTTTGTTGACCCATCGCTCTGAAAAAGGTGGTTTCTTTACTTTGATTTTGCAGCCACCCGACCGAGTGACTGTGACGGATGTGACGCCGAAGGAATTGGTTTTCGTACTCGACACGTCTGGTTCCATGAGTGGCTTCCCAATTGAGAAGGCCAAGGAGACGATGAAGCTCGCGCTCGATAGCCTTTATCCCGATGACACATTCAATCTGATCACTTTCGCGGGCGATACGCATATTCTTTTTCCGGAACCCGTGCCCGCTACCAGGGAAAACCTGCAGAAGGCTCAGACCTTTTTGTCCTCGCGTTCCGGAAGCGGTGGAACCGAGATGATGAAAGCAATCAAGGCCGCGCTGGACCCTTCAGACGCTCAGGGCCATATGCGCATCGTTTGTTTTATGACTGACGGTTACGTCGGGAACGATATGGGAATAATCGCCGAGGTGCGGAACCATCCCAACGCCCGGGTGTTTGCCTTTGGTATCGGGAGCTCTGTGAATCGATTTCTTTTGGACAAAATGGCTGAGCAGGGACGCGGCGACGTGGAATATGTAGCGCTCAGTGACGATGGTTCGGCAGCAGCGCGCCGCTTTCATGAGCGGGTGCGCAACCCCTTGCTTACCGATATATCGCTCGAATGGAATGGACTTCCGGTGGCAGATGTATATCCCCAGCGTATTCCGGATCTCTTTGGCGCCAAGCCTGTGGTTCTGACAGGCCGCTACACGGCAGCAGGAAACGGAGTGGTCCGGCTGAAGGGTAAGATGTCAGGACGTGATTTTGTCCGGGATATTCCTGTCGCCTTTCCGGAATCGACAACTCAACACGGCGTGCTGGCGCCGCTCTGGGCCAGGTCGCGTATCGACGACTTGATGGGACAGGACTTCAACGGCATTCAGGGGGGCACTATGCGGCCAGACCTGAAGGAGACCATTACCAATCTTGGACTCGAATATCGCCTGATGACGCAGTTCACGTCGTTTGTCGCGGTCGAAGAGATGATCGTGACAGACGGCGGCACACCACGGCGACTTGATGTCCCGGTCGAGTTGCCGGCTGGTGTGAGCCGTGAGGGCGTGTTCGGTGAAGGCGACAGTGCGCAGTCTCGTCCTTCAGGAACAATGCAAACCTTCGCGTCGATCACTTCTAGCGGAACCAACTACAACCGAGTTTTCTCGGGCAAACAGGTCAGTTCAGTTTCTGAGACCGTAACCGTCAGGTCCGGGTCGGCGGCGAAGTCGAAGGATGAACGGGGTGGCAACGTCGGCGGTGGAGGAGGCGGACGCGGAGTCGACAGCGGAGTCGGTGCCGGTCGAGGCGGTGGTTTACCTGCAAGTAGTCCCGGGCCTGCTCAAACGAACGTCGATGCACTAATCGGACCGAAGCCTTCTCCTGATGAGGAAAAGCGGCAGCTCCTCTTTACGAAGCTGCACGCCTCAATTCTCGCAGTGGTCGAACGATTGAAAACCAAGGCGACACCGGGAGCTGACGAGGTGAAGTTCATTCGTGGAGAAAAGGCCGAGATTCAAATCTGGCTCACCGACAAATCACCAGAGGCGCTAGCCAAACTGAAGGAGCTTGGTTTCGAGATTATCCTCGATCCCAAGAGCGCTAAGTTAGTGATTGGCCGGCTGCCGATTGAAAACTTGCAGAAACTTGCCGAGCTAAAATTCGTCCGCTATGTAGCTCCGCAAGTCTCGAGTTAGAGAGGTGACACTTGTCGAGGGCAGGAACTCATTAAAGGCCTCAATCTTCAGTTCACTCAACGCACAGAACCATTTGCGGTAGCCAATGGATGCCAGCACTCAACACGAACCAAGGCACTCAACGCCCCACGCTTGCGGTAGCGGCTCCCTCGGGCTGAGTTCTGGATCCTTTGGGCTACAGCGGTGGGGATGGGTTGAGGGTTGCTAGTGTTGAGTTGAGTGCCTGCTGCTAGGTTGAGCTGGGATCCATTGGCTACCGCAAATGGTTCTGTGTGTTGAGTAACTTCTGCATGTGTTGAGTGCCGGGATCTAAATCAGGAGGGATGTCATGGACCGATTCAATAGCCTTTTGGACCACGTGAGAATCGCGGCACCCTGCAAAGCTGACTGGCAGCAAATGATCGGTACCGATCGCGTACGCTTCTGCGGTCAGTGCAATCTAAATGTCTACAATCTTTCCAGCA
>JBGTLM010000006.1:0-13371 GCA_041744135.1 Pyrinomonadaceae bacterium
CGACGGGTGCAGTTATTTGTGCAACGTTCAACTTTGATATCGCGCACTGCTCTGAGTACGTCATCAGTGCCGCGCTGCAGAGCAAGTATCGAAGAGAAGGTTCCCTTTCCGGCAAACCTCTGACGGTCGGCGCTGGTAATAAACGGATCGCCCTCGAATAGATACTCGTCAATCCAATACTCCGGATAGTTAGGACCTGAAACGTAGGCGTGAATGTGCGCGGCATTGCGGCTGTTTGGGTAGGACCCCGGTTTGATTGTGCGGAACTCGTAACGGCCTTCCTTATTGCTACGCACCAGCCCGTGAATCCGAGTGCTGCGATTATCTCCGCTTGCGCCGCTGGTCGAATACACTCCCGTGGCATCAGTTTGATAAACGAAGAGGTTGATTCCTTCGAGTGGCGTGCGCCCGTCCGGAGCATAGACTGTTCCGGATACGATCAAAGGCTCCCCCGGTTCGCCATCGGCGACGATCGTAGTCTTCCAGGATACATTCGCCAGTTGCTCAGGCACTGTCTCCGCGAGCGAGCGCGCCTGGTTGCAACCCGCTAACCCCAGGGTGCCAAACTCTAGTGCAGGTAATGCAATTGCGAAAAGAGAAACGTGTTTAAGAAACTTTCTCCGACCGAGACTAGCAGGCGACGTGTATTGCATGATTGTTACCTCCCTATTCAACTTGGTCTTTCGAACCCGCGCGACCTAAAAGCCCCTTGAACACTCTGTCGGAAAAAAGCAGCGGGATCGCGACTCACTGGCTAAAGTTAATCTGTAGTCGGCAATATCGACTCTTAGGTGTCATGCCGTAGAGTGAGATGTCTATAGACTCGAACGCAACCCCTCATCAGCTCCGTTCGGAGGAGCGAATGCAACCAGAGCTATAGTCTTCAAGATACTCTCCGCTCCTCCGGGGCCTTAGGGTGGTAGAGGTTCCAATGCTATAGACATCTCACCCTAGCGGGGTGAAAACCGAAGCTTTTCCTACCAGAGGTTCCTAAAGTTTCTGCCAGATTATCTTTTCCCCTCTACTCCTTTGACCTTGCTCAGCGCCCCAGTCCAGACTTTGATCCAGGCTTTTCGCAGCCCGGAATCGTTGCTCCAGGTGGATTCTAATTGGGCCTTCCACGATTTCAGCATCTCGTCTTCAAGCTGCAGAATACCCTCGCGCGTTACGCCGTTTGGGGGCGGACTAAGTGTGGCCAGGCGCTCGTAGACCAGCAAGCGGTCAGCTCCTTCCAGACGCGATAATAAGTGCCAGAGTGTAAGAGTGTCGCGCGGTCGAGCCTGCATGAGCACCTGGTTGAGAGCTGGAATCTTGGACCAGTCACTGTCGTGAGGTTCGAAATCCAATTTGGACAGAGCCCGCCGGAAGTTTTCAGATGCGTCTTCAAAGTAAGGGGTACCTGGTCCAATTCCCCGACGCGTAGCGCAAGCCGCCCCCGCGGGCACCATGGATTCTCTATCTTTTAGGTGTAGCGCCACCCAGCCGGAGGTGACGCGCAATAGGCTGCCACCCTCGTCATCTACTTCGAGCGTGTATGCACAGCCGAGGTCCGCCGCTACTGCGGATGGGGTGTCGACGAAAAACAAACGGGGCGGGGCCCAGATGTGTGCGCTCAATCGTCCGCGGGCCAGCTCGAGCCGGTGTTCTGTCGGCCGCGTCTGCACCAACTTCACTCTGGAGTTTGGATCGATCTCGACCTGACCAATCGAACCCACCTGGATTTTCGCCCGCGAGACATTGTCAGTCTCAAGCCACTGCCCGATCGCGAGTCGGCTCTTGTCGTTCATTATGGCCGAGCCAATCGTAGGTGAGCCGGCGAGCCGGGCCACCTCCCATGATGGTCTCGTCTCTTGTTTGTAGAACCAGAAGGCTCCCAGACCTAATGCGATAATGAGAGTCGCGGCGATCGCCAGAAAACGTGGCTGCCAGATTCGACCTAGGGGCCTTATGGCTCTCACAGAAATGACTTGGCGGGCTGAAGCCGACTCGCGAGTACTCACCTGAGCATCCAGACGAGCTTCAAGATCCTGCCAAAGAGAATCAGGCGCCTTCATCTCCGGCAGACGCTCGGCCAGATTCACACCTAATTTGATCTCTTCAAACATGGCTCGGCACCGGGGGCAGCCAATCAAGTGTTCGGCAACCTCGCGCGCACCGTGAAGTGACAGCTCCCCATTGCAATAGGCGGATAGGTCTTTGCCAACGTGCTTTGCAAACATCTCTAGTCCTCCAAAACTACCTGGTCGCGCAGATGTGCCAACCGTCGCGCCAGTTGTTTGTGACCGCGATTGAGGCGAGAGGCGACTGTACCTTTCGAACAACCCAGAACATTTGCAATTTCCTCATATGAGAGTTCGTCAACATATTTAAGTAGGACGGCCATCCGCAACTTGGGCTTCAGTTCGTTGATCGCCGCCTTCACACAGTCGGCAAGTTCCCTTCGCTCGTAACGCCGTTCTGGTGGTTTTCGTTCCCCAGTCGTGGGCAAAGCAATCGTCTCCCCAAAGTCTAGATAACGTTTTCTTCGGCGCTGCTCGTCGATGCAGGTATTAACCACCAGGCGATGTAACCAGGTCGTAAACTGCGACTCCCCGCGAAATTGACAAATCGAGGTCATCAACTTCAGAAAGATCTGCTGCGTAACATCGCCAGCGGCGGTCTGATCACCATGAAAGGAATAGACGGCTATGGAGAACACCCTGTCTTTGTAGGCCTCAAAAAGCAGGCGAAACGCTTCCCGGTCGCCCTCCTGGCAATCTTTGATTACCTGTTCGTCAATTCTGGTCTCGGGCATTACAGCGAGCCGCTCCATAAGTCCCTCCGTCCGCTCACTTCTCATATTAGACGGAGGCTGGTCGATTTTTCTTCCAGAAAAGTGCCTTTGTAGGGGCGTCTCTCTTTAGGCGCCCGCGGCTCGATGGAAGGGGCGCCACGCAGGTGACGCCCCTACAGTTTTTTCGGCAACAAGCTTTAGCTGTCCGCACCGCTGAACCGCAACCTAAAGGATGAACTCTGAACTTCCAGACTCAAAATGAACCAGTAGGGTACAAGCTACCGAAAAGCTGAAATACTCTAAGAGCCGTAAGAAAACAAGAAGAGCGCAAAAGTGGAGTTCGAGCGCAAAGAGGTAGTCTTTGCTGCCCAAGCTCTGCTTTGCGCCCTTCAGGCTAAACCAATATGCCGGTTTCGCCCGTCCTGCCGATTATCGTGGGTACTACTGTGTGACGCGGACCATCAGTTCGGTTCCTGACTCGAGTCTCAGCTCTTTGCTTCCTTGTATCGCCAGCGAGCCGGCGCCGCCTGCCCCGCCTAGAATTAAGCCAATTCCCGCACCCTTGCCGCCACCTGCAATGGCGCCAATAATCGCGCCGGCCGCGGCTCCAATTCCTGCGCGTTTTACGGTTTGGTTGGTGCGACTGCCAGACTCAACCCCTCCCTCATCATCAGCTCGCCCCGCGTCGTCGCCGTAAACTCGAGTGATGTAGCCATGCATCGTTCCTTTGCGCCCGTCACGCAGTTCGATTGAGTCAAAAGCCATGTTCATAGAGGTTCGGCCTTTGATTTTTCCTGATTTCTGAATCGAGCTGACGTGGCCGGTGACAGTTGCTTCATCGAACCGGGCTGGATCCATCACCGTAGCGGTGAACCTGTCACCGACACGTGACTCCTTGGTGGACAGGGTATCTTCGAGACGAATCTTAAGATTCGTACCGACCGGTACCAGGCGGGTTACTGCAGCTCTTCGTACGGAACGCCTGATCCTCGGCTTAGTCTGCGCGCTCACGATAATTCCGGACGAGAACAACGCCCCGATAGTCACAAGCATTAGCACAAACTTTTGTGCGGAATTTCTTTTCATTGTATTTTCTCCTGGAAGCGCTGCTATGCGCGGTTACTTTTCAGGGGGTAATTCTACGGACACCAGCTGAGCCAATTCATAAGGGATTGACAATTGCCCACTACCGGAAAATAGGCTCCGTCATCAAATTGCCGGAGTAGCAATGCGTGACGAATCCCGCTCAGAAGCGTTTGGCAAATCGTCATCACCTTCGAGACTGCGCTGCCGATGCACTGACCCATCCGACTCGAATATGTAAGCCGACGGCGCTTCGCGCATGATGATGTCTTGCAGGCGCATCAGGCCGTAGAGCAATGCTTCAGGTCGCGGGGGACAACCAGGAATGTAGACGTCCACGGGAATGCAGCGATCTACGCCTTGCATTGTCGAGTAAGAATCAAATGGTCCACCGGTTGAGGCACAGGCGCCCATGGCTATAGCCCACTTCGGTTCAGGCATCTGTTCGTAGACTCTGCGCACGACGGGGCCCATCTTCAAAGTAACAGTGCCGGCAATAATGATCAGGTCGCTCTGCCTGGGGCTGGGTCGGAAAACACCTGCACCAAATCGATCGATATCAAAACGACCGGCCCCCGTGGCGATCATTTCGATCGCGCAACACGCCAGCCCAAAAGTCATGGGCCAAAGTGCGGACTTGCGGGCCCAGTTGACCACCGGCGCACCCAGGTCAAGCGCCTTCGCGGCCACATTGCGGCGCAGCGAGTTCATGATCGAATCGACTGTCGTTAGTACGAACCCTTCTTGATGTTCAGCCATATTATTGCCGATTGCCAATTGCCGATTTCCGATTGGTTTTGCTTCGACAGACCGCCGCTGTGATGTAAGCTCCCGATTTTTGCCAAACGCCAATCGGCAATCGGCAATGCCTCAGGCCCATTCCAGCGCGCCTTTGCGCCAGGCATAGTAATAGCCCACCACCAGGATACCGATAAAGACAAACATTTCGACGAGGGCGAATTTGGTAAACGAAAAGTCGTCACCCATGAAAATAATCGCCCAGGGCAGCAGGAAGATCGTTTCTACGTCAAAGATCAAAAACAGCATCGCTACGATGTAGTAGCGGACGGTGAAACGATCGTGCGCTTCCGTCTTGGGATCGATGCCACACTCGTACGGGCGCATCTTGTTTTTGCCGTAGTTGATTGGCCGCAAAAAGCGGCCCAGCACGATGGGGAGCACTGGAAAGACGACTGCAACCATAAAAAAGATCATTACCGGCCAGTAGGCCGTGATTGGGCTGCCAATAGTTTGAGTGGCTGCGGCTGTTGCTTGAAAAAGCATGACACTCCCGGAATCTTGAACTATTCCTATCGCAAGGATATTAGGTGCCGGGCAAGATCAATGTCAACGAAGAGTTCTTGCCCCCTTCCCTGCTTGCTCCTCTAACCTGTTTTGGCAACGTGCCTTGTGTCGCCTTCGAGCAGGGCAACGGCGTGAGCAAGCACCGGTCTGATCACAGCAAAACTTTCGCGCACCGCTTTTGGCGAGCCTGGCAGGTTGATGATCAGCGTCCGGGAGAAGATGCCGCAGATCCCGCGCGAAATCATGGCCATTGGAGTGCTCTTCAAAGTCTCCATACGCATTGCTTCCGCAAGGCCCGGGGCTTCGCGCTCGATTACGTTGAGTGTTGCTTCCGGTGTGTTATCGCGCGGTCCGAAACCCGTGCCCCCAGTGGTAATCACTAAGTTAACGTCGCTGCGGTCGGCAAACTCTTTCAATTTGTCTGTGAGCGCATCCAGATCGTCAGACACGACCTCGTGCGCCACGACGTCCGCTCCCGCTTCGCGGAGCAACTCCACGAGTGCAGGGCCCGAAGCGTCTTCCTGTTCACCACGGGATGAACTATCGCTCACAGTAATTGCCACCGCTCTAATGCTGGTAGCCATAATTCCTCGAGTTCGTCATCGCCCCAGGCTTGATATATCGAGTGCGCCAGTGCGCCGGCTCAAGCCCCCGTGAATTTGCAGGTTGGGAAGGGGGCAAAGCGGAGCCCGCCCCCGCTCGAGATTCGCAACTACTCAACCATGCGTTCACAATTTAAGCTCGACAAATTTGCAGCTTGACCGGGGGAGCGCTCCGCTTTGCCCCCTTTCTGGCCTGCAAATTACCATAGGCTCCTTTTGTTTTTCACACAGCCGCACCGCTCCCGATTTTGTATTGACGCTAACGACCCGTGATTTCTGCCGCCAGCTTCTCGGCTCCATACAACCTTCGCAAAGCTTCAATGATGGCGGCGCTGTGAACGGCCACGGCGCGACCGCCCTCAGCCTCATCTACATACCAGTACCGGTTGGGCAACTTCTGAATGTTGCTGTCAAAGTTGAGGCCCACCACTTCCGCGTTTCGATTAATGACTGGACTACCGGAATTGCCGCCGATCGTGTCCGCGGTGTAAACGAAGTTTATGGGAGTCACCAGGTCCAATTTCGACTTCCCGTCCCTCCATCGCTGCGGCAAATCAAAGGGTGGCTTTTCATCAAAGCTGGCGGCCCGTTCATAAATGCCGTTGAAAGTCGTCTTGTAGGGCACCAGCGTGGTGTCTTCCTCATAGCCGAGTACTCTACCGTAACTTATGCGGAGACTGGAGGTTGCATCCGGATAAACGTTCCTGCCCAGTACGGCGAAGCGTGCTGCAGCAATCTTTTGCCCAGCAGCAGTTTCCACACTCTGAATCTTCTCCTCGTTCCAAGCGCGTAACTCGCGAATGATGGGCTCTATCCGGCGGGCCAGCGCGATCAGCGGATCATCGCTTTTCTTGATCGCGTCCGGGCCACCTTCAAACAGGGCTTTGCGAACCGCTACCTCACCCAGCTTTGTTCCGGAAACCACAGTCTTGGCCAGCGCCACCGGAGTTGAGCCCTGAAGTGCTGCACGAACGAAAGGATCTTCTGTTCCCAAAGTCTGCTCTGCGTCTGCTAACCAGGAGCCAATTATTGCCCCATCCATATCGGCATAGATTGGAGCTGGTGAGAAGAGGTTGAACTTCAGCGAATCCAACTTTGAGTCGCGAAACTCTTCATAGCGCTCTTCATTTGGTTTTCCAACCTCTTCAGAGTATCGAACGAGCGTCGACGCGATCTGTCCCAGGCGGGAATGAGCTATGGTCGAAAAGGCGGTTCGCTTGGCGTAGGTCGGCAGGTCTCTGTAGGCGTCGGCAATCTCGTCCCAGGCGTTACCGTAAGCCTGCTGAGACTCCGGACGGCTCGACACTGCAGCTCGCAACGCTTTTTCATCCTGCTCTTTCCCCGCCATCATGCGCTGGTTGCTCAAGCCTTCTTGCTGACCCACCAGGCGCTTGATGGAGTTCGAAAGACTGCGAACAGTGTTCAATGCGCGTCGGCTGGGCTCGGAGCCAGTCGCGCCGTAGCGCACAAGAGCGTCGCGGCGTGAATTCCAGACCTTCATCTGGAGCAGATTTCCCACGTCGCGTTGATATTGAACTTGCGTCAATGTAAGTAGGCGGTTAGTAGATCCGGGGTTGCCGATTGCCAGCACGAATTCACCATCCGCCGGCCCCTGAGCTGACCATTTTAAATAATTCTGACTCTTTAACGGCTGCCCATTCTCATAGACACGAAAAAAGGTGACGTCGAGACAGTAGCGAGGATAAGTGAAGTTGTCGTAGTCGCCGCCGAAGAAAGCTATCTGTTCCTCCGGTGCAAAAACCAGTCGAATATCCGTATATTTCTTGAAACGATAGAGCCAATATTCGCCGCCTCGATAAAGCGCTACAACCTCGCTACGCAATCCGGTCTTGTCGTTAGACTCTTTTTCTATCGCCGCTGTCTGCCCGCTGCGGGCCTCATTAGCTTCCTTGCCAGATGCCCCTGCTTTCACAGCCCCTTGTACGCGGGCCGTCACATCCTCGTAAGAAACCAGCACACTGATTTCCAAATCGGGACACTTTAGTTCCTCGGCCGGCGCCGACGCGTAAAACCCATCCCGCCGGTAATTGCGCTCCCCCGTCGAAAGCTTTTGCAACTGGCCGCTGGCAACGTGCTGATTTGTCATCAACAGGCCGTTGGGCGACACGAAAGAGCCGGAGGAGCCTTCAACCCGGACAGACGCTAACCTAACGTGCTCTAACCAAGCGTCGGATGGTTCGAAACTGTAGCGTTCCTTCCAATGTTTCCGCGGAGGATTATCAAATGTCCACATACCGTCGTCCGCAAACAAAGGTAGTGGCGACACAACTGCGAGGAGAATGCAAGTAGTAAGCGAGATTCTTTTCATTGAAGTAATCATCGTCAGGAAAACCTCGAATTTAACGCCGCGCGGGTTCGGTCAAGACCAGGATAGTTTCACGCAAAGAAGCAAAAACGCAGAGAAGAACCAGGATTTTTACACTTTGCGTCTTTGCCCCTTTGCCCCCTTTGCGTGAAAATTCCTCATGCTAACCGAACAAGCTAGCTACCTACTGCTGCACCGCGGCGCCAACTGCATGCAACTCCTGCAGAGAGCGAACTCGCACCGGCTCATCGCCACCAAATGCCCCCAGGGCTTCAACAATTGCCTGGGCGCCAGTCATGGTCGTCACGCAGGGGACGTTGTACTGCAGCGCTGCCCGGCGAATCGCCTGCTCGTCAAAGTGAGAGGAGCGACCCAGCGGAGTGTTGATAACCAAAGCCACATCTCCCCGTTTGATGTGATCTACAATGTTGGGGCGTCCCTCATTGACTTTAAAAACCGTTTCGATTTTTAGCCCGACTTCTTTTAAGCGAGCGGCCGTCCCCAAAGTGGCCACAATTTCAAAACCAAGACGGACCAGCCTGCGGGCAATAATGACCGACTGTCCCTTATCGGTGTCGTTGACACTAAGAAACGCCGTTCCCCTGCGCGGGAGTGACAACCCTGCTCCCATCATGGCCTTACCGTAAGCCTCGCCGAACGTTTGGCCGATACCCATCACTTCACCCGTCGAATGCATCTCCGGCCCCAGAATGGGATCTACGCCGGGAAACTTCACGAACGGGAAAACGGGTGACTTGATGAAGAAACGACTGACGGTCAGTTCCTCAGGCAAAGCAAAATCAGCCAGAGGCTTACCGGCCATAACCAGCGCGGCAACTCGAGCGATCTGAACTCCTGTGGCCTTGGAAACAAAGGGCACGGTACGCGAGGCGCGTGGATTTACTTCAAGCACATACACCCGGTGATCCTTGATAGCAAACTGGATGTTCATGAGCCCGCGCACGGAGAGCGCCGTTGCGAGCGTGCGAGTGTAGTGACGCATCGTTTCTATGTGCTCCGGATCGATACGGACCGGCGGCAGTACGCAGGACGAATCTCCGGAATGAATGCCAGCCTCTTCGATGTGCTCCTGAATTCCGGCAATCACACAGGCTGTCTCATCAGCAAGTGCGTCTACATCAAACTCCGCCGCCTGCTCGAGAAACTTGTCGATCAAAACTGGACGGTCCGGCGTAAAACCGACTGCCGTGCGCACATAGTTATCGAGACTCTCTTCATCATAAACAATGGCCATGGCCCGGCCCCCCAGCACGTAACTGGGTCGCACTAACACCGGATAGCCAATCGTCTCGGCAATTTGCTTCGCGTCAGCAACCGTCGCTGCCATTCCGTTTTCCGGTTGCGGAATGCCTAACTCCTGCATCAATGCTCCAAACCGTTTGCGGTCCTCGGCAAGGTCAATCGATTCTGCGTTGGTACCGATTATCGGTACGCCGGCTCGGTGCAAACGCATCGCCAAATTGAGCGGAGTTTGACCTCCAAACTGAACTATGACGCCTTCGGGCTTCTCCACGTCAACGATATTCATAACATCTTCGAAAGTAAGTGGTTCGAAGTAGAGGCGGTCAGACGTATCGTAATCCGTGGACACTGTCTCAGGATTGCAGTTGACCATGATCGTTTCGAAGCCTGCATCTCGTAGGGCAAAAGAGGCGTGACAACAACAGTAGTCAAACTCGATTCCCTGCCCGATGCGATTAGGTCCCGAACCCAGGATCATTATTTTGCGACGCTGGGTGGGTGCCGCCTCATCTTCCGATTCGTAGGTTGAGTAAAGGTACGGAGTGAAAGATTCGAATTCAGCGCCACAGGTGTCGACCCGCTTGTAAACTGGAACAATCCCAACGCGCTTGCGAAAGTCGCGCACATCGTCTTCCGATCTTCCAGTCAAATAAGCAAGCCGGCGATCAGACAACGCGGCCTCTTTGAAAGTACGCAAAAGGTCCGCGGGGATTTCCTCGAGTTTCATTCCTTCAACCGCACGCTGAATCTCCATCACCTCTTGCAGCTGTTCTAGAAACCAGGGATCAATTCGCGACAACCGATAGATCTCGGCTATCGACCAGCCATGTTGAAGCGCATAAGTAATGTAGGAAAAACGCTGGGAGTTTGGACGCGCAAGCTTGCGTTGCAGCTCATCGTCAGACACGTTCTCAAGACGTAGGGGTTTCACAGCCTCGAGCGATCGCAATCCTTTAAACAATGCCTCCTTGAATGTTCGGCCAATGGCCATCACCTCACCCACCGACTTCATCTGCGTGCCCAGCACGTCTTCCGCCTCGCGAAACTTCTCAAACTCCCACTTCGGTATCTTTGCTACTACGTAGTCGATAGTAGGTTCGAACGAGGCCGGAGTCTTCCTGGTGATGTCATTGGGAATCTCATCAAGGGTGTAACCAACGGCAAGTTTGGCGGCACTCTTGGCGATCGGGAAACCCGTTGCTTTGGAAGCGAGTGCCGATGAACGCGACACGCGTGGGTTCATCTCTATAATTCGTATGTCGCCGTTCTCCGGGTTGACGGCAAACTGAATGTTCGATCCGCCTGTTTCCACCCCGACTTTGCGAATAACGGTAATGGCCATGTCACGCAGCTTTTGATATTCGACGTCGGTAAGTGTTTGCGCTGGCGCAACTGTGATTGAATCTCCGGTATGCACGCCCATCGGATCGAAGTTTTCGATTGAGCAGATGATTACCACGTTATCCGCCAGGTCACGCATCACCTCGAGCTCAAACTCTTTCCAGCCCAGAATTGATTCCTCGATCAGAACTTCGTGCATCGGCGAAGCCGCTAAGCCGGCGCGCACGATCTCTTCAAACTCCTCGGGGTTATAGGCAGTGCCGCCGCCGCTACCGCCGAGAGTGAAGGAAGGTCGAATGATTGAGGGATATCCAGTGTTCGTCACAATCTCTTGAGCGTCGTCCCATGAACGAGCGAAACCTCCTTGTGGCATAGGCAGTCCGACTTCATCCATCGCCTGCTTGAAGAGTCGTCGATCCTCAGCGACTTTCACCGCCTCGGGCTTGGCCCCAATCATTTCCACGCCGTAGTCATCAAGAATCCCGGCATCTGAAAGGGCGATTGCAAGATTCAATGCGGTCTGCCCGCCTACCGTGGGCAGCAACGCGTCCGGTCTCTCGAGCCGGATTATTTCCGCCAGGGATTCAACTGTTAATGGCTCGATGTAGGTAACATCGGAGGTCTCTGGGTCGGTCATGATCGTGGCTGGATTGGAGTTAACCAGCACGGTCTTATAGCCCTCCTGACGGAGTGCTTTGCAGGCTTGCGTGCCTGAATAATCAAACTCGCAAGCCTGGCCGATTACAATAGGACCCGATCCGATGATAAGTATTTTGTGTAGGTCAGTGCGTTTGGGCATTAACTGGAAACGCAGGCATCCTGCCTGACATGAGCGCCATTAGCGCTACCAGCCAAAGAATTTTTGACGCTGTGGGTCGAGGCATTATACATAACCGGTAGCTCGGGGCAGTAGCCCGCGTTCATTTTCCAATTCTCATTTCTCATGTGCTCTTTTTTCATTTTGGCAGGTCCTCGACGCGTAGCGGCGGCGTGAGTTTAGCCCGGTCTTTCAAGGCCGGGTTCCGAAACCTTTAAACACTCGTAGCGTTAGCGACGATTGAATGATCGGTCGTTCGTCGGAGTATTGTCAGCTTTGTTTTCCCGGCCTTGAAAGACCAGGCTAAAGTCAACCGTCGCTAACGCGACGAGGACCAAGGCCGTTGACCAATCAGGAATGGCAAATGAACACTTCAGGGCTACACCCTCCAGTAACAGCCCCCATAGCGTACCTCAGCGACGCCGATCCTGGCTCTTGCGATAGTCTTCGCCTTCGATTATCACCGCATTGCACATCTCGTACAGACGACTCCGCAAGCGGGTCCCAATACGCTCTTCCAGCGTCGTCATTTCCCGAATCCGTTCAGAAGATCCTTTCTTGCTGAACGTTCGGCTGACAATCTCAGGCTCCTGGGTGCTCTCGATGCGAGGCACGTCAAGATAGTTTGTAGTAAAGATCGTAAGCTTCTTATCGTTGTAGCGTTTGTTAATGATCTGGTACATCGTGTCGCGAACCCAGTCCGTGGGAATTGTGGCGCCCAGTTCGTCGAGTACTAAGACTTCAGCCTGGTAAACCGGGGCCAGCACTCGCAGCTCAGACGTTTTCGATATTGGATTGTACGAATCCTGAATCTGTTTAAGCAGAGAACCAGACTCGCAGAACAAACATGAAACACCCTTCGCAATCAGTCCCCGCAAAATCGCCACGGCAAGATGAGTCTTTCCGACTCCGACCGACCCAGTTAAGAGAAGACCCCTTTCAACCGACGGGTAATCGTTCACCAGGGTCTTGGCCTTCATGAGAGCCCAGTGAAGTGACGAGGAACCATCTGGTACACGATAGTTATCAAACGTGCAGGCAGCATGACGACGCGGGACACGCGCTGCCTCCAGTAACCGGTCACCGCGCCGCGGCTGGCATTCGTCGCATATCTTTGCCCCCTTACCGGGAACAATTCTCACGCCCGTGCCGAAGCAAGCGCCGCACACTTCCGTAGCTTGACCTTCGTCGAAGCGTTTGCTGGAATTGTCAGGCGGCATTAACGATTGCGGATCCCCAAGACCGCGAAACTCCGACTTTGATGCTATTCGGGTCGGATTATATCATCGGCAGAGGGGAACGCAACGAAGGCACTCTTCGGATATGTTAAATGTCTTTCGGGTTCGCCGCTCAGAACGGGGAGCGATAGCGAACTCGGTCTCAGATCTCTAGCCGTCAGCCGGTTCGCTACGACAGATTTCCGGAGAGTTGCCGCGGTCACTGGGTCGCTACTGCTCGCCTTTCTGACAGGATTCGCAGATCAGACTGGGGCACTATCTGTATGCTATATTTCGAGCCATTTCGCTTCCTCCTTTTAGCTCGAGAAGCGATGTTCGCTCTTGTCACCGGAGGTTTTGATTTTACGAAAAATGACTTTGTTACATTCATTGCTAACGAAACTTGGTATCCGGAGGATTGATAGCGAACGCTGCCCTATCCGAGTTTTTCTTCTCGATGACGATCGACGCAGACACAAGTGGTTCGCCGAACGGTTCAAGGGCGACTTTATCGATATGGCCCACAACGTGAGTCAGGCGCAGCAGCTTTTGGGCGAGAATTCCTACGACGCAATCTTTCTGGATCATGACCTGCATCCCGAACACTACAGCTCATTAGACCGGGATGATGAACGCACCGGCTA
>JBGTLM010000007.1:0-17568 GCA_041744135.1 Pyrinomonadaceae bacterium
GCTGACTCGCGGTTCGCGAGTTCGGTTTGCACTTCCGCCCTCTCCAACGGGGCCTTTGCACCTGCGGCTATTTGCGCCTCAACATTCCTAAGATTCTCACGCGACAGATTGAGGTTCTCAAGCTGGTTCTGCTGATCGCGCAAAGCAAATACCAACTCCCAATAGGCCTGCTGGACGCGCGAGATAACATCTATGGTGCGGAGACGAAAATCCGCGTCCGACTGCTCCAGGCGTTTCTTCTGAATCCGAATCTGTCTACGGTTATTGTCCATCGACCGGTTGCGCAGGAGGGGCTGCGTAAACGTAAGTCCAAAATTGCCGGCGAAGAATGGGTTCAAGATATTGGCCGTAGAATTGGATACTGTCTTGTTATTAGTGAACGTCAGATCATAGCTCCCGCCCCCGGTGGAGAAGAACTTTGAGATTCCGGGGTTGACCGTATAAACAGTGTTCGAAATCGTTCCGGCGGTTGTAGAGCCCGAGAAGCGGTTCTGTTGCGGCGCAATCCTCTTGTCGATCTGGGGCGTAATGATGAATATCGGATCATATATACCTTCAAGTGCGCGCAATTGCGTCTCCGCAAACCGCACATCGTCGCGAGCAATTTCAATATCGTTGTTGTTTTGTAGAGCTCGCTTCACCGCATCGTTAAGCGATAAGGTCAACGTGTTATCGCTGGTCACACCCAGTCGAGTCATGTTAGGCATGGGCGGCAATGGCCTGCGCTCGACAACTGGGAAATTGGGGTCGACCGGGTCCTGAATAGAAGGGTTTTCGGACGTTGGAGTTGCCGTAACCTCAGGAGACGGTGCGATAGTTGGGGTTCCTGGCGTGGACGGTACCGGTCGCGTTATGGGCGCCGTAGGATTTCCGGGGGGGGCTTGCGGGGGCGGCTGTTGAGTTCCAGGGGGAGCCTTAGGTGGAGCTTGCTGTGTTCCCGGTGGCGTATTGGGATTCTGCGTTTCGGAACCTGGTGGACGCGTTGCGTCGCGCGGGGCTGGTTTCTGAGTAGTTGGCGTAGTCTGCGCCAAAGCGTTTGCGCCCGCCACTAGTAGCACTGCCCCCAGGAAAGCTCCGCTAACTACACCATTGATATTCATTGTAAGCATCGACCAAAGCTCCTTCACGTTTATTGCCAAATCTCCAACCCAGCGACTTATACCCTGGTCAAACAGACTCCGACCCATCAGGTTTCTCTACGTAGTCCGAACGACGGAGGTTTCACAAGATGTACTGAAAAGGGCCTTACAGCTGCTTAAAAATGCCCTAACTGTACCTTGACAGCAAGAGCGCCGTCGCATAGGCTTCGTATTCATTGCTCCCGTGCAAATCTCCCCTTGCTCGCTACTTTTAGCCTTGCCATTATGATTGACGCAAATGATTAAGCGGTTTCTCGGTCCGCGGTCTCAGCATACTCTTCAATTTTGGTTTGCGTTGTGTCTCCTCGCGAGCGTCCAGGGACTAGCGCAGGCTGATCCTGAAAAGCCGATCTTCCTTAGCGAGTCAACTTCGACTCGCGCCATTGCACTTGATGCGTTGATCCTCACGCCCGAACCTTTCTCTCCTTCAGCCTCATCTTTTCTGTACGGTTTAGATAGGCGACCTCGCATTATGCTCTTCGTCAGGAATCTATCAATACAATCAGCCGGGGACATATCTGCCATGACTGCCGACGCCGAGGACGTCTCACATCGGCACTACGGGCTGAATGTCGAAGATGTAAGGCCGGTGCCGGGGCAGATCTGGATGAGCCAGATCATCCTGAGATTTAACGAGGAGATTGGCGATGTAGGTGATGTGCTAATTGGCATGGCTTATCGTGGCATTGCCAGTAATCGCGTGAGAATAGGCATTGGTCACGTTGGCGGCGGCCTTCCGGATGACGTTGGAGCGTTGCCAACACCTGCGCCTCCTTACACGATAACTGGCCGAATAACATACGGCACAACAGGCCTCGGTGGCACCTTAGTCACACTCGGCGGTCCGCAAGCAGGAGCAACTACAACCGATGATAACGGCACTTATTCATTTAACGTAACACCTGTCGGCAATTACACAATCACACCCTCAAAAGCTTTTTACACTCTCACCCCCTCAAGCAAGACCCTGAATGATCTAAGCGGAAACCGGACTGTGGACTTCACCGCAATCAGAACGATCCGGATCAGTGGTCATATAATTGATAGCAACGGAAGAGGCATCATTGGGATCACCTTGGACCTAAGCGGGTCTGAGCAGGGCAAGGTAATAACCGGGAATGACGGCTCTTATTCGTTTATACCGACCACGGTCGGTGACTATCTTTTGACGCCATCGAAAGAACAGAACTTTTATACTTTTACCCCGTCTACTAAGCACTTCAGCGGCTTGAATGATAATCAAATCGCCAATTTCACAGGGGTGTTGTCGTCAAGCAGCAGCCCCAGTTATGTCCTCGAATTCGATGGCTCTCCCATGACAGTAGATTACCGCGATTTTTGGCCGGTGAATGTGGGCTTACCCCACTTTTTCTGGGAGCTCTGGGCGATGCCCGGTGAAAACACCTACACCAGATATCTGTTGTCAGACGGCTATGGTGGAGCTCACGCTCTGCTATTTGGTTTCAACCATAATGCGGAGCCTGGACGTTACAGCCTATTCGGCAACATATGGGACGGCTCAACATTGACCTATTTTGGAAGTGACGATGGCCCTGCGCCCGGTGAGTGGGGACACTATGCCGTAGGCTGGGACGGTATGAACATCATCACATACTACAACGGCGTACCCGTGGGTAAGCAGCCGTTTGCGGGTCCGCGTATTTGCATGGGCTTAAGTTGGGGAGCTAGCATGCTCCTGATTGGCGGCTCAGATCACCAAAACCTGATCGGGAGAATTGCGCAGGTTCGCGGCTACGAAGGCAGCAATCCCAGGCAAGGTGCGCCAGAAACTTCCTTTGCTCCACAGACAGTCTTCTCGCGGGACGGTCAGTTACTGAGCTACTTCTTCCGATCGGCGCAAACGGTCGCAGACCTATCTTTCGGTTACAACTCCGTTACGCATCTAGGGAAGCTTCGAGGGTTTTCTAACGGCTACATTGAGGATTGTCCTGCTTGCCCCACTCCGCGATTTGTGCTCGATCCAACGGCGCCCGATTTTTCAAATCCGAGCAATCCGGGGACGATAATCGCGCCGTTTAGCCCTGCTCCAGCTACGCCGTCCAGCGCACTGATATACGATTCTTTCTCCAGTAACAATTCCACTTATATTTTAGGTGGCAGCGGGGGGCTGGGCGCCACGGAAGGAGGTTCGGCTGGGACGCAAACCTGGCAGACCAACGCGGATGCATCCGGGCCGCAGCCTTTCGGAATCCTTAGCGGCCGTGCCATTCTGTTGGCGAACGACACTAGCCTTGCCTGGGTGCCCACGGGATCAAGCACCGGAAATGTGGATATTCGGGTTGACCGAAGGCTAGGTTCGTACGGAAACGGCGTCAACACGGGTCTTTGCTTTCGCGTCATTGATAAGAATAACTTCTTCTTTGCGTACACGAGCGACAGCACAAACCTGCCTTCCACGTCCAAGAAACTCTCAGTCGGCTACTATCAATCGGGCTCTCAAATTATGCTCGCTAGCGACATCACTATTCCCTCGCCGAATTGGAAGACTTTGCGAGTGCTAACGCTACAATCGGGCAGTATCAACATTTATGCTGACAATGCGCTGCTCTATTCCACCAACAGTGTGGTTTTAGCTGCCGCCGCCGGGGCTGGCTTATACAACAATGGCCCCCGGTTGGGTCTAACAAACCGTTGGGATAACTTCACCGTGCTACCTGCGCTGTGACAAGGTGGCCACTAACGAGACCCGTTAGGCCCACCAACCCCAATCAATTAGTCGCAGCCTTAACCTGCTGAGTTGCAAACTGCGTCTGCGTGTTTGGCCAACTTATAGAGCCGAGCTATTGACGAACGCGGACGACCGTTGCTCGTCGCGGTTTTCACACTTGCTGTTTTCACACTTGCTTGACAGTCAAGCTAAGCGCGCATAACCTTACCGTTCACAAAAATGGACATTCTTCAGGTTGTTCGCGGAGAACACTTTGTGCCCGTTTGAACGCGCGAATAATCGAAGATGATTTCCGTTCGTAATATCTTCTGAAACGATAAACGGCAAGGAGCCCACAAAATGGCAGTCAAGGTTGGCATCAACGGTTTTGGTCGGATCGGACGAAACATCTTCCGTACGTCTCTAGGCGATCCGGATATCGATTTAGTAGCAGTAAATGATCTTACGGACACGAAAACACTTGCACACCTGCTGAAATACGACTCGGTACTAGGTAACCTCGATCTCGATATCTCTTCAACGGAAAACGGAATCAAGGTCGAAGGCAAAGAGTTTCGCGTGTTTTCGCAGAGAGATCCCGCGGCCATCGACTGGGAATCGGTTGGCGCCGAGATCGTGGTTGAATCCACCGGGATTTTCACCAAGGCGGAAGATGCGATGAAGCACCTGCGTGGTACCGTTAAGAAAGTGATCATCTCCGCGCCCGCTAAGAATGAAGACATCACAATCGTGCTGGGCGTGAATGAAGATAAATATAACCCAGTCGATCACCACGTAATTTCCAATGCTTCCTGCACCACCAACTGCCTGGCCCCCGTGGCTAAGGTAATTAACGAAAAGTTTGGTATCCGTTCGGCACAGATGACGACCATTCACTCGTACACAAACGATCAGCAACTGCTTGACTTGCCTCACAAAGATCTGCGTCGTGCTCGCGCTGCCGGGCTCTCCATGATTCCGACCTCGACTGGAGCAGCGAAAGCCGTCGCGCTTGTGCTACCCGAGTTGAAAGGTAAATTTGACGGCATCTCTGTGCGGGTCCCGACTCCTAATGTTTCCCTCATCGATGTGGTAATGGAGGTAGAAAGAGACACGACGGCGGAAGAGGTCAATCGCGCTTTGAAGGATGCGGCGAATGAAGAACTTTCCGGGATCCTTTCGTTTTGCGAAGAACCTCTGGTTTCCAGTGATTTCAAGAAAAACTCAAACTCTTCCATCGTCGATGCCGAATACACCAAGGTCATTGGCGGGCGCCTGGTGAAGATCCTATCCTGGTATGACAACGAATGGGGTTATTCATGCCGGGTCCGCGATCTCATCAAGTACATTGCGAGTAAGGGACTCTGAACATTTTGATTGCCAATTGCCAAATGTCGGTTAGAAATCATCGAAAACAACTCCATCAATCAGACCCACTAACTCAAACGATCGAAGCCCAGGCTTAGCAGAGCAAGCTCGCGAATTTGGCGGAAATCGACAATCGGAAATGCCAAAGCTTTCCATCAAAGACCTCGACCTCAAAAGCAAACGGGTATTCATTCGCGTTGACTTCAACGTGCCTATCAAAGAGGGGAAGGTTGAGGACGACACTCGAATTCGCGCAGCGCTACCCACCATCCAACATGCCATCGACCAGGGTGGCCGTCTGATTCTGGCTTCACATCTGGGTCGGCCACAGGGTGAGCGTGTTGAGAAGTACAGTTTGAAGCCGGTAGCCGAACATCTCTCATTACTGGTTGGCAAGCGTGCTGGCTTTGCGGAGGACTGTATCGGCGAAACAGCGCAGTCCAAAGCCAAGGCGTTGCCAGATGGCGACCTGCTCTTACTTGAGAATCTCCGCTTTCACAAGGAAGAGGAAAAGAACGACGATCAGTTTTCGAAGCAGCTAGCCAGTCTTTGCGACGGCGTTTATGTTAATGACGCGTTTGGAGCGGCGCATCGGGCACACGCTTCCACCGTGGGCATTACGAAACACGTAGCTAGAGCCGCGGCCGGTTTGTTAATGCAGAAAGAGTTGGATTACCTGGGACGAGTGATCGGCAATCCAGAGCACCCGTTCGTGGCAATTCTGGGCGGAGCAAAAGTTTCGGACAAGATTCCCGTCATCAACGCACTGATTGATCGTGGCGTCGACAAGATTTTGATAGGCGGCGCCATGGCCTACACATTCCTAAAGGCCGAGGGCTTTACCGTCGGCAAGTCGATGGTCGAAGACGATATGCTTCAGACTGCGCTCAACGTCAAGAAACGAGCGAAAGAGAAGGGAACCGAACTGTTACTGCCGACCGACCATCAGGTTGTTGATAGCTATGAGCCGGTAAAGGGAGAGAAGATCATCGCCAAGGCGATTCCGATCGAATTCACCAACCTCGGCCATGCGGGGATGGACATCGGAATCGAGACAGTTTCCCATTTCTCGAACGCCTTGCGCGATGCGCGCACCATTATCTGGAACGGGCCCATGGGTGTTTTTGAAGAACCGCCGTTCAACGAAGGCACGCTTGCCATTGCCCAGGCAAGTGCCGCGGCCGCTGATCGAGGTGCGATCGTGATCGTGGGCGGAGGCGATTCCGTCGCGGCAATCACGCAGGCGGGAGTCGCAGATCGCATTACTCACATTTCTACCGGTGGCGGCGCCACGCTTGAGTTTCTTGCTGGTGAAGAACTGCCCGGCGTAACGGCTTTGAATGATAAATGAACTTTGAACTTCGTGCTTTGTTCTTGGTGCTTTGGACTTCGGATTCTCACGGCCACGGCTTCTGAGCGAGAAAACCAAAGACAGATCAAAGTACCAGCGCAAGTTCAAAGCACAAAGTACAAAGCTCAAAGCACAATCTCAATTTGTTTATGCGCAAACCCGTAATCGCTGGAAACTGGAAGATGTACAAGACGGTTGGTGAGTCGGTTGATACCGCCCTCGCTCTGAAGCCGCTAGTAGCTAATGCTAACCATTGTGAGGTGATAATCGCTCCTGTCTTCACATCGTTGAAGACCGTTGCTGATCGGCTCGAGGGCTCGAACGTCAGAGTATCGGGTCAGAACTGTGCGACGGAAGTCGAAGAGGGAGCGCACACCGGTGAAATAGCCGCTTTCATGCTGCGCGACGCCGGGGCCAGTCACGTCATCGTGGGCCACTCTGAGCGACGTCAGTTCTATTCTGAGACGGATGCAATGGTGAGACGAAAGTGTCAGGCGGCCATTTCCGCAGGCCTGACGGTTATCATTTGCGTCGGAGAAACACTGGACCAGCGAGAGCAGGGAACTGCCGAAAAAGTTGTCAGAGGCCAGCTAAACGGCGGACTCAGCGGGTTGACAGCCCCCGATCTCGACCGTATCATCGTCGCCTACGAGCCCGTTTGGGCAATCGGTACGGGACGCACAGCGACGCCGGAGCAAGCGCAGGAAATGCACGCGTTTATCCGGCGCGTTTTCGCGGAAGGGCACACTGCTACGGCTGCCGAAGCTTTGCGGATCCTTTACGGTGGCTCGGTGAAGCCGGATAACATCGCCGGCCTGATGATGCAAACGGACATCGATGGGGCACTAGTCGGCGGCGCAAGTTTGACGGCCGAGAGCTTTGCCAGGATTGTGAATTATGAAAGGCGTAAATGGTAAATGGTTAATGGTGAATAGCAGATCGCCGTTCACGGCTAGATGAGGCCGCAATACTCACGAGGCATTTGCGATCACGATTTCATCTACCTTTCACGATTTACCATTTACCATTCACTATTTACGGTTTACCATTCAGCTGGAGATTGAATTGCTAACTTATACTCTATACGGACTATTTATTCTTTCATGCGTAGTTTTGGTGGTGGTGATATTACTGCAGCCTGGCAAGTCGGGTGCGGGAGATTTATTTTCAAGCAATCTTTCGAGCACAGCATTTGGTCCGCGTGGCACCGCGAGCGTCCTGGCAAAGACTACAATCGGCGCGGCGGCAGCTTTCATGCTAATCGCCTTGATGCTCTCCTTGCCGGGTATAACTGGCTCGCATTCCGTGTTGCAGTCAACGGAGGATGATTCGCTGCCTTCGCCAACCCAAACGCCAACGCCGCAGGCAAGCGCGTCTCCCACGACTTCCGAGTCGCCTTTCGGAACTGCATCACCCGCAACCAGCCCGAAGTGAGCCGAGTCTTACCAATGTGGCGACCCATGCTGTCCAGAGATTTTCCCCCGCGACAATACTAGCTATAATTGCTGTCTGAAAACTTGAGCCGAAGTGGCGGAACTGGTAGACGCGCACGTTTGAGGGGCGTGTGAGGTAACTCGTGGGGGTTCGAGTCCCCCCTTCGGCAAATCAACTCTATAAGTCCGCTGGATTCAATAACTTACCGACGGTGCCGACCTAGCACTCGGCACTCATGCAATATGCAGGCACCAAATGCTTGAGCGATACAATATTTTGTGGGCTCGTGCCGAAGAGTGAACTCCTCATTTTGCTTCAAAATAGACACCAAACCTCTCTTGCTTCAAGCCTTCAGCGATCGAAATCGCTAATCGCGCTTTAGCATTGGGACAGAGTGCACCTGTCACTTAGCTGTAGTCAATGTCATTAACTAGTGTAATCACCACTTGGTACTCACTAAGTGTTTTCTTGGGCCGCCATTCATGACTGTGCTGACGAAAAGATGTCGGGTCAGCATCAATGAGTCCAACCAGTACCTCCCGATCCGGCCACCAACTGGGCCAAGACGACGACCTCCCGTACAGACGTCGGCTTCGCGGAGAGTGTGGTAGCACAAAAGAGGCTCGCCACTCCCGCCCGTTGATCCAATGCCAATCTGGTCCGAAGTGAGCGGGTCGATTCCCAGGTGCCTAGCCACGGCCTCGCCAGACGGTAGCCCGACACCATACCCGCGTTGCGTATCTATTGACACGTTGAGATACCGCAAGAAACTTTCTTAATCACGTTGCAGGTTAATTAGAATTAATTCTGAGGAGAAGGAACAAAAGTTATCTCTCAGAATACAAGGCGTGCGCCAAATCGAATTCTGCGGTTGCCTCCATCGGTGGCCCATTGGTTTAGGAAGCCGGGACTACTTGCCACGCCAGAAGGAATACCAAAATTTCGCGAATTGAATGCGTTAAAACAGTCGACCCAAAGTTGGGCTCGTACATTTTCGGCAACCTGGGTGTTCTTTATGATTCCGATATCGACATTCCTGATGGGATCCGCGCGCATTATGTTTCGACCGGCTTTGCCGACCCGCTGTCCTTCAGGAACTCCGTTGAAATCAACAACAAGGGTCCTTGCTCCCTGGGCATTGCAGGTGATCCTTCCTCCTGGTGCCGAGAACAGTGTAAAAGGAAGCGATGGGCCAGGAAGCCATCCAGGAACGCACGGACCTGCTGGCAGGCTATCGAATAACTGCTGCGCCTGCGCCATCGCTTGTGATCTCTGCTGTTGGTTAATCAAAAATAATTGCGCGACACTCATTTTTGAAACGTCCAAGTTTGTGAATACATTCGGACGGATCGATGTAGCTAAGCTTGCACCAGCGGGATCCGATCCATTAAGCGCGGTTAATGGAGCACCGGTCTGGAAGTTAAAAAAAGAGTTGAGCTGCCAGCCACCAAATAACTTGCCAATGAACCCACGCTGTTTTCCGAAAAATGGCAGTTCATAAACCACATTTCCGGAAAGTCTATGTGGCCTGTCATAAGTTGAGTGGGCCCGATCCGAGTTTCTGTCGAACGGGTCCTGTGAGAAGTTGCTTTCGGCGACGGATGGAGGATTGATATCAGAGGCAGTATCAATGAACGAGCTCCAGGTATAGTGCAAGCCAAAGCTAAAGCCGCGGCTCAGCCTTTTCTCCAAGCTGGTTTGTAAACCGTCGTAGGTTGACGATGCCGAGTTAGTCCTCAACGTAATCACCCCTCTGCTCGGATCAACTCTTGGGGCCAGGATTGGTGCAGCCGACGGAAGGGGAACTCCGGTGTTTCTGTCTATTCCCGTTGTATTGCAAGTTCCGGGTCCCGTTCCAAAAGGACACGGGAGCCGCGGATTGCCTTCAACAATCTGGAAAAGTCCTGTCCCTCGTGTTCGCACATAAGTGACCTTAAAGATTAGGTCGTTGGTTAGCTCCCGCTGAACATCGAACGAGATTTGATCGCCCGCAGGTGCGCGATGATCTTCAGAGACGACGCTCCGACTGAGTTGTCTGGGATCTGAAATATTTGGAACGGTGGTATTGAGCACCGTGATAAAGCCATTGGGTGCCGGCGATCTGTCTTGCGTCGCTACGAAGGGGAACGAAAAGAAGGATTGACTATTTAAATTGACAAAATTTGCGTCGTACGTACGGGCGTACCCGGCGCGTAAGACCAACCTGTTGCCACCCGTCAGAAGGCCCATTAAACCTTTATCGCTCGTTTGCGGATTCCAATTAAATCCAACTCTTGGCATGAAATTGTTGGTGTCCTTTTTGGGCGCGTCGAATCTATATGCAGGATCGTTGTTATTAGCTGCAAGAATGCGCTGATTCAGTTCCCGAAGGTATTGGAATGAATCTCCTGGATACTCATATCTGACTCCATATGAGAGCGTAAGATTCGGCCGTATTTTCCACTGGTCCTGACCGTAAACATAGAACTGGTGCCAGCGGTTAAAGGAGATCATATCTCCTCCGCGCAGCGGCAGAGATTTTGACGACGATGAAGCAATATCATTCACGAAATTATTTAACGTTGTGTAGATCAGGCTTCCACGTGCTGACGGGAAGAAAGTGCTCTTTACGTCTGTTCGCCGCAGATCAACCCCAAATTTGAATGAGTGTCCTCCATCAACGATAGAGATGGAATCCGTTATCTGATAGGTGTCGTTAACCTTCCCCTGAGGCAGGGCAATAGCGGCCCCGAATGCGGTTCTATTCGCTCCAGTACCTGTCATTCCAAGATCGTTGATCTGGATGGATGGGATTGTTTTGGAGAGTGGATCTTCGGCGTCCCTTTCGATGGTGGACCTCGTCCAGTTAATTGTTACCTCATTGCTTATGCCAGGTGACCATACTCTGGTCCATACGACGGCAGCTGCTTTGGCTTTGCGGTCATCGATTGCACCCAGGCCGGGTGGTGTAACCTGGTCAGAGCCGGCAGATGACTCCTTACTTGATCTGTATCGCGCGTAAATGAAACTCTTGTCATTAACCCGATGATCTATGCGAACAGATCCCTGACGACTATCAAATCTGAACGCCGACGAACCAGTGAGATCGCCAAGTTCGACTTCGAACGTTGGGCCACCGGCAATCGTCACGCTCCTTCTTTCTCCATTCGGAGTTCCAGCCGGAACGAATCGAAGGAGAGCTTGCACCTGCGGACGATTGCCGGCGTGGGTCTGCAATGCCGCGCGACCAGCGGCAGTGGGTGCGCCCTTCAGCGTGACGCCGGAGGACGCCTCACGATCAGACCAACGCTGATAGTCGGTGAAGAAGAACGTCTTGTTCTTTCCGTTAAAAAAGTGACGTCCTCCCTCACCAAAGCGCGGAAACATGATTGGTCCTCCAATTGTGAAACCCATCTGGTTCTCTAGACGACGAGGTGCGTTTTGTTTCGATTTATCTGAGGCGTTCGCAGCACAGAATCCAGCGGCCTTATCCAGATTGCTGCACGCGTTTAGAAACTGATTGTTATGAAACCAAAAAACAGAGCCATGGAAGTTATTGGTTCCCGATTTGCCGACAAAATTTACGACTGAACTGGCGTTATGTCCGTATTCCGGCAAAAACTGATTAGTGACAATTCGGACTTCCTGTATTGCATCGGGATTATTCAACGGCATCTGAATTCCGGTTAGGACCGGGTCGTTCACATCCTGGCCATCAAGCAGGAAGCTGTTTGACCGCAGGCGACCGCCATTGGCTGAAAAGCTAATGCCGACCGCGAAGGCAGTTTGTCCGCTGGCGACTTGGCTGACGCCGGGAACGGAAAGCAGGACATTAAACACGCTGCGGTTCGGAGCGCTCGGCAACTCTGAAAGCCTTCGATTGTCGAACCTCGTTGCGACCTCCGGCGTGGTTCTGTTTAGCAGAGAAGCATCCGAGTTTACGGTTACCGCTTCGGTAATGCCTCCCGGAGCCAGGCTCGGACTGACGATAGCGTTTTGGTTCACCAGCAGGTGGATACCCTTTTGAATGTATTTGGAAAAGGTGGGGGCCCCAACAGATAGTTCGTAGCCACCAATAGGTACTTCTGGAAAACTGTAACGACCGTCTGAGTCTGTAGTGGTGGATCTGGTCAATCCTGTTGCTGTGTTTCGGATGACTACTGTTGCTGCTGGAATGACCGCTTGGTTTTGATCAGTGACTAGGCCGGAGATCGACCCGGTTGAAGACTGTGCTTGAACCGCACCTACGAGAACACCAAGCAGAATGAAGGTACATACATTTCTTAGGTGCCTGGTCATATTGCACAGCCCAAATAAAGTTTTGTGAGATCGAAGGCGACCGGCTTAATTATCAAGATTCATTCGCCGCAGTATATTCTGGAATCGCGGTTCAGAACGCAGATTGTCCCAACCTTTGTCAGTTAGATTGGGTCGAAGATGGACCTCGCGCTCTTCCAGTGATCTTTCAAGCAGGTCTAAAGCTTTCTGGTTTTGACCGAGCCAGTTGTAAAACCATGCGATAGTATGACGTGGAACGTGACCCTTTTTCGCTTGCTGCTGCTCCAGCTCTTTGAGGATTGCATTAACCCGTTCCTTATCTCCCATCTCCGCGTACAGCTGGCCAAGCGACGATAGAGGGACGTAACTTCCCAGAGCAAGTTCTTTTGCTTTCTGAAGTTCCACGATCGCTTCGGCGTATCGCTTTTGACGACGATATGCTGCGCCCAAGTGAAGGTGCCCAACCCATAGATTTGGTTCAAATTCCAACGCGTTTTTGGCTCGAAGTACTGCCTCTTCCTGGCGTCCGGCCGCTAGAAGAATCTGACTCTCAAGTGCCAGCACGATAGGCGTCATCGGGCTCAATTCACTGGCCTGCCTCGCCTCAGCAACCGCTTCTTCATGCCTTTTCATTTGCGATAAGAACCCGGCGTATCCCCGGTGGGCCTGAAAGTCCTTAGGATTCAGTTTGATCGCTCGCTTATAGTTAGTTTCGGCTGAGGCCTGGTCTGCGTTTAACCAGTCTAACCACGCAAGCATGAGATAACCTTCACCAAGTGATTCGTCTATTTCCAAAGCTTTTCTTGCTAGCGACTCCACCTTAGCGACTACTTCCTTTGAACGTGCAAATCCGGCATTTGCCAGGCTTCGATAAGCAGTTGCCATGTGCGCGTAGGCAAGGGCATAGTTAGGATCAGCTTTTATCGCCTGTTCGTAAAATCCGATAGCTCGACGCAGGTCCTCCTCCGTTATCTTTAGCTCGTTGTAACGAGCGCGATTGTAGTAGTCCTGGGCTTCGGGGTTGCTTGTATACCTTTTTTGGAGACGCGTTCTCTCCTCCCTGGTTAAGTTAAGGGCAAGGGCACTCGCAATTCTTGTCGCGATCGCCTCCTGAACGACTAATCTATCCGCAAATTTTTCATTAAAAGATTCGACCCAAATCGTTGTTCCATCAGCTACCCTGCGCAGGTTGACGTTCACGAGGATGCGATCGCCCGAGCGTTGTAAGCTTGAGTCCAATACCGCTTCAACATCGAGCACTTTCCCAGCATTTATTGCATCCCGATTAGGGCCATTGAAGGTACGTACGGAACTTAATGGAAGCACTCTTATCGCGCTGTTATTACCGAGACGTGTGATAAGCGTATCAGCCATTCCGAATTCCAAAATCTCATCGCGGTTCTCGTCGACGAGGGGTCTGAATGGCAGAATTGCAATTACTCTTGGACTAGCATTCGTAGCCGTTGCCCGTCGGCTTCGCCAATAATATGAGCCTGCAACTACGACACTGAGAAGAATTGCAGCAAGCGAAGCGGCGATGAGGTAACTAGTTCGGAAACGCTTTGGGTGCTCAGCCTTAGGGGGTGGTTCTGCGCTTGCGAAGCCGGTATCTTCTAGTGGTCGCTCAGTAATCTCAGGTGCGGGTGATAGTTCGGCAGGTCCCGATTCGTTCTCCGCCGTCACCAGGGCGTTGTACAATTCAACTGGCTTTAGAGCTGGAACTGCAGACGAAGCGGAACCGGTTTCCCGAGATTCGGTCTTACGGTGCCAGTCCTTCACAAAATGTATCTGGCCCGGCTTCGCGATTCTGGTGGCTCGGCTTTGTTCGAAACTGTCCACTGCACTTGCATCGAGTTCATTCTCGTCTTCCTGCCGCACGAGATGCACATCTCCATTAAACCTGTAGCCGCGGCGGCGGAAGGTTTCCACGTAGGGTTTGCCGTCTTTCTGGTCTCCGAGAGTTTTTCTTAAAAGAGAAAGATAAAGAAAGAGATTTGATTCCTCTACGACTGCGTCGGGCCAAACGGCTTCCAACAGTTCATCCTTGCTGACGATCTTACCGCGGTGTTCGATAAGAGCTACGAGAGTTTCAACTGCCTTAGGAACAAGCGGAATCTCACTGCCCTGGTGAGAAAGCATCAGGTGGGCGACATCGATTCGAAAGTCGTCGAACTCGTAAACCTTGTGTTCAATTACTTTACTCATCCTAAGGATAAACTCAGGAACAACTAAGGTTAACTTCGAAGACAGTCCGCCATTTTCTCCGTACTGTCGGTGTGAGCGGGAAGTGACAGACGCGCTAGGGTCAAAAATGATCAACACATTCTAGTGCAGCGACTCAAAAAAAAAAAGCATTTTGGCCTCGGTCTACCTGATCCTAAAAGCTATGGTTGGAACGTGCATCGACGGATCGAGGTAACAAATGAATAACTCTTTGGGTAGCAAACGCATCGGCAACAAAAAGCGCCGAAATTTCAAAATCAGAGGAGAAAAAATGAAAACCACATTCTTAAAATCGATCGGAGGAACAGCATTGGCACTATTGGTGCTGGTTGGCGGCATGCAAATTTCGGTCTCGGGCCAGGAGGACAAAGGCCAGGATGACAAACGCCATAAGCCAAGTCTTGTAGGGGTGTGGCTTACACAAGTCACTCGCAGAAACTGTGACACCGGCGAGCCGATAGCTGCCACGGGCCGGATTCAGTTTACATTCGCAAAGGGCGGAACGCTGTTAGAAACTATCGGCCCCAGTATAATTCGAAGTCCCGGTAACGGAATTTGGAAACGCGAGCACGGCTGGAACGAGTATTCCTACGCCCTACGTTTCATGCGATACGATGCGGCCGGCTCGTTTATCGGAAGCGGGGTCGTCAGGGCGACCCTCACACTCGACGAGACGGGTGATCATTACACGGCAACGGCAACAAATGACGTCCTTGACGTCAACGGAAATGTCATTGGAAGCGGGTGTGCCACGAGTGTCTCGACCCGCTTTTCAATGGAATAAAAGCGCTGTCGGGGCTGGTTTGAGGATGAGGGATGAATGGTCAGGAAGGAGGCAGTTGGCAGTAGAGGCAGTAGGAAACCCGATTGCCTTCTGCTCCAGCTTTCTTACTATGTTTCCATTCATCCCACATCGTTCTTCAATCTGACGGCGAATTGGTGATTGCCGGAAATGGTCCCGATTACACCTCGGGTCCAGACGTCGGATCAATGGGAAAAACATTGAGATAGGTGCTGCGGGCGCACCACACACTGCGGCAACAGCGATCGAATACGCCGTGAGGCGTACTCCAAAACAACGTGAAGGACCTTTCGATGCTTCGGTTTGGCCGCGTTGACTATGCACGATGGAGTTCAAGGCGGCAGAGCTTGCCGACAGAACTTCGGCGCGCATTATCCAACCAACTTGCGCTAATCCATTGAAAGGTGGTGAGTGGAGATTCCGTTATGGCCCGAAGCGATGACGGTACTCGTCCGAAGTGATGAAAGCCTTTACCATCTCCGCGGCGCGAAAGTCTCCACCAAACTGATTCATTTTAGCCAGCCAGAAATCAAAGCCGGCAAAATCAGAGTCAGGCAAATCGTCTGGATTACGTCGCAGATAACCGAAATACTGCGTCAAGACGAAAGCACGGTTTTTTTCTGCGTCGCTGAAATTCTGCCTCTCGGCAATCTTTCGCAGTACACTCCCCCGTGTCTCTAATCCTGCCATCAACCTATTAGACAGTTGGAAGAACTCCGCAAACGTCAGAACATTGCCTGCCTGCGCATTAAGTTTTTCGACATACGCGACTTGATTTAATGACGGCGGATAAACTGCAAGGAATTCCGGGCGATAGACAAAGTCATTGGTAAAACGAACAACGTTTGCTTCGAGGATTTGCTCCCAGTCGCTGCTGCCAACAATAACGCCTTGGGCGATCTGCTGTGTATCTCGCATGAACTCACGATAACGAGGCATCGCACGAGGACGTTGTAATGTTTCCGGCAACGAGGCTTTGTAGAGGCGGTAAACCAGAAAGCCGGTGCGTTGAAATTCAATTGAAAGAAAGAATGCCGCCGAAGTATCAATGCGCTTCGCTTCGCGACATTCGACGGAGTTGCCGCACGACTCGATGTTATTTATCCAGAAGGCCTCGCCGCTGGAGTTTGCCTGCCGATTGAGGAAGTCGTGATAGTGCTGGCGAACGTACCAGCTGGAAGTATCGATCACGCTCGACGATTCGCCGGAATCATCGTCGTGAATAACCATCAGTGCACTGTTGCGCGGTCCAACGCCGGCATTGCCGGTTGCATTCAGCAGCCCAAGAAAAGCGTGCTCGTCTGCTTCCGGGACCAGGTCGTCAGTGATGAGTACCTCAACTATCTTCTGCGTTTCGCCCGGAGCGAAACGTAAGGTGCCCAGCTTTGTAGTGTAATCACTGCGCTCCCCTGCGCTATTACTGCCGCTATTACTGGCTGTATCGCCTGAAACGAAGTAATCAACCGTGGCAGGAGTCGAAACGTCGCCAGTTCGAGTTACCATAATTTGCGCCACTCCCTGATTCTCGACGACATCGAATTGCGGCGCACCAAATTCAATGACGCTGCTGCCCGGGCTCCCACAAGGCGTCAAGCCGCTTAAACGGGTGCGCGGGTTTGGGGTCGCCAACGGGAAGTCTGCAAGGTTTTCGTTGTTATCGATACAGCCACCGGCCACACGCGAGAGCGCCTTGTCAGGCGGCGGAGCAGGGGCGACTGTTCCTTCATAACAGATGGCGGTGCCGTAACCGACGTAGTCAACCACGGTTCCTGTCAGGTCAGGCGCTGCCGGGCAATAGTGGAATGGCAGCGTTTGGTCTTTCGGCAAGAGGATAATTTGCCCGCCCACATCGCTGAGCGGAAAGGGACTGAGATTAATATCGGAAGTCGTAATGGGCTGGCCATTTGATCCGCCCCCGAATTTGATCAGCAGATGGCCACCCGGCCTCATGATCAAATTGGGTGAGGAAAAGAATTTTATGTTGGTGCTTGAGATTTGAATATTTGGCGGAGTACCGGCAAAGTTCGAAATATTCAGGCTCCAGCCGCTCACATCCACGTCCGTCAGGCCTCGATTAAACAATTCGACATAGTCGTTTTGAAAAGTGGCGCCGGCTTCGCCCCCACGCGTATAAATCTGGCTGATCCGGATATTCGGATCAGCCGTCATTATTGTTGACTGCCCCGACGCCTGCGCCATTATTTCTGAAGATATTACTGAAGAAGAGATGAGCAGAATGAAGATTGCCGCCAGAATACTGAGACAGTTGGACTTGTAATTGATCATAGAGTTCACTGTGAAAGGCTCAATGCAGGATTTAACGTTC
>JBGTLM010000008.1:0-17274 GCA_041744135.1 Pyrinomonadaceae bacterium
TGGAAGGACACACGGTTGACGTCGAGGCTGCCGCGCGTGAGTTCGCCCCCGGCGGTCTCGACGCTGCCCTAGTCACTGCCGGCGGTGAGGCGGCTGATCGGGCACTGAAAGCAGTGCGCGACGGAGGCCGGGTCGCCCACCCCAACGGCGTGATGCCCGAGCCGACGGCCTCGCCCGGCGTGCGCCTCGGCAAGTACGACGTCGTGCCCGATCAGGAGGCGATGCACAAGCTCAACCGCCTGATCGAGGCCGGCCCATTTGAGGTCCACGTCGCTCGCACGTTCCCGCTCGATCAGGCCGCCGAGGCGCATCGCGCGCTCGACGATCATTATCTTGGCAAGCTCGCCCTGAGTCCGAGTTGATATGACTCCACCCGCACTGGCTGCCGAATAACTACCAGGAGATCAAAATTATCGGAGCTCTTACGACACACCCGACCAAGCGAAAGCACAACTGCCAGCGAGATACCCACGAGGCCGACCGTTAGTACCTACATGGCGAACGTCGCCGTGCCTTTACTACGTCACCAGATGCGTTTGGGCTTCAGCAAGACGCGGATCCTGGTACACGCTGCGCGAACGTCGAGCAATCATCCCCGGCCGATGGCCGCCGCTGGATAATTGACAGCTCTGTCAAACTGCTCTTCTTCCGTGGACCCAGTCAGCGCCGTGGTGGATGAAGTGCCACCAGTAATCGCCTGCGCGATGGCATCGAAGTATCCCGTGCCAACGAAAGCTTGATGCTTCACCCCGCGATATCCGCTGTTGGCTTCACGCTCAAACTCAACCTCCTGCAGGCGAGCATAAGCAGTCATACCTGTTTCACGATACGCTTCTGCCAACTCGAACATGCCGAGATTGAGCGCATGGAAACCCGCGAGAGTAATGAACTGAAACTTGTAACCCATCAGAGCCAGCTCTTTCTGGAATTTCGCAATCGTATGCTCGTCGAGCTTCTTCTTCCAGTTGAAGGATGGCGAGCAGTTGTAAGCCAGCAGTTTCCCTGGATACTGAGCGTGGATCGCGTGAGCAAATAGTCCCGCTTCTTCGAGGTTCGGTTCCGAAGTCTCACACCAGATCATATCTGCGTGCGGAGCATAGGCCAGCCCGCGTGCGATTGCTTGATCGAGACCTGCCTGGACGGCGAAAAAGCCTTCAGCCGTTCTGCTTCCGGTAAGGAAGCGATGATCGCGCTCGTCTACGTCACTGGTCAGCAAGCCGGCGCCGTTGGCGTCGGTGCGTGCAATTAAAATTGTGGGCACACCCATAACGTCGGCGGCCAAACGAGCGGCGATGAGTTTTTGGATGAACTCCCCAGTCGGCACCAGGACCTTTCCACCCATATGCCCGCACTTCTTCGCTGAGGCGAGTTGATCCTCAAAATGGACCGCCGCGGCTCCAGCTTCGATCATCGCTTTCATCAACTCAAACGCGTTCAGGTTCCCGCCGAAACCGGCTTCGGCGTCAGCGACGATCGGAGCGAACCAGTGAATACCGTTGCGTCCCTCAGCCTGATAGATCTGATCCGAGCGCTGCAGTGCCTGATTGACCTTGCGCACCACATCGGGCACGCTATTCGCCGGATACAAGCTTTGATCAGGATACATTTGTCCGGCGAGATTGGCGTCAGCAGCAACCTGCCAACCGCTAAGATAGATCGCTTTCAGCCCTGCCTGGACCTGCTGCACTGCCTGGCAGCCGGTCATTGCGCCTAGCGCTGCGACGTAATGCTCTGTGTGCAAGAGGTCCCAAAGGCGCCGGGCTCCGATTTCAGCGAGTGTATATTTGATCTCGACTGATCCGCGCAGCCTTACCACGTTCTCGGCCCCATAGCCTCGCTTAATTCCTTCCCAACGCTTATCGGTGGCCCAGTTGTATTCTAGTGTTGTCGTCTGATCTTGGGTTGCCATGATTACCTCCGAATAAAGTAAATTCCTATACTCTTGCAGCGCCCGCAGAGCGACGCGATGTTGCTTTGATTTATCTTGGTTGCCAGCCAATCGAACCAAAAGCGCTGTGGCGCTGGGGCTTGCCACCGCTCGCTAAATTCAGATCGGATCAAACTCGCCTTTAGTAATTAGCAACTCGCTGATGCGGCGTGCCTCGCAATACTTCTCGATCGCGGATTTGCTCGTGCCAGCAGGAAGTTCGCTCAGGAGGCGGTCGAGTTCCTCATTAAACAATCCCCCGACAAACTCAGGTGTGTGTTCTCCGTCAGAGTCAGTCGCCTCCAAGGAGGCGCGATGACGAATACGCTGGGCAATCATTAGCCGGTAGATGCGATCAGTAGCTAAATCTTCCATGTAACCGTCAAGCAAGCTCGCACCCTTGCCGTTGAGAACTCCGTTGCGATAGCGAATCACTGTTCGTACTGCGGCACGCGTTCCTTCAATAGTGATCTTTCCAAAGCCCTTGGGGACGGGTCGAAGATCGGGCTGCGTAGTTGCGCCAGGTTTAGAACGATCAAGTTGGTTGGGGAATGGAAATTGTGTGACAGCGATTTTGTTCTGGTCCGGATGACCGGTCCAGGCGCCGTCCATCAAGCAGTTCGCTTCGTTCTTTTTGTCCGAGGCCAATATGCTGAGTGCTCTTTCATTCAACTCCGCATCTGTGCGGCTGGGAAAGAGCGCAGTCATTCCGCCGATCGCCAGAATGCCGCGTTTATGACACGTTTCTGCTAATAACCCGCGAAGATTTTGGAAGAATGGCACGTCGTGGGGGATGGTGTTCCTGTCCGGCAAAACCCATTCGCTATTTTCCAGGTTGAAGTGAGCCAGACTCGCCATGTAGTCCCAGCGACCGAGATTCAAACCAATGATGTAGTCGCGCAGGTAACAAATGAATTCCTCCATCTGATACGCAATCGGATGCGACTCAACCAGAGCCATGCACTTAATAAACCCACGTGCCCACCCGCGCGCATCTTCGATCGCCTGGAATAAATCTCGCCACCACAAAGCCTCTTCAGCCGACTCCGACTTGGGGATGTAGAAACAAAGCGGATGCTTCAGTCGATCGACGTCCACCTGGTAACCGACCATAGCCACGTCAAATAGAGATGCCGAAATCAACTCACCGTGCCCTATCCCCGCCTGGCTGAGGTGCAAACCGCGAGCACGAGTGAAGATCACTGCATTGCTTCTTTCAATGCCCACTGCGCGGTTTCGTTTTTGATCGAAATAGGTCAACTCGTCTTTCAGAGCCGACAAAACATTGTCGATACCTAGTCTGAGATTAGGCCAAAAGTTGGCCATCGAGTCTTCAAGATCAAGCATAACGCCGGGTGCGCCTGAGTTCAGCATCTTCACCACCAGCTCCGCGTCATCGGCTGGTCCAGTCATCTGATTGCGCTGATCGGAACACCAGGCTGGTAGCTGAATTCTCCAGGCTCCGGTTTTGGCTTCAGAAGGCGACAGATACTCCGGCTTGCTTCCGCGGTGCGAAGCCTCCAGGACTTCGGCGCGCTTTGAAATGAACAGCTGTTGTCGCGGCGTCAATTCGTGATGAAGCGGTAACAGAAAGTCCATGAACCCCTTCGGGAGATCAGACTCCGGACGGAAATCAAGCGGCGCGGTATTGAAACGTCTAACGCTGGTGGCTGTCTCGCTCTCTATCAAAGCGGAATTCATAAGTCAGTTACCGACGATCAGCTTTCTAGAATGTTGTCAGTCCGCAAAGCGCGCAGTCGGAGATAGCCCGGCGATTGATCGGTGGGAGGCAGGCGCAGTCATTTTCACAAAGTCCGCGAAGCGAAGGTTCGAAAAGTTTTTTTCTGGTTGCGTCTAACCGGTGTCGTCGGGCGGCCGATGCAAAGGCTAACGATTTCCCTCATATCTTCTACTCAGCACTGAAGCGGGAGGGTACTCTTGAATTAATTGACCGCGGGGACATAAGATTTCTATTCCCAAGAGGACATTTATGATTAGAGCCCCAGGCCCTCGTCGACAAGTGTTTCTATGCGGGGCAGCGTTTCCGTAACACCACAAACTTCAAATTCCGCTTTCGCTCGAATCGCCTCGCTGGCCGTCTCAGATGTCAGACGATAGATTCGTCCCTCAAAAAGCCCGTCGGGTCTCATGTAGATTTCGGCGCGACGTTGGCCATTTCGTCTCTCTTCAACCAAAAACATCTTTTCACACTCCTTACTTGCCGAGCATATCCTCTTTCCGGTGTAGTCGGTGGCTCCGTAGTTTGTTTCTTCCAGCGGAAATTGAGTACGGAGACACCGACGTCGGAACGCGAAGGGGGCGCGGAGGTTCCAGCGCCTACGCAGCCCGCCTGTTCCGTATTGTGAACACATACTCGACATAACGAGTGCAGGAGGTGTACCATGGGCCTCCTTGGTAGTTCAATAGGTGATTCACCATAGTGAACACATGCGTTTATAGCCCTAATTAGGTAAACTCTCAACGGGCCATCTTTCTTAGCAAATTTCTCAAAAAGGCCCTGGTTGGTAAAAGTCGCGTTCGGAATGGTGAACGGGTAAATTCTGGGTGGCGGCGGACGCTTGGGTGAACAAGATGACGCGAGTGAAAACTGAAGGAACAAATACAAAGAGCCGGGAGCAGGTCACGTCTGTTGAGCGGGCTTTATCGATTCTCGAGTTGCTGGCAAGCAAGCATCAGGGCCTCAGCACTTCCGACATCAGCCGCTTTGCGCATGTTCCAAAAAGCTCGACTAGTTATTTGCTGCGAACCCTGGTCGGTCGTGGTTACGTTCACCGTGACGCGGAGACCGGGCAGCATACGTTGGGGATCAGAGTACTAAGCCTGGGTGGGCAGGCAATGCAGGGCATGGCCTTGAGGGAAGTAGCCGTTCCGCACTTGCGTCACATCGTCGACCGCACGCGTTTCGACGCGCACCTGGCTATTCTCGATCACGGGGAGGCCGTCTATATCGAGCGCGTTGAAGGCCCCGGCTTCATAAAGATGGCAACATGGGTGGGACGGCGCATGGTTCCGCATGTAACGGCAGTTGGCAAAGCTTTAATCTGTCAGCTCGATCAAACTGAAGTGAAGAGCTTGTTTGAAAAACACCACATTAAGCCGCTGACGGTAAAAGCCATCACCAGTCTACCTAAGCTCTTAGCTGAGTTGAGCGAAACGCGCCGGCGTGGTTACGCCATTGACGACGAGGAAAGTAGTGACCGAGTTCGATGCGTTGCTGCGCCGGTGATGGCGCCTAACGGTGAGGTGATTGCCGCGATAGGAATCAGCGGTACTGTTGGTCAGATCTCCGACGAGCATTTGGCACGTGTCGGTCACATCGTGCGCACAGCGGCAATTAAGCTCTCGGGCCAGTTGGGTGTGCGCACCGGAAGACCAGGTCGGAGCTAGTCTGTCATGCACAAGCTCCAATCAGCTCTGACACCATGATAAAAAGCAACGTGCCAAAGAGAACCGCTGAATCGAACCGCCTTAACTTCCCCGACAGGTAAACAAACCTCGATCGTTTCCCCTTAGAAGACACGACTGTCCAACCCAGAAGGCGGACGCGCCGAGGGTCAACCCAGCGGGCAGACCAAAGAGAGTCTTTAAACCCGGATTGCTGCTGCCACTGGCGCGACTTACGTATTACTAAGACTTTTCAGCCGCCCACTCCGGTGTCTGGCGGACCGGAACCTTGTTGACTTCTATAACTTTGCCGAGGACTTACGCAATTCGCACCCGAATCCCACCAATTTGACCTCGGTGGGCGGAGACTTGAAGACGCGCGACAGCGAGCCTGGCGGCCTCGGGCGATGGCCTTTTAACGGGATGGCCCTAAAGCTACGTAGAGCGAGGAACAAACCGCTGACGTAAACTGACGGGGAACGCGCGCCCGCCGGGTAATTGACGGCGTGCGTTTCTAATACAAAATGCGAACGGAAGCTCAGAGAATTGCTTCTGAGGGCTCTCGAAGTAAAGAGTTGCCCTAAAATCAGACCCAATTGGGAAAACAGCCCCGTTCGGCATCTTATAGGTTGTGCCGCCCTGGAGTCTGGTTGTACAGGCAGAGCCGTCTTGAGATAAGCTAGTATGGTCTTAGTGGTCGGGTGTTCTCCCTCTAGAAGGCCTAACGGATTCCGGCGTATCAAATAAAGATCTGTGTAAACCACAAGTTGGGTGGGCTCGAAGGGTGGAAAACCGCTGGAAGCGGTCTAGCGGCACATCCTAAAGGTTAGCGCAAAGCGTCGCATCTAATTCGTTCGCATGTCTTGACCAGCGGAGCTTGAGGCTGGGCAGCAAGAGCATTGGGGGCTCTTAACGACGCGCTCACGACTAGTTGAACATAGCGGATGCTGCCTCGCATAGAGGTTTCCCTTCGGGGTATAGCGTGAACCTTTTGCCTGGGTGAAGAAACGGCGGGAGACAGGCAAGGGTCGAAGTGTCGGTCTGGAAGCAGGCAACTCTAGTGAGTGCAAAGAATCAGAATAAGACGAGAAAGAAACGAACAGCGCTTGTGATTTGTCATAATGGCAAGCAGTTCTGGACAACGCAGGTAGAATTCTGGCAGTGGGTTAGAGATAGTGTTGTGGTGAAATTGCAAGATCGACCACTCACCGGCACCTTTCGACGTGAGGATGAGGAGCTGAAGGTTTTAAAGAATCACACTGTGCTCAACCTCAGTGCTCCCAATCACCTGCGCGAGGTTATGATGGCGCGGCATAGCGCAAAAAAAACACGACGTACCCGCATGTTGGGAAAATGACAATTTACAGAGACACTCAATTTTGCGGCGTCTGCGGAGGGTGGAGGTAGCCATGAGAAGATTAAAAGATGCTTGGTCGTATTTGGATTCCTTGAGCATAGGGAGCGTGTGCCACTCTTGGGCATTGATACTTCTACTTTCCGGGGCAGGCGTCGTGGTGGCACAACAGCCAACTGTAAGCCCGCTGCCGCCTGGACAGACTCCTGAGGCGACGAACTCTCCTGCCGCGACCACCTCTGTCACAACTACTTCCATGGCCGATCGACAATACCGGATTGGTCCAGGAGATGTGCTCGACGTACGCGTTTTCAATCGCCCGCAATTGTCACACGACTCCATGCCAGTAACGAATGACGGCTTGATCCTATTGCCTTTCGTTGGAGAGATTCGAGCAGCCTGTCTGACAGCAGGCGAACTTGCTAAAGAGATCACGACACGCCTCCTGAAATATCAGAAAAACCCTCAGGTTTATGTCTCCGTTAGGCAATACAACTCACAGGTGGTGTCGATCATCGGGGCAGTTAATGCGCCATCGCGTTTTCAACTTCAGCGACAGGTGCGGTTGCTGGAACTTCTGTCACTTGCGAACGGCCCTACTAAGCGCGCCGGGCGCAGCATTCAGGTTCTTCATGCAGAAGCTCCCACTGCAATATGCGAAGCAACGCTTACTCAGGGCGCTTCGACAGACGCTGCAATAGCCGGTTTGAGCTCGTTCAATTTGGGCGAGACGCTGAAGGGCAGCCTGCAGTCAAATCCTTATCTACGGCCGGGCGACATTGTCACAATTCCCGAAGCTGAACAGGCCTACATCATCGGAAATGTTTTCCAGCCGGGACCTATTCCGCTCAGTGAGCCAATCACGATCTCGCGAGCCATAGTTATGGCCGGCGGTACCAGGCCAGACACCGATAGCGGCAACGTGCGGATCATCAGGCAGGCGACTGGCAGTACGACGAAGACGCAGATTGTCGTTGACCTGAAGAAGGTTAAGAAAAATCAAGCTGAGGATGTGGCACTACTTGCAAACGATACGATAGAAGTGCCCACGGTCGGTGGTATCAGAGGGGCATTTAGAGAGGTTCTTCGCACTATCGTTCCGTCAGTTGCACAGCTTCCGTTGCGCGTCGTCTACTGATGCTTTGCGGTTCGTGGGTTGATATTCGCGGCGCAGCTTTTCTGCCGCTCTTTACTTTTGACGCGCAGCCCGCGCCATTTTTCTGGTGAGACAATGAAAGACCCCCATCAACTAATTCCAAGCGCTTCCGAAAGCCGGTTCCCGGTAAGACGCACAGAGGCAACCTCTCCTTCGCTACCTGCGATCGGCTATGGGGAGTCTGAGGATGCGAACGAGCTGCCTCTTCGTGAATATTGGCGCGCGGTGCTCAAGCACCTGTGGCTAATCATTGGCATCACTCTCCTGGTTACGATGTTGACCGCCATTTATATGGCGCGTAAGCCGGATATTTATGAAGCTCGGGCACGGGTGCAGGTCGATCTCGAGAATAACCCGGCGTTCGGCGGTTCCAAAGATGGGCCCGTTTTCATCAATAGCGGTGTCCCCGATCCTGCGTACTTCAGCTCTCAGCTCCAAATCCTAAATAGCTCTAGTCTTCTGCAGCGCGTCGCGAACACGCTGCATCTAGAGAGCGATGTGGCGTTTCTTAATCCCCAAAAACTATCAGCTGGGCAGAATTTGCTGCGCATGTTTGGCCTCGGCGGCAAAACGATTAGCGCTAAGAGCGGAGATACTGAAGAGCCATTTCCCAGTTCAATTTCGCCAGCCACGCCGAAAGATAATCTGGCAGAGGCTAAACGATTGGCGCCATATGTGGGGCTTCTTCGCGGCGGGCTTGAGGTAAATCGGGTCAAGGACTCGCGCCTCATAGAGGTTCGGTACAAACATCACGATCCTCGGGTTGCTGCCAAGGTCGTTAATACTTTGGCGGCTGTTTTTGTGCGCTCCAATGTGGAGACAAAGGCCTCTGCTAGCGAGGCGGCGGGCGACTTCATCCAGAGGCGCATTGCTGAATTGCAGCAACAGATCCGCTCAGATGAGAAGCAGCTGGCCGATTACGCTCAGAGCAATCGGATTATTTCGCTTGACCCCGCCGAGAACACGGTGGTTGCACGGCTGGCTGGTCTTAATGCCGAACTGCTGGCCGCCGAAAACGACAGCAAGCTCGCTGAGGCGGAGTACAAGGTCAGCCTCGCGACCGACGCCGCTGAAGTATTAGCTACGGGTAATAGTGCTCCGACCGCCGCGGCTGAAGCGCAACTGGCCGGGCTGCGGCAGAAACGAGCTCAACTACTTGCCGAGAACACCGAAGAGTGGTGGGAAGTCAAAGAGATCAATCAACAGATCGCAGAAATGGAGAAACAAATTAAGGAAGAGCGCGGGAAGGCGATGACCGCATTCAAGACTAATCTTACGGCACGCTACCGTAAGGCGCAGGCGCGCGAGCAGTCGCTGCGTCACTCCTTCAACAAACAACGCGAAGAGACAGTGACGCAGAACGTGGCAGCTATTAACTATCGTATTATGCAGCAGGAAATCGCGACCAAGAATAATCTTTTAACCGGATTGCTGCAGCGCGCTAATGAGAACGTTATTGCGATAGCCGGGCTGACGGGAACGCCAAACAATATTCATGTCATCGACTACGCGCTGGTTCCGGGGGGGCCCGTCGAGCCGAACCGTTTGCCGAACGTCGGGGCGGCATTCCTTCTCTCTCTTGCCTTTGGCGTCGGTCTCGCACTCTTCCTGAATTATCTGGATGACAGTGTCCACTCAACGGGTGAGGTTGAAAGGATTCTGCGCCTGCCGGTGTTAGGCGCTATCCCTCTGCTTGGGGGTGCAACGCGACGCCGTCTCCTTCCAGCCATAGGTGCTTTGCAGAAGAGAAACGGGAATGGGGACGGCCTGCCGTTTCCGTTCCTAGCCAACGAAGATGCTCGTTCTCCCTTGGCTGAAGCTTATCGGCATCTACGCACCTCGGTGCTGATGTCAACTGCAGGCCACGTGCCCAAGACCATACTTGTAACTTCAAGCCAGCCAGCCGAAGGCAAAACCACAACGGCCGTTAATACAGCACTGGCCCTGGCGCAAACCGGAGTTAGCGTGCTCATTATCGATGCGGACTTGCGCCACCCATGCCTGAATCGGATCTTTGGTTTGAACAATGATGACGGCCTTAGCACCTACCTTTCGAGCGGAATGGGCGAGGCGGAACTGTTTGCGCTTATCGATAACAAAACTGAGGAGGGTGGAGTCTCCGTGCTGACTTCGGGACCGGTGCCACCAAATCCGGCGGAACTTCTCGGCTCAGAGCAGATGCGACGCTTACTTACATATGCAGAACCTCACTTCACTCACATTGTCATTGATTCGCCGCCGATCTCTCAATTTACCGACGGCGTGCTCGTCTCGTTATTAGTTGATGGCGTCTTGCTCGTGGTGCATAGCGGCAAGAGTTCGCGCGAAATTGTGCGGCATGCGCGAAACGTGTTGCAAGATGTCGGCGCAAAAATCTTCGGCGTAGTCTTGAACGGTGTGAAACAGAGCTCCTCAGATTATTATTACTATTCGGGGTATAGCTAAAACAACATTCCTTTCGACCTACTGATCTTCGGAACTTGCTTCGGCATTGCCTGCCAGTAACTGCCTCGCAATTATGGGGAAGGAATCCCACGGAACGAAGAGCAGTGAAGACCAAGGGATAACAGAGGATGCCGGAGATTGCAGCGACCAGTGAACTATCCCAAAAAGCCTCTATCAACCCCCCCCAATCGAGTATGCGCGAACCACTCCAGGGGCGCGTGGCGCGTCTGCTCGACAAAACGATCTTCTTCTCCCTGCTGACGCTCATCGCGCTAACCGCAATTCCCTCTGGGAAGGGGGTGCTTTGGTGGGATGCCGCCTTTGAGTGCGCTGTTTTTGCGCTTGGGGTCATGTCGATCATCCAGTGTTTTTTCAGTGGGGTGTGGCACGTCGACGGTAAGAGCCTACTGGCGCCGTTGTTTGCCTTGATGATTTTCGCTTGTGTTCAGACTCTACCCTTGTCGACCGCATACACTATCGAAGGCATTGAAAGCGTGGCGGCGAGGGCGGTTAGCTCAGATCCTTATGAAACGCGGCTCTTTGTTTTCAGGCTGTTCGCCTTGACTCTCGCCGGGGCGCTTCTGCTGCGCTATACATCTAATCGGGCGCGCCTACGCAAGCTCATCCACGTTGCTATCGGAGTCGGCGTGGCAAGCGCTCTATTCGGCATCACGCGGCAGGCGATACAGAATGTCGAATGGAATTTACCTCTATATACGCCCTATCGGGTATGGGTAGACCTACTGCATCTCAGGCTGGACGAGGGGTATGGACAGTTCGGCAATCGTAACCATTTCGCTTTTCTGATGGAGATGACATTCGGCTTGACGCTCGGCCTGATAGCCGGCGGAGGCGTGCGCCGCAATCGCCTGCCGGTCTATTTCGTAGCGGCGGCTATAGTATGGACGGCGCTGGTGTTCACAACCTCGCGCGGCGCCATCCTCAGCATGCTTAGCCAACTGATCTTTATTGCTCTGGTCGTAACCAGCGGGCGACCTTCGCAAGATGCTTCCGGTCCGACGAATCGCCGTCTAAGCAGGAAGTGGCCCATCAGCCGTTCGCTCATGACGCGTGCCGCTCTTGTTGGGTGTTTGCTGGCAGCGGTGGTCCTGGGCGTCATATGGGTGGGAGGCGACACCCTGGTAACCCGGCTGGAATCTGTTCCGGGCGAACTCAGCGTCGAGAGTACTCCCGAGCGGACTGGCGCGCGCCGCATAGAGATATGGCGTGCGACATGGCGCTCAATTAGAGCCAATCCAGTCGCCGGGGTGGGCTTTGGCGGTTACTGGGCAGCCATTCCCGCGCACCGGGATGCGTCTGGCGAGTGGACGCCGGAGCAAGCACATAACGATTATCTGGAGTTACTGGCGAGTGGTGGGTTGATCGGGGCGGCGCTGGGAACATGGTTTATCGTAGCGCTCATCCGCGTCGCGCGGGATCGGCTTCAGGCGACTGATGCTTATCGCCGTGCGACGTGTTTAGGCGCTCTGACCGGACTCTTCGGCGCTGCCGCTCATAGCCTTTTCGACTATGGCCTGCATATCACAATTAATGCTTTTGTCTTCACCGTGCTCATCGCCATAGCGGTGGTGAATGGCCGCGTCGAGAAGAAAGCATCTTAGCTAATCAACAGCACTCTATTTACTGGACATTCCTTAAAGTTGACTTCATCGTTTCCTCAAATCAAATACAGCACGTTAGCTAATCGCTACTACCCGCCGCTCATTGGTGTGGCAATTGGCTTGCTCTGCCTCTGGGGAATGTGGAACGCTGGGCGTGCAGGAGCCGCACGGCTGTTCTCTAGATATCAAGGCTCGCCTGTTCTAACTCATAAAGGAATGAATTTAAGCCCATTCGATCCTGAAGTCCGTTTCGGCTACGGTGTTGCGCTGTGGCGCACAGGGCACCAAGATGAGGCGATTAAGCAGTTAGAATGGGCCTGCGCATTGCGGCCACGTCACTACCATTTATGGCTAGAGCTTGGACGCAAGCTCAGCCAAGCGGGTGATCAAGACGGTGCGTTGGCCGCTTTTAGGGAGGCAGTGCGCCGTGCACCCTACTATGCGCAGCCCCGCTGGCAACTGGGAAATGTGCTACTCAGTATGAAACGTCGCGAGGAAGCCTTCGCGGAACTGAGCCGGGCAGCCGCCAGCGATCCAAACCTTTTGCCGTCGGTAATTGATTTGGCTTGGGATGCTTACGACGAAGACGCCCGTGCGGTCAGGCAGGCTATTCAACTACAAACCACCGCGACACATCTCGCGCTCGCACGATTCTTCGCCAAGCAAGGAGAGACGTTAGAAGCGGCGAATCTTTTTCGCGCCGCAGGTGACGGGGCGGATCAGGATCGGCACACGTTGCTTAAGGAACTTCTTGATGCCAAGCGTTTCAGCGAAAGCTATACGCTGTGGGCGAGCGGGCGTGTTGAAAGTAATGGCGCGCGGCAAAATGGGCCCGGCACGGTCATCGATGGGGGCTTCGAGACCGAGATTGACGCGGATGAGCCTGGCTTTGGATGGCAACTCCAGCGCGATGTGGCAACCGTGCGCATCTATCGCGATGATAATGAACCGGGTTCGGGCACACACAGTCTACGCGTTGACTGGAACGGTGCTTCTCCTCCATGGACTTCAGTTGTGTCGCAACTGGTGTTAGTTGAACCGAAGGTGCGTTACCGGTTGAGCTTCATGGCGCGCTCGGAAAAAGTAGTGACTGGGGGATTGCCTATGGTCACTGTCATTGATGCCAACCGCGACGGCCATACGTTGGCGCAAACTGAGCCGTTATCATCCGAAACGAACGGCTGGCAGAAACACACCGTAGAGTTGGTCACGTCAGACGAGACCCACGCCGTGCGCATCTCTATTCAGCGTCAAAGCTGTGCGAGTGAGCCTTGTCCAATCTTTGGGCGCGTCTGGTTTGATGCTTTCTCGCTGCAGAAATTGTCTTAGCTTCTGCCTTGGGAGATCTCGGCTTTCAGTTGTGACCTCAACGTTAATTGAAGCAATGTTAGAGAATTCCAGAGATTAACTCATATGAACAGCGCGACCACAATAAGCAAAGTAAAATCAGAAGTGCACGGACAGAGAGGCGCGCTCCCTTACTTAAGGATTGAGCCATCTACTGGGTGGGTCGGGATTAAACTGACCGAGTTATGGGCATACCGGGAGTTGCTTTATTTCCTCATCTGGCGCGACGTCAAAGTGCGCTATAAGCAGACTGTTCTGGGCGCGTCGTGGGCCGTTATCCAGCCGCTTTTCACGATGCTGGTGTTCAGTTTATTTTTCGGCAAGCTGGCCAAAATGCCTTCGGACGGTATTCCTTATCCGATATTTAGTTTCACTGCCCTGGTACCCTGGACCTTTTTTGCTCACGGACTAGGACAAACCACTACCAGCCTGGTTGGTAGCGCTAATCTGATTACTAAGGTCTATTTCCCGCGATTAGTCATTCCCATTGCCTCTGTGCTTTCCGGGTTAGTGGATTTCATGATTGCCTTCGGCGTGCTCATCGTGATGATGCTTTACTATGGCATTTTGCCGACGATTAACACACTTTGGCTGCCGTTGTTCCTGCTGCTGGCGCTGGTCAGCTCATTAGGCGTAGGGTTATGGCTCTCAGTGCTGAATGTGGAATATCGTGATGTACGCTATGTATTGCCGTTTGTTATTCAGTTCTGGATGTTCGCCACGCCGATTGCTTATCCGAGCAGCTTGCTCTCCGAGCCTTGGCGCACGGTTTATGGATTGAATCCGATGGTCGGGGTCGTCGAGGGCTTTCGCTGGGCGTTGTTGGGGGCTAACACCGCGCCGGGGCCAACCATTGCTGTCTCTGCGCTGGCAGCGCTCATTATTCTGGTCGGTGGGGCATTCTACTTCCGGCGGATGGAAAAGAAGTTTGCAGATTTGGTGTAACCGATGGCAATGAACTTCAGGGGGAATTTCAATACCTCGACCGTCAGCGAAAACTCAGAAACTGGTGGTTGCTTAATTATCGGCGAAGTTGCCCAATCCCATGATGGCAGCTTAGGCCTGGCTCACGCTTTCATTGACGCTATCGCCGACGCAGGCGCTGACGCGATCAAATTTCAGACTCATATCGCTGCCGCCGAAAGCACGCCTGATGAGCCCTGGCGAATAAAATTCAGCCCGCAGGACGCAACGCGCTACGATTACTGGAAGAGGATGGAGTTCACAGAGGCGCAATGGCACGGTCTTAAACAGCACGCCGACGTGCGCAAGTTGCTCTTTCTCAGTTCACCGTTTTCGATGGAAGCGGTCGAACTTCTCGAACGCGTGGGGGTGTCCGCGTGGAAGGTGGCTTCTGGGGAAGTGAGCAACATCGAGATGATTGAGCGCATGGCCGTCACCGAACTCCCCATTTTGCTCTCCACAGGTATGAGCTCGCTCGGCGAGATTGATGCGGCAGTCGAGCAGGTAAAGTCGCATCGCTTGCCAGTGGCCGTCTTGCAATGCAGCTCAACCTACCCTTGCCCTCCGGAAAAAACGGGACTCAACCTAATACCTTTCTTCCGCGGACGTTACAACTGCGCCGTCGGCCTCTCTGATCATTCAGGCACGATCTATCCCGGGCTGGCTGCTGCTGCTTTGGGCATCGAAGTGCTGGAGATACATGTCACACTCACGCGCGAAATGTTCGGGCCGGATGTGATCGCTTCGATCACGACGACCGAACTGCTTCAACTAATCAAAGGTGTTCGCTTCATCGAGAAGATGATCGACAACCCGGTTGACAAGAATGCGTTGGCTGATGAGGCCGCTCCGCTACGCCGCATGTTCACCAAGAGCGTGGTGGCGCGAATGGATTTACCGGCCGGCACGGTATTGGGTAAACAACATCTGATAGTAAAGAAACCAGGAACCGGCATTCCGGCCGCTCGATTGCCAGCTTTGATTGGAGCCCGCTTGAAGAGAAGTCTCAGCGCTGACGAATTACTGCGGAAAGAAGATCTAGAGGAGTAGTTGATGGGCCGCAAAGTGTGTGTAGTGGTAACAGCCCGACCCAGCTATAGCCGGATCAAGACCGCGCTCAAGGCGATCGACGCGCACCCGGATCTTGAACTGCAATTAGTGGTGGCAGCCTCGGCGCTGCTAGACCGCTATGGCACAGCCGTGCGCTACATGGAAGAAGACGGCTTCGAGATCGCTGCGCGCGTCTATATGGTGCTGGAAGGTGAGAACCTGGCAGCTATGGCGAAAACAACCGGCTTGGGATTGCTGGAGCTGGCGACAGTCTTCGACAACTTGAAGCCGGACGTTGTAGTCACGGTCGCTGATCGTTATGAAACGTTGTCAACCGCGGTGGCTGCGTCATATATGAATATTCCGGTCGCGCATGTGCAGGGCGGCGAAGTCACCGGATCAATTGATGAGAAGGTGCGACATGCGGTCACCAAGCTCTCTGACTTGCACTTTCCCTCTACCGAGCAGGCTGCCAGGCGTGTCATACGCATGGGTGAAGACCCAGCGACCGTGTTCATGACTGGCTGTCCTTCGATTGATCTGGCCGCAGAGATCTTGATCGATCCGAAGCTCAACTTTGACCCCCTTAAAAAGTATGGTGGGGTGGGGCCGCTGGTGGACATCTCAGATGGCTATCTAGTGGTCATGCAGCATCCTGTGACAACCGAATACGAGCTGGCGCGCAATCACATCCACGAAACGCTGTTGGCGGTACGTGATGTAGGGCTGCCCGCTCTGTGGTTTTGGCCCAACGTGGACGCCGGATCAGACGGGACTTCCAATGGCATCCGGGCATTTCGTGAGGCTGAGCGCCCGCAGAACATCCACTTCTTCAAGAACATGTCGCCTACTGATTTTTTGCGCTTGATTTATAACTGCTGTTGCCTGGTCGGCAACTCCAGTGCGGGCATCCGCGAAAGTTCGTTTCTGGGAGTGCCGGTGGTGAACATCGGATCGCGCCAATCCGGTCGGGACAGGGGACGCAATGTGGTGGATGTTGGATATGATGGGCAAACAATTTTGGGGGCGATCCGAAACCAGGTAAGCAATGGCCGCTACTCCTCAGAAGTTCTTTATGGAAATGGCCAGGCGGGGCAAAGGATTGCGCAGCTCTTGTCAGAAGTCCCCTTGTTGATCGAGAAGAGATTGACCTATTGAGCAGAACGGCGTTCATTCTGGATTTGAAAACACTTTGCGTGTCCTTGGACTAATTCCCGCCCGCGGCGGCTCAAAAGGAGTACCCCGCAAGAACATTCGATTGTTATGCGGGAAGCCGCTTCTCCAATACACCGCGGAAGCAGCTTTGGCAGCCCACCGTTTGTCACAAGTGATCTTGAGCACGGAGGATAATGAGATCGCCGAGATCGGACGGCGATGCGGTCTAAACGTTCCCTTCCTGCGACCGGCCGAGCTGGCTCAAGACGACACGCCGACGCTGCCGGTCGTGCAGCACGCTGTGCGGTGGATGGATGCATGTGGTGAACACTTTGACGCTATATGCCTCTTGCAGCCCACAAACCCTTTGCGGCAACCGCAAGTTATTGATGCTTGCATTGAGCGTTTGGAGCAGAACGATGTTGATGCGGTCGTCACAATCCTTCCCGTTCCCGCAGAATACAATCCACATTGGGTGTATTTCCAAGACGAGGATGGGCTGCTCCGCTTAAGCACTGGTGAAGTTAATCCCATCACCCGGCGGCAGAGTCTGCCGGTCGCGTTTCACCGCGAGGGCTCGGTGTACGTCACGCGCCGAAATCTCGTGATGGAACAGAACAGTTTATGTGGCCGGTCTTTAGTCGGATATCCGTTGCACCCAGAACAGTGCGTGAACATTGATAGCTTGGAAGATTGGGAGCGAGCAGAGCGGCTGCTGCGGGCTGAGGTGAGCTGAGATGTGTGGCATCGCTGGAATCTTCGGACCAGACTGGAGGCGGCCGCAGTTGGAAGCGATGGTAGCGAGCCAACGACATCGCGGTCCCGATGCCGAGGGCGTGTATGTTGATCC
>JBGTLM010000009.1:0-1873 GCA_041744135.1 Pyrinomonadaceae bacterium
GACACACCTTCACGCGGCCTCGACTTGACGGCAAAGTTTCTGGCGATGCACCTCGCGCGTTGGGGGCTTAAACCCGCGGGCGACAACGGAACGTTCTTTCAGAAAATTGCCCTGCGACGCGACTTGGTGAATAAGGACCAGACTCGAGTGCGGCTAAACGACCAGCACCTGGCTTTTGGTGACGATTACATTGCGCTGCCAGTCAATGCTGACCTCAGCGGCCAACTCGTTTTTGCCGGTAATGGTTGGTTCTTAAAGTCAAAAAACTTGGACGCCTACAAGGGCATCGACGCGAAGGGAAAAATTGCTGTCATCTTCGCATCACTTAGCGGACTGCCGCGTGGAGTTAGCTCCTCTGATCTCAATAGCGGCAAGCCGGGCGAAGACTGGATGAATCCCGTTCAATACGCACGCAAGCAGGGCGCAGTCGCAACGGTGATAGTTCCGGATTTCCAATTTCTGGCTAACTGGGAGCGCAACCGTCAACGGCTCAGTGAACGGCCCACTACGGTGGTTGAGAAGTTTCAACCGGCAGAGACGTCTCGGTTACCGGGAATAGTGGTCACTCCCCGGATTGCCAATCTCTTGTTTCAGGGAGAGAAACAGAATGCCACGGCCCTCTTCGAAGCGACTTTTGGCGGAGAGATGCCCGCGCCGTTTGAATTGAGTCCAAACAAGAAAATGAGCATCACCGTTAGCGGCACGGGGGATGGTATAGCCACGCAAAACGTCGTGGCAGTCTTTGAAGGCAGCGATCCAGTCCTCAAAAACGAATACGTCGCCCTCGGTGCGCATTACGACCACGTTGGCGTTGGTACGCCAGTTAACGGAGACGCGATTTTCAATGGCGCTGACGATGATGGCTCAGGAACAACCGCATTGCTCGCCATAGCTGAGGCGCTGGCTAAGGCGCCAACTCGATCCAAGCGCTCGGTGCTTTTTAACTGGCACACCGGCGAAGAGAAAGGGCTCTGGGGATCACGCTACTTCACAGAGTATCCGACTATCCCGCTGCAGCAGATCGTCGTCCAAATTAATATCGATATGATTGGTCGCAGCAAGAAAGAGGGCGACAAAAACCCTCGCAACAACTCGCTTTCGGGCCCGAATGAGATTTATGTGATTGGCTCAAAAATGATGAGTACAGAACTGGGTGAGTTGACCGAAACAGTGAACAAAGAGTACTTGAATCTGACGTATAACTATCGCTACGACGATCCAAAAGATCCCAACCGATTCTTTTTCCGCAGCGACCATTACAACTATGCACGCAAGGGTATTCCGATCCTTTTCTTCTTTGATGGCGAGCACGAAGACTATCACCGTCCTGGCGATGAATCGCAGAAGATTGACTATCAGAAGATGCAGAAGATTGTGCGTACGGTCTACGTGACAATGTGGGAAATTGCGAACAGACCAACTCGGCCTAAAGTTGATAAGCAATTACCTGCCGAGTTGACCGGGGCAAATTGAGAAGCCACAAATCATCCATAGATTACGGATCGAAAGGAGAGGCAGCAAACGACCGATAACCAGCCGCCTTTGAGTTAGTAATCTGTGATCTGTGGATGATTGTTCACCACTTGCCGGCGCTGGGTTAGAGTTTTTCTCTGGAGCGCTCGGCGGTCAAACGTCGGTAGGCTTCGTCCCGAGAAATCCCAAGCTGCCTGGCAGATTTCTTTAGAGCGGATCGCGCATCAAAGCCTTCGGCCTCAAAGCTCGCTACTATCGTCGCCACACTATATGCAGATTTCGTCTCCTGATCGGAATTTGGAATAATGTTTCGATCAATCACCACAACCATTTCGCCGCGCGGCTCTTGTACCGCTTGAGAGAACCTATGCGCGAGCTCGCTTAAACGGCCCCGCAAAAT
>JBGTLM010000010.1:0-8912 GCA_041744135.1 Pyrinomonadaceae bacterium
TGCCACTTCCTTACGTCGGTAAAGTGGCCGGTAATTGCGGCCGCCGCCGCCATCATCGGACTGACAAGGTGGGTACGTCCGCCGCGGCCCTGTCTCCCTTCAAAATTCCGATTGCTCGTCGAAGCGCAGCGCTCGCCGGCCTCCAGGATGTCCGGATTCATGCCCAGGCACATCGAGCATCCAGCTTCACGCCACTCGAACCCCGCTTCGCGAAAGATTTGATCAATACCTTCGGCCTCGGCTGCGCGCTTAACATTCTGTGACCCAGGCACAACCATCGCTTTCACAAAGCGGCTGATTCTATATCCATTTACGACTCGTGCTGCCGCGCGCAAATCTTCAAGTCGGGCATTCGTGCAGGAACCGATGAAAACGCGATCGATGGAGATGTGCTCGATGCTGGTGTGCGGGGCTAGCGCCATGTACTCAAGTGCGCGTGCTGCGCTGTCGCGGTCAGCCGTAGAGCTTGCTTCGTGGGGATCCGGAACGTTTCCCGAAATGGGTGCCACCATGCCGGGACTTGTACCCCAGGTCACGAAAGGCTCGAGTCCCGCAGCTTCAATCTTAACAACCTGGTCGAAGGCCGCGCCGAGATCAGTTTTGAATGTTTGCCAGTAGGCAAGCGCATCTTCGCGCTCCGCACCGCGCGGAGCAAAAGGCCTTCCCTGAAGATAGCGAAAGGTTTGTTCGTCTGGAGCAATCATTCCCGCCCGCGCGCCCGCCTCGATGCTCATATTGCAGAGTGTCATACGACCTTCCATCGAAAGCGAGCGCACTGCTTCGCCGTCATACTCGATGACATATCCGGTGGCCCCATCGGTTCCTATCTGGCCGATAATGCCCAGGGCCAGATCCTTCGCCGACACACCTTCCGGCAAAGCCCCCTGGGTCTGAATCAGCATCGTTCGCGGCTTGTTCTGTGGTACGCACTGCGTGGCCAAAACGTGCTCGACTTCGGTGGTCCCGATACCAAAGGCTAGCGCGCCAAAAGCACCATGGGTGCTGGTATGACTATCGCCGCAAACTATAGTCATTCCTGGCTGGGTCAATCCCAGTTCGGGGCCGATAACGTGAACGATCCCTTGTTCCGCTGAATGGATATCGAAGAGTTGAATATGGAATTCGCGACAATTTTGCGCCAGTGTTTCTATCTGAGTAGCTGCGATAGGATCGGCGATGGGCAGCTCGCGATTGGTAGTGGGAACATTGTGGTCGGCAGTGGCAAAGGTTCGGTCCGGTCGGCGAACACCCCGCGCCGCCGCGCGCAGACCGGCAAACGCCTGGGGCGAGGTGACCTCGTGACCCAACTGTAGATCAACGTAGAGAAGGGAGGGTCGCCCTACCTGCTCATTTACCACGTGTGCGTTCCAGAGTTTTTCGAAGAGAGTGCTTGGCATAAAAACAGGTATCGGGGGCCGGGTGTCAGGTGCCGGCAAGTCAAGAAAAGTAATCAGATGAACGGTCGCACAGCGTTCTTGAGAATGTTCTTGCCGGCACCTGACACCCGGCACCCGATACCCGTTCTTCAAACAGCATGGTACGCGTGACGCATGTCTGCGATCTCATCAACTGCGTCACAGACTAGCTGGCCGATTTCAGAGGTCTTGGCAATGTATCGCGTTCCCCCGCTATCAATGTCTGGGGTGCGATAACCGGCTTTGAGCACCACTCGAATCGCCTCCTCGATTTCATCAGCCTCCTGCTCAAGGCGTCCGGTATAGCGCAAGATCATCGCCGCTGACGCAATCGCTCCGAAAGGATTGGCAACGCCGCGACCGGCGATCTCTGGAGCTGAACCATGGACGGGCTCGTAAAGGTTAACGACACCTCCGATGCTCGCGGATGGCAGCATTCCCAGGCTGCCGGTGATCGCCGCTGCTTCGTCAGACAGAATGTCTCCAAAAAGATTCTCAGTGAGGATCACGTCGAATCTGAGCGGGCTCGTAATGAGGTGCATCGCGCAAGCGTCGACATACAAGTGGTCAAGCGTAACTTCAGGGTAGTCGCTGGCCACGCGGGTAACGGTTTGGCGCCAGAGTTGCGATGTTTCAAGGACATTGGCTTTGTCCACCGAGGTGACCTTGCGGCGACGTTTGAGTGCGGCTTCAAAAGCAATATGTGCCACCCGCTCAATCTCCATCACCGAATAACTCATCGTGTTTTTAGCGACTGAATCACCGTTCGAGCCATAGAATCCACGCGGTTCACCGAAATAAAGGCCGCCCAGCAACTCCCGAACGATCAGAATATCCGCGCCCCTGGCGATCTCCCTACGTAGTGGAGACGTTGCTGCAATTGCATCATAGGAGATTGCCGGGCGAAGATTCGCAAAACCGCCCAGGGCACGGCGCAAAAGAAGTAGCCCGGCTTCCGGCCGAAGGTTCGTAGGCAGCGAGTCGTACTCCGGCGCACCCACTGCACCCAATAGGACTGCATCACCGGCCAGACAGGCGTCGAGCGTAAAGGGGGGTAAAGGCGAACCCGTTTGCTTTATTGCGACACCGCCTATAGGTCTTTCCACAAATTCAAATTTATGACCATGGATGGCAGCCACCCCCCGCAAAACACGAACAGCCTCTGCCGTCACCTCAGGACCAATGCCGTCACCCGGTAAAACAGTTATCTTCATATCGCCATCCTTAACTACCATCACCACCCGTTCAAAGCGGGAGTCAGAACTAAACTAATTCCAATCGACCCTGGCAGGCTGCTACAAGACAAACGCGATCCACGAAACCACACCGAACCGCACGAAATGGATGTCATATTTCGAGTTATTCCGTGAATCGCCTTTCTATCTTCTATCGGCTCGCCACTTTTTCAGTCACCTGCTAGAGCCTACCTGTAGCCCGAAGCTCGCGCGAGCGGTGCAACAGCTTCAATAATCGCCACCTCAGCACGTGTTTTCATGTCTGCGCTGAGCAGCGAAATCAGATCTTGATCGTAGATTCGCTTCTTGCGATCGGCCAGCTCAGAGAATTTACCATAGGCCGCGTCAAGCTCTCCGATCTGAAGTGAGTAGCCAAGCTCTTCGTAACGCAAGCCCAGCGCGTGACGACCGGAGTGTTTGCCGAGCACCAGACTATTGCTTGGAACACCGACCGATTCGGGAGTCATGATCTCGTAGCACAACGGATTGTTGATAACGCCATGCTGGTGAATACCCGCTTCGTGAGCGAAGGCATTCCGCCCCACGATCGCTTTATTAGGCTGCACGTCGAATCCAATGATCTCTGAGAGTAACTGACTGGTTGGATAGAGCTCGCGCGTATTGACGTTCACTTCATAAGACAACTTGTCCGAGCGAACATGCATGGCCATCACGAACTCTTCCAGCGAAGCATTGCCCGCCCGCTCGCCGATTCCGTTGATCGTACATTCAACCTGACGCGCGCCGGCACCAATCGCCGCCAGACTGTTGGCAACCGCGAGCCCTAGATCGTTATGACAGTGGACGCTGATCGTCACTGTCTTATCACCAACCACTCGGTCACGAACAGTGGAGACAAGGGTCGCAAATTCGGAAGGAAGCGTGTAGCCGACGGTATCGGGAATGTTGAGGATTGTGGCCCCTTCGTCGACAGCGACCGCGAAGACCTCGCAAAGATAGTCTAGGTCGCTGCGGGTTGCGTCCTCGGCTGAGAATTCCACTTCGCCCGCAAAGTTTCGCGCCATCCGCACAGATGTGCGCGTCATTTTCAGAACTTCGCTGCGGGTTTTCCGCAGCTTGTGTTGAAGGTGGATATCGGAAGTGGCAACAAAAGTGTGGATGCGGGGGTGCGCGGCCCCGGTTAGCGCCTCCGCGGCGCGCGCTACATCCGGCTCCGCCGTGCGGCACAGTGCGGCCACCGTTACCTCGCGACAAGCTGCCGCGACCGCCTTAGCCGCCGCAAAATCGCCCTCGGAAGCAATTGGAAATCCGGCCTCGATAACATCAACTCCAAGATGCTCTAGTTGCCGGGCCATCCGCAGCTTCTCCTCCAGGTTCATGGAACAGCCCGGACTCTGTTCGCCGTCACGCAACGTCGTGTCAAAAATGGCGATTCGCTCCGTAGTCATAAGGGTCCTCCGGCTATAAAGCGGCAATGATAGGAAATACAGGGGCCTAAAGTCAAAGTTATTATCTTTATGAAAGGATAACTAATTATGATACGATAATCCGCACAGAGCGCGCTCATAACAGCAGGCGGGGGATCGATGGACATTAATCAGCTTGAGGTGCTGGTAACCGTAGCTCAGGAGCAGAGTTTTTCGCGTGCTGCACAGACCCTGCATCGCACACAGCCGGCAGTGAGCCAGGCAATTCGCCGGCTGGAGGTGGAGCTGGGGGAGCCACTTTTTGACCGATCGTCCAAGGACGGTACTTTGACCGCTGCGGGTCGCGTGCTCCACGAGTTTGCGCAGCAAATGCTAAACCTGCGTCACGGCGCACACACTGCCTTGAAGGAACTGAAGGACCTGCAACGGGGAAAATTAACGCTCAGCGCCAATGAATACACGGTGATGTACCTCTTGCCGATAGTCCCTGTTTTCCGGGGGCGCCACCCTCACATCAAGGTAGAGGTGAAGAGAAGTCTTGCCAGCCGCATTCCTTCAGAGATTCTCGGGCGAGACATCGAGATTGGCGTGGTTTCGTATAAGCCAAGCGATTCCGCAATCGCGTCTGTTCCGGTGATGACCGACGAGTTAGCCTTGATCGTCGCGCCGGATCATCCGCTGGCAGGTAAAGAGGTTGTTTCGATACGGGAGCTGGGCGCAGAATCGTTTATTGCTCACAATGTGCCTTCACCCTATCGAGAGAAAGTTGTGCGTACCTTTGAGAAATACAAGACTCCGCTCAACATCTCGATGGAAATGCCGACGTTGGAAGCCATAAAAAGATTTGTTGAGCAGGGAATGGGTGTAGCGCTGGTCCCGCGCTTAGCTGCGCAGGCGGAGCTCGCGAGCAAACAAGTGGCGGCTTTAACTGTTCGCGAAATGCGCTTGGAAAGAGCTATCCGCTTGATTTATCGCAAGGGCGCAACCCTGTCGCACGCGGCCAGAGCATTTCTCAGGGTGGCGAAGGAGGCCAGGAGGCAGGAGCAGTAGGCAGTCGGGATCAGAGAAATTTTCTTTTCATATTTCATTTTCCATTGGAACCTTCTGATGACCAGAGCATTCCATTGAATTATGGCCAAATCTCTTCAATGACAGCTGATAAATCACTACTGTCCCAACGTTGATCGGTTCATTGTTTTTATCTTGTAGGGTTTGATCGACTTAACTCTTATACCTGTTGGAATCGATCTCAATTCACCACGGCTTACTGCAGCAATCCGGCTTGCCGCGGTCTATGAGGTCAGTACCACTTGGTGGTACCGCAAATGGTTCTGGGTGTTGAGTTGCTCCTCTAGAGGTCTGAGTGCTGGGATAAGCGGTTAGTCTTCCAGCGGTCGAGGCCCGGCATCCATCCCTCTCACGCTGGCCTGGTTGATTACCCGAACTTTCAGATCGTCTTTGAGGTGTATCTGACATGAGAGACGCACGTTATCGGCGAGTTCTGATTCCATGGCCAAGCGATCGCGCTCTAGCTCTCCTATTTCGCCAGGGTCTCCCGCGAGAACCTCGACCCGACAAGTGGTGCAACGCGCATTACCCCCACAACGATGGAGGATATCGATGCCCTCATCCTCCAAGGCCAACACTAGTTTTTTGCCTTCTGTCCCTTCGAAGGCCACGGTTCCGTTTGCAGTCTCTGCTTCAATCTTGGGCATCGGTTTATTGACTCCAGTTTTGCTGTTTGATAGCTCGTAGAATTTGGCACAAGTGGGTGAGTTGAGCAAGCAAGGAGGAAGAACCGTAGATCTCAATGTGAGTCTCCCCGCTTTTACCCCGATAAGGGAGCGGCAGACACGATCCACAATCTCACACAAACGCACTAAGAATTCGTGACGGTTTGTATCCTTTCGAGAATCGCTTAAGGCCCGGGCTGGCGAAAGTGTACCGCGTACCGCCAGACCGGGCCTGGTGACCTGCCGTTGGCGCTCCGCTTGAGCTAGGGGTTAGGCGTCGGCTTTGCTGCGACGTGCATGGGGGCTATTGCCCGGCCGGTGGTTGCCAGAGTTCAATCTTGTTGCCTTCCGGATCCATGACCCCCCCGAACTTCCCGTACTCTGAGTCATCTGTCTTCTCAAGCACGTCGCAGCCTTCATCGCGGAGCGCTTGAAGAAGCGCTGACAACTCTTCCACGCGATAGTTGACCATGAAGGTCGACTTGCTTGGAGCCAAGTGGTTGACACCAGCTGCACCAACCGACCAGACCGTAGTTCCCTTGGTCGGATTGCCGTCGGCGTCGGTCCAAGTAAAGCTGTACCACCCCAGTCTTGTACGTCAATGCCAAGGTGAGTCTTGTACCAGGCACAGAGCGGGCCAAGCTCGGGCAACTCGTCGCCGGCTGCGAATACCTCTGATCTTGCGCATCGCCGCCAGATGCTCGAAGAAAGCAGGCAAACGGTTTTTCAAGCCTGGTCCTAAACTCAACGTGAACTCGCCTTCAACTTGAAGCCGACTCATTGGCTTGGCAGGTGAAGCCATGACCGCCCACTCAGCCTCCCCCTTCTTCCTACTGCCGTCAAACTGTGGGTCAACTAAGAACGTGACATAGGCCAGGCTGCCGACGGGAAACCACTCAGATTCTAAGAGCCACATCTCGTTCGCCCACCACTCAAGGTTTTCTTCTACGCTCGCCACACGCCAGCCGTGCTCTGGAAGCTGATTGAGCAACTCTGTTCTCTGAGCTTGCATACGCTACACCGAAGCCGCCGAACGCTGCGCTTCAGCTGCGGCGCGCGATCAGCATTCAAGCTGAAGGAAAAGGATTGCTTGAGAACCATGCTAATTGCGCGTCCGCTGCAAGGCTTTGTTGAACTAAATCCGCCTGCGGGCGGATAGATAAAGACCCCGGGGCTGCTCGCTCACACTTTCCCTTTTCTTCAACCGGTCAATGGCTACAGTATTCCTTCCAGGGAGGGCCATGGTGACTCTCGGCAAAAGGACCACCATCTTTCCCCTCCCCGGAAGGAGATACTGCTATGTCACCGTTACAACAACGGATGCTTGAGAATATGCAATTGCGAGGGCTCCCGGCAAGAACCCAGGAGGCTTACGCCCGCGCCGTCTGGCAACTGGCCCAGTATTACCACCGGAGCCCGGCGCAACTCGGCGATGAAGAGCTGGGCCAGTACTTTCTCTATTTGACCAACGAAAAGAAGATTGCCCGGCCCACCGGCACGATTGCGCTCTGCGGCATCAAGTTCTTCTATGAGCAAACCTTTATGAGCAAACCTTGAAACAACCCTGGCCCGCGCTGCAGCTTTGTGCGGCCAGCGCGGGAGTGGAAGTTGCCGGTAGTGCTGAGCTGGAAAGAGGTGCGGCAGATTCTGGCGGCGTGCGCATTCCGGTGTATCAGGCTTGCCTGAAAACCATCTACGCCTGCGGGCTGCGCTTGCTGGAAGGAACCCGGCTGCAGGTGCCGGGCACGATGGCGGCCCCGTTACTCGCAGCAGTTTGCAGAGTGCCTTTCGCCGCGCGCTGCAGCGCAGTGGTATCGCCAAGCGGGCACATCGCCAAGCGGGCACATGTGCATACGCTGCGCCATTCCTACGTCACCCACTTGTTGGAGCTTGGGTTCAACCTGCGGGTCATTCAGGACCACTTGGGCCACCGCAGTCCGCGCACCACGGCCCTCTACACGCATCTGACGCGCGAAGTGCGGGCCACCATTACCGACCCGCTCAACCAACTGATGGAATACCTCTGAGCTCTGGCGGAGGTCTGACATGTTGGAGGTGGCGGAGATCTGCCGTCGCCACGGTCCGGCCTATCGCGCCCAGTATCAGCTGCTGCCCAGTCAAGCGTGGGCGCTGCAGGATATCGAGGCGTGTCGCACGGGCCTACTTTGGCGGCCATCTGAAACAGTGTGACCACTGCGACCGGCAGGTCTATGCCTATCACTCCGGCCGCCATCGCCACTAACTCCCCACGCGGGCTGCCCGCGTGGGGACCCCGCCTGCCCGAAGTGTCATGGTGACCAGACTGAGCGCTGGCTGGCTAAGCAGCAGACTAGCCTCTTGCCCTGCCCGTACTTTCTGGTCACCTTTACCTTGCCGGCAGAGTTGTGGCCGCTGGCCTTCGTACATCAGAAAAAAGTTTATGGCTTGATGATGCGTGGTGGCAACGCAGATAAGTAAGATGGTATCGCTCGGTGAAGAGGAGCAATATAACGCTTGAGATGACGTGGGGCGAAACCGCCTACACGCAAGTTTGAGTTTCCCACGCAACGCGAAAACAAAGTCGCTGTTTCGCCCTCACGCCCATTGAACTGTTATATGCGTTCTCATTTTAGCTTTTTGTATTCCGCCTTCGACAAATATGTGCGAAATATGTAATCGGTTTCCTTTTTGTTAAAATGACAAGCTTGGCAGTTTCGCAAATCGCCGCGTCCTTCAACTTTTTCGCCTGCGCCGTCAGCAACCAGATATTCCCAATCGCCGCTTTCAGGATTAAAACCTTTCTTCTGTTTTATCATTACGGTCAACAACTCCGGGGTTTGGCTTTTTTCGTTCGGTAGTTTCTCTTTGACGATAACAGAGCCTTCGGGAAAACTAGGATTCTTCTGCTCAAGCATTGCCTTGCGTCCAACGTCATTAACATAGACAGTGAGATATTTTTTGAGATGCGGGTTGGTCGTGCTATCCACAACTTCGCCGCTCGGTGATTTGTAGAGAACACAAGACATTGCGACAACATCGGGCATCAATTGCGGCACAGAATTAACTTTCGTCCAATTTCTATAACCTTCAGTTTCTTTGACCTGTTTGTTTTTGGTCTGTGCTAAAGATTTTTCGTTTCTCGTCGAACAATTAATGATGAAA
>JBGTLM010000011.1:0-10747 GCA_041744135.1 Pyrinomonadaceae bacterium
TTGGCATTCCTATACGCTTCCTCGGCGCCGCGGGCTTCGGACGGGCTGTCGATACAATCACTCCCGGACGGCGGATTCAGTTCGCACTTAAGTACTCGTTTTGAGCGTTTGGACGGAAGGCGCGCTGCCGGGCGCATAGGCATCCTGCCTACCACAAGGAAAATCGCTTCGCGCATAGGGGCCAGCCTCATCCCTGGCGTAAGGGAGTAGGAAAAAGGGTTGTGCGAGCGGCACGATCCAGGATCTCGGCTGTTTGCGGCGTAACCCCGGTTATGCGCCGGACGGAACTTTGCCGCCTGCGACTTCAGGCTGGGAAAGCTCAATAAGTTCAACGGCAATTTCGTCAACCGAGATGGTCAAAAGGTTCACTGTCTCCGGCGAATACCAGCAAAGATTCGGACCGTAACAGGCTGCTGAAAAACTAAGAACGATCCACGAAACACACGAAGCGGCACCTTACCTCGCGTCGTTTCGGGTGCTTTTCTGTATCGTCTTATTCTCATTCACCCTGGTTTCTGGGTGTCGGGAAAGACAGCCGATCGCGGCGCATTGGTTGAAGTTATTTGTAGTCCGCAAGATGGACTTTATCAATTACCAAGCACTTCACTCTGTAGGAGTGAGATGTTTATAGGCTCGAACGCAGTCTCATCAACTCCGTTCGGAGGAGCGGAACGCAACTAGACTTGTAATTTTCAAGCTGTTTTCCGCTCCTCCGAACGGAGCCGCAGGGTGGTGAAGGTTCTGGTGCTATAGACATCCCGCCCCTAACGGGGCGAAAGCTGAGGCTCTTTGCGTCCGCGATAAACGTGTTGCCCTCAGGCTCTTTTTTTCGAGAGACTCCCCAAAGACAGCAGGATGTGAATGAGAAACGGCTACAATGCCTGAATCACTCTTACTTACAAATTCTTGGCACTGAACCGTGCTTTGTTTCTTCCACTTGCAGCTAGTGTCATGTATAGTGGCCGCCGAACACATTCGCACGGTTTCTTGCCGCCAGATTTCATAGTTCCAGAGACTTCTCAAACATCCGCTGAAACCTGAGCTTTGTATATTGAGTGGCTCTCGATCTATGACAGAGAGTTAGCCAAAGAATGAGTTTTCCCACGACTCACCCCCAGCGTTTGGCATTCACGCCCCGACAGTGGCGGATCCTCAAACTTCATTTGTTGTTCACGATAATCCCCGGCTTATGCCTTCTTCCCTACCTTGGACACGCGGTCTCCAAACTTGGAACTCCAAGCACAAACGTCACCCAGCCAGCGGAATTGGAGAATGTTAATGCGCGGGCCGCCGGCCGCGGCGACCCATCAATTAAACCGACAAATGGTCACGAGGTTCTGACTTCTTATGCGGGTCCTGAGAACTTGCAAGCTGCGTTGGAGCAGAATCGGGCCGAGCCCTTAGGTCTGGCAGCCGCTGATTTCGATGAAGACGGTGTACCAGACCTCGTGACTGGCTACTCACACGATGGTCGCGGCATCCTCTCTCTGCGACGAGGCAATGTTGATTTCATTTACCCCAATAGTCCCGAGGCCAAACAAAGAGAGATTATCGGCAACTTCACAACTGCTACATTTCTTTCCCCTGCGCATGTCTTTCAGGTACCAATTGCCCCTGACTTCATTGGCACTGGTGATTTCGACGCGGACGGTCACTGGGACGTGGTGGTAGCTGCACGTGGCAAAGAGTTTTTATCACTCTTGCGCGGTAACGGGCGGGGCAATTTTGGAGTGCCGAATGACATCCGCTTGCCCGGGGCTGTGACCACGCTAATCACCGGCGAGATCAATCGGGCCGACGGTCTAGCGGACGTGGTGGTTGCCGTCGATGGGAAAGGTGGAGCAGAGGCTTTGGTTTACGAAGGGCCCTCCGGCGCACTCAAGGCTCCGCCGGAGAGTTTCCGACTCCCAGCTCCCGCGAACTCCCTGGCGCTGGGACAGTTGAGTTCCGCCTACACGATCGACCTGGCCGTCGCCGCCGGTTCGGAGTTGTTGCTCGTGTACGGTCGTGATCGTAAATTGACTCTCCCACTCGAGGAACAAGAGTCAGTTCGGCCGGCACGCGTCGAGGGCCGTTCTTTCACCGGCGCGGTGAAGTCGCTGGTGATTGGCAGGTTCGACGAGAGCCCGTGGTCAGAGATCGCCGTACTCGTTGCGGGCGAGGTTCAGCTGCTGAGTCGTGGCGTAGCGGAGCGTCGAGGCCGAGGCAAGGAACCACTTTTCGCGGAGTGGATGAAACGCGAGCTCCCGTCACCATGGCCAGGGGCCGAGCGGTTGATCGTCGCGAACGTCTCCACATCCGCCGCGGACGATTTATTGGTGCTCGATTCTTCGGATGGGCAAGTGCGAGTCTTGCGGGCTCGGCGGGAGAGTAAATCGTCCGTCGGCACACTGCTCGGAATGAAGGATTCGCAGCACGAATCATTATCGTTGACCGTGGGACTTGCTGAAACCATGGCGGTGCTGCCTATGCAGCTTGACACTGATGCTTTGACGGATCTCGTGATGTTGCGGCAGAACGAGATTGAGCCGGCAGTGGTGCTGACGGCTTCAACTGCCAGGCTTAGGGCGGGCCAGGCAGACTTCGCGCAAACATCGAAACTGGCCACGATTCTCGACAACGAAGAATGGCGTGCGGCTGCCTCCGCCGCCGGTGTTCTGCAAAAGTCTCAATCGCAATTCGCGAAGGGCGGCGCCACCCGGTGGACGCCTCGCGTAAAGCCGAGCGCCAAAGAAAAGCAATCAAGACGCCCGCTGGTGCCCAGCTGCCCGTCGTCGTCGATCAATGTTGGGCAGACTATCGTCGGAACGCTGGCTACGACTGATTGCTTTCTCGACGATGGGAGCTATGTGGATTTCTACACGTTCACCGGTACGGCGGGTCAGCAGGTGTCGGTCACTTTGAACTCGGTGGCTTTCGATGCCTACCTTTACCTCGTCGCGCCCGACGACTCGTTGGTATCCAGCGATGACGATAGCGGCGGCGGTACCGACTCGCAAATTCCTTCGGAGGGCGGATTCATCTCCCTGCCGGCGAGCGGGGCCTACACGATTTATGCGACCTCGTTCGACGAGGAAGAAACCGGCCAGTACACCCTCACGCTGACTGCCCCCGGCGGCGGCCAATGCCCGGCTACGCGTATCGCAAGCGGGCTAACCCTCAACGGCACGCTCGCCACGACTGACTGTACCTTAACGAACGCGGGAGATCGCACCGGAGCATTCGTTGACATCTACACCTTCAACGGTTTTGCGGGGCAGCAAGCCGTAGTGGCGATGTCCTCAAACAGCTTCGATACCTACCTCTATCTGCTGACGCCCGGCAACGATCCGTTAGCCGAGGACGATGACGGCGGCGGCGGGACTAACTCACGGATTCCTCCCGCCGGCACGATCGTTCTGGCGGCCAACGGCGTCTATACCATTTTCGCTACTTCGTTTGCTCCGCAAGCGACGGGCGGCTATGCCATCTCCCTCGGCCTCGCCAACCCGCCACTCGCCTCCACCGTCGTCACCAACACGAATGACAGCGGGGTGGGCAGCTTGCGACAAGCGATTCTCAACGCTAATTCCAATCAAGGTGTGGATACGATCAGCTTCCAGGTCGCAGCGCCTCGTACGATAAGTCCGCTTTCCGCCCTGCCAGAGATCACAGATCCGGTGGTTATCGACGGGACCACTCAGCCAGGTTTTGCCGGCACGCCGCTTATCGAATTAAATGGTCAGTTCACCCCGCAAGGAACACCGGGGTTAAAAATCACTGCCGGCAGCAGCCGCGTGCGCGGTCTGGTAATTAACCGCTTCGGCGCGGCGGATTGTAGTGTCGCGTTGGATGTTAACCTTAACGTGGGCAGCGGAATTGTGTTGGCTTCGGGCGGTAACAACATCATCGAGGGCAATTTCATTGGGACCAACCTGAGCGGGACGATCGCCCTCTGCAACAGCGGTAACGGTGTCTATATGTTCAACTCTTCGAACAACACCATCGGGGGAACCACCGCTGCGGCGCGAAATATAATTTCGGGGAACCGCCTACCAGGAATTGCAATCGGCGGAGAGTTCTCATCGGGCAATCTGGTGCAGGGAAATTATGTTGGCACGAACGTTACGGGCACCGCTGATCTCGGTAACCAATCAAACGGAATGATCGTGATCAACGGTACGGGCCACGTTATCGGCGGAACGACCCCAGGGGGCCGCAATCTGATCTCAGGCAACGACTCACCCGGCATCACTCTTGGCTTCAGCGATCCTGCAGGCATTCTCGTGCAAGGGAACTACATCGGGACCAACGCCGACGGCAATGTCTCGCTTCCCAATCTGGGCGGCGGGATAATCGTCGGCGGGTTCTTTCAACTGAACGGCGATCCGATCACCGCCACCGACAACACCATCGGCGGGACAAGCCCGGCAGCGCGTAACGTAATCTCCGGCAACCTTCGCTTCCCCGGGGATCCCAACCCGGATGGCGGCAACGGCATCGAGATCATCAACGAAGGCTCGCAGCGCAATAAGATCCAGGGTAACTATATCGGCCTGAACGCTACAGGCAATGCCGCGCTCCCCAACGCCGGTAGCGGCGTCTTCATTACTCGAGCACCCAACAACTTCATTGGCGGTGACGTTCGCACCGACATTCAGGGCACAACCAACTATATCGCCGCCAACGGTCGGTACGGTGTCGGAGTCGGCATCCGACGATTGAACGATGACAATCCCGGTCAGTTCATTACCGGCGGGGATAGCGTCGACATCGTCTTCAATGTGATTGGCACTGACCCGACTCAAACCTTGCGGCTGGGCAATGGCTTGGACGGTGTTTATGTCGATGCTGACTCGGTCGACATCTACGTCAATTCTAACGTCATCGCCTTTAATGGTCGGAGCGGTGTCCGTATTCCCGATGCTAACGGTATTCTAAATGACAGCGACAATTCCGGAAGGCTTGTTAACCTCGACTTAAATTTCATATTCGGCAACTCCAGCCGAGCAGTCGACCTGGGCTTTGAAGGGATAACACCTAACGATCCGGGTGACTTGGATGGCGGCGCTAATTTGCAACAGAACTTTCCGGATCTCGCCTCCCCAACGATAGCGCTCCACGAAGGCCCTCAGGAAGTTGGCGCTCCGGCAAACGCCGCCCTGACCAATGTCAGAGGAACACTGAACAGTTCACCGAATACGAACTTTACCGTGCACTGGTACTTTAGCGACGATGCACAATGCATCGCGGGTCAAGCAGGAAGCAGACCCCTTGTCTTTGACCGGATTGCGAATGTGAACACAGATGGAAGCGGTAACGCGCCATTCACAATACCATTCAACTTTCCAGCCGGAATCACCAGGGGAATCATAAACTGTTCGGCCACCGACCCTCAGGGCAATACATCAGAGTATTCCGCCTGCTTCTCGGTGGTCGCTGGGGGAACCCCCACACCGACGCCCACGCCGGCACCGATGACGATTCAATTCAGCTCAGCCGTCGCGAGTGTGAGTGAAAACGGTGGCAGCGCGACCGTGACTGTGAATCGTCTTGGCAACAACTCCGGAGTAGCTACGGTCGACTATGCCACCAGCGACCTTGCAGGGCTAGCCGATTGCAATGCACTGAACTCGGGTAAAGCCTCATCACGCTGCGACTATGCTACAGCAATCGGGCGGCTGCGCTTTGCCGCCGGTGAAAGCTCCAAGCCTATCTCTGTGCTCATCGTTGACGACGGATATGGAGAAGGCGACGAGCAATTCCACATCATTCTCAGCAACGCGGTGGGTGCGAATCTGGGGGCGTCCGGCACCGCTACGGTTACTATCAATGACAACGAGACGGTAAACGGAGGAAATCCGATCAACCAGCCAGGCTTCTTCGTGCGCGAGCACTACCTGGATTTCTTTAGTCGAGAGCCTGACCCCAGCGGCCTGGCCTTCTGGACTAATGAGATCACTTCTTGTGGAACCGATACCGCTTGCATTGAGCTGAAGCGCACCAACGTGTCGGCGGCATTTTTCCTCTCGATCGAGTTTCAGCAGACGGGTTATCTGGTCTACCGGATGTACAAAGCCGCCTACGGCGGCACCCCTGTTCCGGTAAGGTTCAACGAGTTTCTGCCGGACACGCAGCAGATCGGGCTGGGAGTAGTAGTAGGACAGACTGGCTGGGAGCAGGTGTTAGAGAACAACAAGAATCTCTTCGCCGCAGACTTCGTGGGACGGCCGCGGTTTGCGACGGCCCACCCGACGACGCGGACGGCGGCGGAATTTGTTGATACGCTGTTCTTAAATGCTGGCGTCATACCCACGTCAGCAGAGCGCACGGCTGCCATTAGCGAGTTTGGCAGTGGCGACACAGCGGGTCGCGCTCGCGTGTTGCGGTGGGTGGCGGAGAACCCGACGCTGGCACAACAGGAGTTCAACAAAGCGTTTGTGCTGATGCAGTACCTGGGATATCTGAGAAGGAACCCGAACGATGCACCGGATGGAAATTTTGACGGTTACAACTTCTGGCTCGCGAAACTCAACCAGTTCAATGGTAACTTCGTAAACGCCGAGATGGTGAAAGCCTTCATCGTTGCCGGCGAATACAAACAAAGGTTTGGCCCATAAGATAAGGGGCCCGAGAAGCGGACGGCAGCGCCCTGGTCTGATCCGCGGCGGCTCTCAGCGAACAAGATAGAGATCGTTGAACTAAACATTACTCACTACCCACTACCCCGAACTAGATGAGTTGTCCCCTGACTCAGGAGCGATATTGGACTCGAGTGCCCTCGCGGCGCCGCATTCATCACATATTAGCGTTGACCATTATCGCAGCATCCCTTCTCAAGGCTTTTCTCACGCGTGGGTTTTCTTTGAGTAGATCTCTCCTTACCGTTTTTGCCCTTGCTTTGTTGCTGTCGGGTTCACCCGGGTCTCACTCTCAATCCTCGAGCCCCGCAAACGCGGCGCCTGAGCTTGTGATTCAGACCGGGCATAGTTCCAGAGTCAATTGCGCCGTGTTCGCACCAGACCGGCGCTGGCTTGCTTCGGGCAGCGCAGACAACACCATCAGATTGTGGGACGTGGAATCGGGTAGCGAACTGCGCGCTTTGACTGGTCACAACAACTGGATCAAGTCGCTGGCTATCAGTCGCAATGCCGAAGTCTTGGCTTCTGGTAGCAACGATCGCACAGTGAAACTCTGGGATGTTTCGTCCGGCCGCGAACGCGCCACATTGGTCGGGCACAATGGCCCGGTTGAAGTAGTGTTGTTCAGTCCGGATGATCGCTGGCTGGTTTCGGGAAGCACGGACGGGACGATCAAGATCTGGGAGAGCGCCACCGGCAGGGAAGTGCAAACACTGAAAGGTCATGCTGCCGGGATAGCGAGCTTAGCATTCAGCGCTGATGGGAGGACAGTGGCGTCGGGTAGCACCGACAAGAGCATCAAGGTTTGGGACACGTCTAACTGGACCTCGCGCAGAAGTCTCAACAAACATACTGCAAGGATCACAACCCTGACTTTTAGTCCCAGCGGTCAGCGTTTAGCATCGGGAGGGGCTGACGGCACGATCCTCATATGGGACACCGCGAACGGGCGCGATCGCCTTACGATGAAACGCAGCTCAAGCGCGGTCTTGTCCGCGGTCTTTGTGAGCGACGGCGAGTTGGTCTCGACCGGCGCCGATGGAGCCATAGTGTCTTGGGACGTCTTAACCGGCAAAGAACGACGTGTGGTCGCGGGCGCACCGGAGGTGGAAGAGATCTTATTTGCCGCGCTCAGCAAAGACGGAGCCATGGTAGGCTCGAGCCTGGGAACCAAATCGGTAGACTTGCGAGACTCAGCAACCGGAGTTCTTTTGAGGAGACTTGAGAGTCATTCCGTTAGTTTCTATGCGGTTGCTTTTAGTCGCGACGGCAGATGGCTGGCCTCGGGTGCTAACGATCGCACGGTAAGACTCTGGCAGATCGCCACGGGCCGGGAGCTTCCAAAGCTTGCCGGGCATTCCGGCTGGATATCCGCGATCGCCTTTAGTCCAGATAGCGGTCTGTTAGCTTCCGGCAGCAACAGCGGTGAAGTGAAGCTGTGGGACGTTAATACCGGTCGTGAAACTCTTAGCGTGCCCCACAGTCAGGATCGCATTCACACAATAGCTTTCAGTCCAGATGGAAAATGGCTGGCCGCGGCTGGAACCGAGAAGACAGTTCACCTGCTGGACGTGGCCACAAAGCAATCACGAAGACTGACGGGCCATTCCGGAGAGATAACGAGTCTCGCCTTCTTGCCAGACTCATCGTTGATCGCATCCGGCAGTACCGATAAGACCGTTAAACTGTGGAACCCGAGCACCGGAAGCGTGGTCAGAACTTTTGACGCGATCGGTGACCACGTCAATGCTGTTGCGTTCAGTCATGACGGAAAGACTCTGGCCGTCGGTGCAGCGGACAAGAGGATCGCTCTGCTTCCTTTGGGTTCCGGCGAACCGCGCATACTAAATGGCCACGGCGGCGACATTCTAACGCTTGCGTTTAGTCCCGACGGTCGTTGGCTGGCTTCCGGGAGTATCGACGAAACAGTGGGGCTCTGGAATCCGCAGACCGGTCAAGAGGCTCACAGATTGGTCGGCTCTTCTGGTGCAATAAACAGCGTGGCCTTTAGTAGTGACTCGCGGTGGCTAGTCTCCGGCAACGGCGATGGCAGTATGATCGTGTGGAGTGCGGGAACTGGAGACCTGGTCGCGAACATGGTTTCAGTCCCAAGCCGTGACGACTGGCTGGTTGCTACTCCGGGCGGACTGTTTGACGGATCACCCGCGGCGTGGAAGTTTTTGCTCTGGAGATTTGCGCAAAGTACATTCAAAGTTGCGCCCGTCGAATCCTTCTTCAACGAATTCTATTACCCTGGGCTGCTCGCCGATATTTTCGCTGGTAAGAACCCTCAGCCGAGGACGGACATATTAAAAAAGGATAGACGCCAGCCACAAGTAAGTCTGGGGACCGTGGAATCATATGCCCCTGCTGATAAGATCGCGCGCCGAACGGTGCGTTTAAAAGTCGAGGTTGTTGAAGCAGGTCCTGGCGCTGATCATGCCAAAGGTAGCGGCGCTCGCGACCTGCGCCTGTTTCGGAACGGCTTGCTCGTACAGACCTGGAAAGGCGACCTGTTGGGAGGTCGTTCGAATGAAACCATTGAAACGGAGGTGCCGATCGTCGCCGGTGAAAACAAGTTCACCGCCTACGCGTTCAATCAGGACAACGTCAAGTCGACAGACTCACAGGTCTCGGTAACCGGCGCGGATAATCTTCGACGCAGAGGCACGGCGTATTTGCTCGTGGCGGGAGTCGGCAATTACGCTAACCCGCAGTACAATCTCGACTACAGTGTCGCAGATGCCACGGCGATTGGTGATCAGCTAAAAAACCACCAGGAAGTCCTGGGTCGGTACCACCCCATCGAAGTCATTCCGCTGCTAAATGAGGACGCGACGAAGGCGAATATCCTGCTCGCCTTAAGACTGCTCGCAGGCACGGCCACGGGTCCTCTGCCAAAAGATTCTCCGGCTGCGCTTGCAAAAATTCGGTCGGCCCAACCCGAAGATGCGGTTGTCTTTTACTTTTCTGGCCACGGAGCGGCGGAGGGGGATCGGTTCTATCTCCTACCGCACGATATCGGTTATCAGGGTTCCCGTTCACGCCTCGGTAAAGATGGGCTGGCTACTATCCTCACTCATAGCATTTCCGATCTTGAGCTTGAAGAGGCTCTCAAGCCTGTGGACGCTGATCAGTTGCTCCTGATTATCGATGCTTGTAATTCGGGTCAGGCATTGAACGCCGAGGAAGAGCGGCGCGGTCCAATGAATACTAAAGGCTTGGCGCAACTGGCTTACGAGAAGGGAATGTATGTTTTAACCGCGTCACAAAGTGATGAGGTGGCTTTTGAATCGGCGGGACTTAAACACAGCTACCTGGCCTATGCCCTCGTCGAAGAAGGAATAAAATCCGGCGCCGCAGACGGGGACCGCAACGGACAGGTGTTCTTAAAGGAATGGTTTGATTACGCTACCGAACGCGTCCCCCGGATCGGAAAAGAGAAACCGCGCGCCGGAAAGCAATTGGAAGAGATCGATCCCGACGAGCAGCGGGTGCAGCGTCCGCGGGTTTTCAATATGCGTCAGGGCGGAGCCGAACGATTCGTGATTGCGCGCCTCGCGGGAGCCGGGCTTTAAGACTGAAATTGTCTTCAGGACATCGAAGTTGTAATGGAAGAACCTTTAACTGGAGCCAACACCATAGAAACGGGCGTTTGCGACTCGGCGGCGGTCACGCGTACTGATGGGGAGCCACTCATTGGATCAATGCTGAGTCAACGTTATCTGGTGAAGCGCAAGCTTGGCCATGGTGGCTTCGGCGTGGTCTATCTAGCCTCTGACGAAAAAATGCTGTCCCGGCCAGTGGTGGTCAAAGCCTTGCTGGAGAGTGAGGGCGAAAACGAATGGACTGTAAGAAAATTCAAACAGGAGATTGAGGCCCTGGCGCGAATCGACCACCCCAGCATCGTAGGCATTTTCGATGTGGGTGAGCTGCCTGATGGCAAGCCGTATATTGTCATGCAGTATGTCGATGGCTTCAGTCTGAGGCTGATTATCACTCCCGAGGGAGTGGATTTTTGGCGAGCCGCAAACATCATGAGGCAAATTGGACGCGCTCTGACCGCTGCTCATGACCGCGGAATTCTGCATCGCGATCTAAAGCCTGAGAACATCATGATCCAAACT
>JBGTLM010000012.1:0-43022 GCA_041744135.1 Pyrinomonadaceae bacterium
AGCGGACGACGAAACATGCGATAGCCCCAGGCCTCGAGGGATAGCGCCGGAAGGCCAACATTGGGCTTCTTCACGGTCTGTTCGGGCGCAGGCGCATCCGGCGGCAGCGGGAGCCCGACATCAGGAGTAATATCGACGTAACCCTGCACGCCCGTCGTCTCAACCAAACCAAAGAACGGACTGCTGGAAAGATTGATCGCCACCAACAGCTCTTCGTTCTTGGTGCGACGTAAGTAGGTCAACAGACGCGATTCGTCCGAGTTTCGCAGCCATTCGAGCGAACCTCGACTCGCCGCCGGGTTGTCACGTCGGAGCGCCATAATCTGTTTGTAGAAACGCGGGAACTCGGGCCGGCGCTCGGCGATCGGCCAGAAGATCGGGAGCTTCTCAAAGAGTGCCGGGGCTCCTGATTCAGTCGTGTCGCCCACCTCCATGCCGTTATACAAGAGGGGAACGCCGTCGAGTGTGAACGTCAAAGCTGAAGCTGCGAGGGCTGCGCGCTCTCCAAAACGCGCCAGCGCTCGCCGTTCGTCATGATTGTCGGAAAAGCGCAGGTGCAAAGAGTTGCGGGGCCACTCCTTCGTTTCAGCTTCCCATGCTGCTCGTATTTCCGATGCAGCTTTGCGGCCCTGCAGGACGTCAGTAAGGGCGCTGTGCAGCGGCCAGGAATAATCCGCGTCAAAAGCCTTGACGAGTAGTTCCGCCTTGTGGGACTCCGCCAGCATGAAAATGTCAGGCTTGATACGCTCCAGCTCGACTCGCGCGTTTTCCCAGAAATCAGTCGGCACTTCGCCAGCCACATCGCAGCGAAAGCCGTCGAGGTCAAATTCGCGGATCCAGTACTTCAACATTTCGGTCATGTACTGGCGCAGCTCTTTGCTGTTGTAGTTCAGTGCCGCGATGTCGAACCAGTCAAATGGGTAAGTGATCTTGCCGCCAGCGTCGCGCTTGTAGAACTCAGGATGCTTCATCAAGGCACTGTCCCAGGATGTGTGGTTGGCGACGATGTCGATAATGACTTTCATTCCGCGGCGGTGGGACTGGGTGATAAGTCGCTGAAAGTCGGCCTTGGTGCCGTAGTCCGGATTGATCCCGTAGTAATCGCGGACCGCGTAAGGACTACCGATAGATCCTTTCTTCTTCTCCTGCCCGATCGGATGAATTGGCATCAGCCAGAGAATTGTCACACCCAGATCTTTCAGATTGTCGAGACGTGCGGTGATGCCGTTGAAGTCTCCCCGTTCCGAAAACGCGCGCGGATAGACTTCGTATACGACCCCGTCGCGCACCCAATCGCGCGTGGGCCTGGCCGACTCCTTCGAAACATCCCGAGCCGGTGGCTGGGCCAGGATTCGGTGGGAATCAGCAGCAAAGATGACTAGAGCCAGGTAAAGAATTTGAGACGATCGAGCCGTACTTTTTGAAAACTGCATGGATACCTTCCTAATCACTTTAGGGGCGGAACTCCGTGTCCGCCCCTTTCCGTCGGTTGACTCATTGCGGGTAGGAGTCATTCACTCCCAAGACGGGGGCGGCCACGGAGTTCCGCCCCTACAAATCACCGCTCGGTAAGTCTTGCCTTATTCTTTATCAATCAACCCGGTGCTCGGCACTGGTTGCGCCGTCAACGGCGGAATCAGCGGTTCATGTGCGTCAGCTGCCAGCACTTCGTTTTCGGGCACATTCAGATCCGCCACATCCCGCACCCGTAGCACCAGCGCCGCGGCGATCAACATGAACGCGCCACCTGCCATCACCACGTAGAGAGGCGCCGTCGGATTGTTTTCACCAAAAAAACCACGGATGATTCGTCCGAAAAATAGCGAGGCAATGATTTCGGGTATAACGATGAAAAAGTTGAAGATACCCATATACACGCCCATGCGCGCTGCCGGCAGCGCGCCTGACAAGATGGCGTAAGGCATTGACAGAATTGAGGCCCAGGCGACGCCGACGCCCACCATTGTCAGCAGCAGCACCCACTGGTCGTGAATGAAGTAGACGGAGAGAAGACCCAGGCCCCCGCAGACTAGGGCAATCATATGAACCGTTTTGCGGCTGGTCGCGGCAGCGAGTTTCGGTAGCAGGAAGGCGACGGCAAAGGTGACGATGGAATAGACGGCGAAAGCATTCCCACCCCATTCTTGTCCCAGCGCGAAGCGCGGATCAGTGCTCCCGGACGCGCCGAAAATGTGATACGACGTGGTCAGCCCGAAAAACATCCACATGCAAAAGAGACCGAGCCAGGTGAAAATTTGGACCGGAGCCAGCTGTTTCATTGTCTTGGGCATGTTCGTGAAGGCACTGGATATCTCCCGGACCAATTCACCGATGACTTTGAATACCTTCGTCAGACCGGTGGCGCTGCCATAAGTTTTCCGACGCGTACTCTCAAACTCTGCCAGATTTTCCGGCGGAAATTCTTTGGTAGTGAAAACAGTCCAGAGCACCGCGAAGAGAAAAACAACGGCGCCAATCTTGAAAGAGTACTGCACGGTGTGAGGAATGCCGCTGGGGGTTCTGCCAGTCACGCCATACTGCCGAAAAATGTATGGCAGCGCGTTGGCAAGCGACGCACCGACGCCAATGAAAAAGCTCTGCATCACAAACCCGGCGGTGCGCTGGTCAACGTTCAGCTTGTCGGCGACGAAAGCGCGAAATGGCTCCATGCTGACGTTGATGCTGGCATCGAGAATCCATAGCAGACCCGCGGCCATCCAGAGCGCTGAGGAATCGGGCATGAAGAAAAGCGCGATGCTGGCCAAGATAGCGCCCACAAGGAAGTACGGCCTGCGACGGCCCAGCCTGTTCCACGTCCGGTCGCTCATCGATCCCACGATGGGCTGAACCAGCAGCCCGGTCATTGGTCCAGCCAGCCAAAGCAGCGGCACGTCGTCGGGACTCGCGCCAAGGTACGTGTAGATGCCGCTCATGTTAGCGAGCTGCAAGCCCCAGCCAAACTGGATGCCCATAAACCCGAAACTCATGTTCCAGATCTGCCAGAAGCTCAAGCGTGGCTTTTGCATCTTGTAGTCCTCCATGAACAGGCAAGGTCGTTGCTCATTACAGAACCGCGAGCGGTAGCGACCGGATCCTAAACTCAAGTCGTCTTAATTGTGGTTTTACTGAGCGTTGAGTGCTGGGACTCGGTCGCTACCGCTCGCGGTTCTGACCCGACCTGCTCCATGCAATTCCAACACACTCGCTACCGACCGTAGATGTTCACATCTTCCAGCACTACATTTCGGTCGAGGGACAACACATACATCAAGGTTCTCGCCATGTTCGCCACATGGATGAAGCCCTCGCGTGGCTGTTGCCCGGGCCGGGTGCTTTCCACATCGACTAGCCCGGGGCAGAAGTTGAAGACACGAATGTTCGCGCCGGTCTTACGGACATGATCGCGGAGCGCTTCCGCGTACCCCAGCAGTCCAAACTTAGATGCACAGTAGGAAGGCACATCCGCATAGCCGTGTTTGCCGGCTTGGGATGAAACGTTAACGATGTCGCCGAAGTCGTTTTTCTTCATATGCGGCAGGACACTCCGCACCAGTTGCACAACGCCGCTCAGGTTAGTGTCCATCACCTGGTTCCATCCGTCTTCGGTAATCGCTTCGACTGTCTCGGGGACCGCCAGACCCGAGTTATTAACTAGCAAATCGATCGTTTGCCAGCGTTCAATTACCTGGTTGACCAGCGATTCGATTTGTCCGCGCTCACGGATGTCAAACGCATAAGCGAAGACGCGCTCGGCATCGAGCGTTGCATTAATCTCCTCGGCCGCGGTCCGCAACATGGCTTCCCTACGCGAGGCAATGACGACTTTAACGCCCGCAGCGGCAAGCGCCTCAGAAAAGGCGCGTCCGATCCCAGTGCCACCACCCGTGACGATCGCTAGCTGTTGGGAAAGCGGCTTATTGGTCATTGCGCGTTTTCATCTGGGCACCAGAATCGCCGCCGAACGCTCAGGCAACACGACTCTCAGCTTGCCATCACTTACACGGACTTCTTTGATGACTCCCAACCGGTCAATCAAGACCAAGCCGTTCGTCCATCTAAGAGGCGAAACATCGAACTCGACTTGCCCGGTCTTCGTGTCGTTATTGATTACGGTTACGACTGTGCCAACTTTGCTGCTCCGCGCATATGCATACTGCTGAGTGGAGACGTAAAGGTTTATTAGGAAACCTCGTCGCAACGGCTCGAGTTCCCCGCGCAGGCGAGTCAGTGTTTTGATGTGCTCAAAAACTTCCTGTTCTTCCTGTGTGCGACCGGCGCGAGTGAACGCGTTTCGCTTGTCTCCAGGAAAACCGCCAGGAAAGTCCTTGCGAGTTGTCGGTTCATCGGGGCCAGTCATCGCAATTTCGTCGCCGTAATAGAGCTGAGGCACTCCGCGCGTGGTCAACAAAAACGTATTTGCCAGTTTCAAGCCGGCAATCGTCGCCCCCTTCTCACTCATGAACCGCCCGTCATCATGTCCGCCCAGCAACGTCACAAGAATTTCCGAATCGGTATAGAGATGGTCTGCCGCGAGCATCTTGGGAATCGCGTCCAAATGCTTGCCTTCGGCGAACGCATGCCGAAGGGGATAGAAGAGGGGGAAGTCGAGCAGAGAATCGAGACCGGAATCCACGCCGTCGAAACGTGCTCTGCCTCCCTGAAAGAAAGAAGTGTGGACCACGTCGCCATCCTTCACCTCGCCCACAACTTTGAACTTGGGAAACTCGCGCTTGATTGCCCCACTCCATTTTTGCCAGAAAGAATTTGGCACGTATTGCCAGGTATCCATGCGTATTCCATCGAGCCCGGTGGTCCCAATCCACCACAACGTGTTTTGAATTAGATAGCGCTCGACTTCTTTGTCGTGCTGGTTCAGATCCGGCAAGAAGTCTAGAAACCAGCCGTCCATGGTTTCGCGTTTCAGCTTTTCAACAGGTCGCGGATCGTGCAACACCCAGGTTTGGAAAACATTCTTGAGGTGCCGGTCTTTGGTCCCATTGAACCAGGTTGGCGTAGGCGGATCGTCAACCCAAGGGTGATATGGGCCTGTATGATTAACTACCTGGTCCTGAATAATCCTGATACCGGACTGGTGAGCGGCCGCTACCAGTTGTTGCAGTTTCTCGAGGGTCCCGAAGTGCTCTTCGACGGCATAGAAATCCTGTGGGTTATAGCCATGAAAGCCCGTGCTCGGTTTCCCTTCTTTGTGCTCAATTTGATTCGGGCGGTCGTAGTTGTCGTACCAGGGTGTGAGCCAGAGCGCGGTTACTCCGAGTTCCTTGAGGTATGAGAGGTGGTCAACTATTCCCTGGAGGTCGCCGCCGTGATAATAGAACTTGTTTTCACGGTCATAGATTCCGCGGGAGTGCGGTGGATCGTTGTTAGCAGGGTCGCCATCTGAAAAGCGATCAATCATGACGAGATATATCACGTCGTCGGTAGCGAATCCCTGAAATGTACCGGTGCGGTTTAGTGCAGGGAGGATCTCAAAGGAGGCGTCTGTGAAGCCCACAGGTGTGGTAATTCTCAGACTGCGTTGTCCCGGCTGCGCGCTTGGCGCGATTGTCAGATCAACAAAAAGATAACTGCCGCGTTCGTTTACCTTCGGGAGACCTACAATGCTGAGACCGGGGCCCAAAGGTTGTACCCGCGCACCTTTCAGATTCGACCCCCGAAGCAGAATCCGAACTGGATTCAGCGAACTTCCTTTCCACCAGCTCTGGGGCTCAACCTTAGCAACCGATGGCGCAGTTTGAGCAGAACAACCCAGCGCACCAATGAAAGCGGCGGCAATGAGGCAAAGAAAACGTTTCGTCTTCCGCAATTGTAATTCCTCGGTTATGTCTGCCAATTCGAATCAGGTACACGATCCACGAACCCACACGAAATAGCACTAAGAACTTCGTGTTTGTTGGTGTGGTTTAGTGGAATCGTGATCTTTCTTATCCCTCAGTTACTACTGCCCGTCCGTAAAGCTCTGTCAATTCCTTAAGGCGCGCCGCGATATCCGTCGTCAGTGCGTCGGCGTTAAAACGCCACGACCAATTGCCCTCGGTGCTGTTCGGAAGATTCATCCGCGCTTCTGTTCCCAGCCCCAGCAAATCCTGCAAGGGAACCACGGCCGTATTCGCCACCGACGCCAACACCGCGCGAATGAAGTCCCAGTGGATTTCTTTGCCCGCGGTATTCAAATAGTTAAGGCAAAAAGTTCGCTCCCGTTCGATCTGTTCAGGCGTTCTGGTTGAACCCGCACCGGCCACGCTGGTGAACCAGCCGACTGTTGTATCGTTGTCGTGAGTGCCGGTATAGGCCACAACGTTTCGTTCGTAGTTATGCGGCAGATCGATAGTCTTCGTATCGCCGCCAAAAGCAAACTGGAGAATTCGCATGCCGGGAAAACCAAAGCCGTCACGCAGAGCAACGACGTCAGGCGTGATCACGCCCAGGTCTTCGGCGATAATCGGCAGCTCGCCCAGCGCCGCGCGAATTGCGGTGAAAAGGTCCCTGCCGGGTGCTTCCGCCCAGCGCCCACGCTCTGCTGTCTTGTCCCCGCCCGGAATCTCCCAACAGGCAGCAAAACCGCGAAAGTGATCCACCCGTACGATGTCGACAACCTTCAAGGTCGAGTCTACCCGCTTGATCCACCACTTGAATCCGTCAGCAAGCATGTGGTCCCAATTGTACAAGGGATTTCCCCACAGCTGACCCGTGGCGCTGAAGTAATCAGGAGGAACGCCGGCAACCACATTTGGAGTCCCGTTCTGGTTTAACTTGAACTGGTCTGGGTTGGTCCAGACATCGGCCGAGTCATGCGCCACGAAAATGGGAATGTCGCCCACAAACTTAATTCCGCGTTCGTTGCAGTGGGCCTTAAGAGCGAACCACTGTCTAAAGAAAAGAAACTGGTAGAACTTCTGTGCTTCAATCTGATCGCTGAGCCTCTCGACGGCGCTGGCAAGTGCTGCCGGTTCGCGGCGAACGTATATGGCGTCCCATTCGTTCCAGGCCACGCCACCATGGGCATCTTTGAGAGCTCGAAACAACGCATAGTCGTCGAGCCAAGAGAGGTTGCGGTGTCGAAATTCTTCAAACGCGGTGCGCAGGCTTGAATCTGGATTCTGTGAAAAGCGGGCAAACGCCTTGCGCAGAATTGAATCCTTTAAATTATGAACGGCTTCGAAATCAACGCGTTCCTCGGGGCCAGTGGCTACTACCGTCAAATCTTCCCCAACCAAGAGCTTGTCTTCGACCAATTTTTCTGGACTTATCAGGAGCGTGTTACCCGCAAAAGCTGAATAGCAAGCATACGGCGAATCTCCATAACCGGTTGGTCCAAGTGGCAGCACTTGCCACAAGCTCTGTCCGCCGGCGACCAGAGAATCAGCAAAGGCATAGGCCGGCGCACCAAGGTCACCAATGCCAAACGGCCCTGGTAATGATGTCGGGTGAAGCAGGATGCCGCTCGATCTGGGAAAATTCATTTAGGCGATCTCTGCAAGTGTGGTTCTGATCTCATGAAAGTACGAAGGCCCCAAACACGGCGCAAGTCCTGTTAATTTGCGGTAAGGAAGGCGGACCCTGTCCCCGCTCTTACGACGATGAGTGGCTTTCAAGCTTGAGGCGGGGACAGGGTCAGCCTTCCCATACCTGCAAATTACTGTAGGTCGCTTTCTGGGTTTTCACACAACCCCTACCGCAACGCAGCCAGGCCCGAAGTTCAGCGAACTTCAAAAGCCACTGCCGACCTTGGCGGGATGAGCAAGGTTGCATTGCCACTCACGGCCTGACTACTGCCTGATGTTCCCAGCAGAGGCACCAGCTCAGAACCATCCCGCACACTTATTGCCCCCACTGGTATGGAAATCTTCTTCTCCTGCGCCCCACGGTTGAACGCAACGATCACTGTTTCGCTCTTTTCCTGGCGAGCGAACACGTAGGAGTCTTCGTCATAAAAGAGGTCTATAAGGCGCCCGTTTCTGATTGCTGCCTGCTCAGCTCTCAGACGCAACCAGGCCCGCGTCCATTCGAACATTCGCTGCTCTGTCGCCGTGCGCCCGCGCGCACTAAACGCACTGCGGGTATCGCCCGGAAAGCCGCCGGGAAAATCGCGGCGGTTATCCGGATCTTCCTTGCCTTCCATGGCGATCTCTTCGCCGTAGTAGAGTTGGGGGATACCTCGAACGCTAATCGTAAACGCCGCGTGCATCATCGCGCCCTCGATACTGGCTCCTTCGAGCGAAAGGAAGCGAGGCGTATCGTGATTATTGAGGAGCATCGTAACTTTCGACGCATCCGGGTAAAGTGCGTCATACTTCAATTGGTCGCGCAGGTCGCGCATCGGGCGTTTGTTTGTGAACGCCAGCAGGGAAGTATTCCAAAGCGGGAAATCAAAGACCGAGTCGAGCTTCGTATCGAGGCCATCCCAGCCCACATGTCCTCCAATGAAGAAGGCAGTCTGAGCGGCATCACGCTCAAATACCTCTCCCACCATCCACATCTTCGGATATTGTCGGTGCAAGGAGTCAGAGAGTCGGCGAATGAACGCACGCGGCATGTACTGAATGGTGTCTTGCCGAATTCCATCAATCCCAGTCATTCCCACCCACCAAAGCGCGTTTTGTATTTCATAGCGAGCCACTTCCGGCTGCTCCTGATTCATGTCCGGCAAGTCGTCGTTGAACCAACCGTCAAGCGTGTTGCGAACCTCCAGATGATTGGCGTTAGGGGAAAGCAAGGTGCTGTTCTGAAACTTGTTCAGCGAGTGCCGGTCGATAGTGCCGTGAAACCAGTCGGCGAGTGGTGGGTCCCGGATCCAGGGATGTTGTGAGCCGACATGATTTGCCACCTGGTCCTGAATAACTTTCAATCCCAGCCGATGCCCTTTGTTTACTAACTCGCGAAGCGTGGCCATGTCGCCGAAGCGATCTTCTACGGCGTAGTAGTCGATCGCGTGATAGCCATGATAGTAGGTGTTCGGACACCACGATTTATCGCAGGCGTTTACCCCGTTCCAATTGTCATACCAGGGAGTCAGCCACAGGGCAGTGACGCCCAGCTCTTTGAAGTATTGAAGGTGATTGATAATGCCCCGGAAATCGCCGCCATGATACGCGCGGGGATTCTTTCGATCGTAGGCCGGGGCAGGGGCACCTGGGGGAGCATTGTTTGACCGATCACCATCAGCGAAACGGTCGGGCATGATCAAATAGATCACATCGTTAGTTGTGATGCCCTGGAAGTTCCTTTGCCGATCCAGGGGCAATTCAATTGCAAAAGGAATTGTTGCTACCCCCTGCCTCGTTTCCACGACTAACGGATATGATCCTGACCGTGCCGAACGGTGAATATTGACATCGACGAAAGCGTAACTGCCGTGCTGGTTAATGATGACGTTGGATACTGTTGTTTCTGCCCTGGTTGCGCGAACCCGAGCGCCTTGCAGATTCCTTCCCCGCACCAGGAGCCGGACTGGATTAATGGTATGCCTGGCCCACCACGAAGGTGGTTCTACTCTTGCGACTGAAGGCGAGCCTTGAGGCGCGGCCCCAGCCGCAACGACCGAGGCGAGAACGCACAGCACAAAGCCGAACGCCTTGTTCACTAAGGGGCCGGACTTCACAAGCATTCGCATTGAAACTTCGACTTTGGCCTGCAACTGGAGAGTCCCCGAAGTGACTCCAGGTTTGGCATTATTTTTTTGAAGCTTCGCACCTGGGATACACTACCCAATCCCGTAGCGATTGAATGTTTATAGACCGTAGGTCCTAAGATAAGCGCCGGCTCTTGAGGAGCGAAATGTTCTTACCGATGTGAGATGCAAACGATACATTCGCTTCTTCGGAGCTGGGAAAAATTTTCTTTGGTACTACCGGTCTATCAACATCGGGTCCCGACGGGACTGAGAACGTGAAATTTGCTATTTGATAGCAGAACGTTTGGAGTCAGCAGACTTAACTACGTTAACTTTTGAATCCGCCCCATTCCGCCAGCCTCGTTCTGGGTAACGCTGCAGTTTGGGCGGTTGGCAAGTACCAGTCAGTAACAGAGAAGAGCGGTAGCGACCGGGTTCAGTTTCGCGACCGTCTACCAACGATAGAATCTAGTTTTCTTGCGACTTGATTAGTGTGGCACCAACCCGGTCGCTACAGCTCCTCGGTTCTGTAATTGAGCCTCTCGAACGTCAAACGCATCAGTACCTAGTTTTGTCGTGATGGTGGTTTCGCTGTCTCACCCGAGGCCGTTACGGGCAGAGGAGGTAACACCTCAGTTTCGTTTGCTGCTCCTGCTCTCGCCGAGCTACCCCGGGGCGTAGGCGCATGCCTATTTGCCTCATCCAACTGTTTGAACTTTGCTAACTCGTCATCAGCCTCTGCTTTTCGCTTAAGCCGTGAGTAGGTCAGGAAGAGCTGATAGTGGACTCCGGGATCTTTCTTGTTCAGTTCAGCTCCCCGACAAAGGATCGGCAACGCTTCCTCGTACTTTTTCAACTTCACCAGCAAGCGCCCCAAATCGTGGTGCGCGGGAAAGCCGTCTGGATCAAGCGTAATTGCCCGGCGTAACAGTTGCTCCGCGTGCTCATTTTGACCGCGCTGGCTGGCAATATAACCAAGATTGGATACTACATCAGGGTTATCAGGTTGTAGTTTTAGGGCTTTGCCAAATGCCGCGACGGCTTCGTCGTAGTGGCCTTCAGCACGAGCCGCATAGCCCAACAGGAAATACAGGTTAGCGTTGTCAGGAAATCGGACCAACCCGCGGGAGAAGATCTCGCGTGCAGCCTGATAGCGTTGGCTGCGAAAGTTTGCTACTCCAAAACGTATGTAGTAGAGCAGCTTTGACTGATCTTGCGCCAAAGCCTTCTCATAAAACTCGATAGCCCGCTCCGTCATCTGCTTCTTCAGCAGTTCTTCGCCGAACATGAAATTCACTTCCGCGAAGGTTGGTCGCAGCTCGAGGGCTTTGGACCAAAAATCAAGAGCCGACTTGCTATCGTCGCGAGCGGAGGCAATTAGACCCAGCCGGTAATACGGTTCCGCCTCGACCGGGGCAATCAAAGCGGCTGCGGTCAAAGCCTGTGTTGCCTCATCAAGGCGATCCAAATTGTAAAGTGCAATGCCCAGGTTATAGAGCACTTCAAAAGTGTTGGGACGCAGTGAGTTGGTGCGTTGGAAAAGCCGTACGGCCCGAGCGTATTGGCGCGCTTCAGCCAAACTCAGACCTAGGGTGAAAAGAGTGCGCGGATCGTCCCCGGCGATCTCCTCCAACTGATCGGCAAGACTAATGGCGTCCCGATCACGACCCACGTGCGCATACGCGTTTACGAGGGTTAGTAGTAGGCCAACATGAGAAAGGCTGGCTTGATGGGCGGGCCAACCAGACGCGCGTTCAAGCAGCGGCACGGCCCGTTGATAGTCCCCTCGCGCAGAGTATAGTGCCCCCAGATTAAAAATTGCCTGGGCCTGTGCTGGATCAATTAGCAGCGCCGCCTGGAACGAATTAATCGCCTGGTCGATTCGCCTTGTTTGGGCCAACAAGACTCCGAGATTGGCCAACGCCGAGGTGTTCTCCGGCTGGATTCTGAGAGCTTCGCGGTATTCCGCTTCGGCTTCCGCTGTCCGACCGCGTTGATCGAGAATCACGCCTAGCAGCGTGCGCGCGTTGGAATCCCTTGGCGCTCTACGTACGACTTGACGTGCCAGAGCCTCCGCGTCATCCAGCTTTCCGGTTTTCAATATATTGGCGGCCTCGCCCAGCGCTGCCTCATCGTCTCTTGCCGATGGCGAGGGTGTTTGCGCTGTACGCGCACCTGTTCGCGGTGAACCAGCGCCCTGGGGCTGGGCGTAGAGAAGCGATATTGAAAACCCTCCGACGAGCCCTACTCCCACGGTCAGCGCAAGGATGCGGCCGAAACTGCCCAATCCTTTGCCGGAAGACCCAATCTCGGAATCCCGACCAACTCTGGGTAAGCGACACATAAACGGTTCAGTCGTCCTACTTTGCTCTTGAAGCTTCGGCCGCTCGAACTCCATGTCGGGCATTTTGCGTATTCAGATACTAATCGAGTGGCAGGTGAAAAAGCATGCCCGCCACTCGATCACTCTCGAATGTTGCGCTCCGCTAGAAGATCAGCTTAAGCGAGAATTCCATCTGCCGGCGCCTTTGCTCGCTGATGTCTCGTCCAAACTCTCCTGCGTTGGTTATCTCGGCCTTCGGTGACGAACGGTTGACGCGGTTCAACACGTTATAAGCGGAGAAACGGAACTGCACGTTGAAGGCTTCGCTGATCCAGCGCACGGGAAAATTCTTGAACAGAGACGCGTCCCAGTAGAACTGTTTCGCCCCCCGGAACACGTTGCGACCAAGTGAGCCGATCTTAGGCCCGTTTGGGTCATTTGCGAACACCGGCGTCACAGCCGTTCTGAAAGCGGCACGGTTCAATTGCCTCCCCGCTGCGCGGTCCGCTGCCGTGGGGGTCGGGTCGCCGAGGATGTCAACACGACCGCCGTTAGCAGTTACGTTGTACACCGGCCCGCTCTGGAGCGTGATGATGTTGTTAAATTGGAATCCGCCGAGAAAGAAGTCGACCGCCTCCGGGATGGCGCTCCCATAGGTGCGACCGCGTCCGAAAGGTAAATCGTAGACATTTGAGAAAGTAAACCGGTGGCGAATATCCGTATCGGAGTTGCCTCTTTCCAGCTCCAGTCTCAGTGGGTCGTCGGGACCGCAATCTCGCGCGCTGGCGCCGTTGGAGCAGATACCGCCAGGAGAATCATCAATGGCATGCGCCCAGGTATAGGACGACAGGATCGACAAGCCCTTTGAGAAACGCTTCTCTAGTTTGGTTTGCAAAGCATTGTAATTGGACTTACCGGTGTATTGTGTAGCCAATACCTCGTTGATACCTAATACTTGTCGCGAGCCGGGGCCTCCCTGATCTCCGGCCGTTCCGATGTTACGCAACACGAGCAGATTTTGACCATAGGAGCCGACGTAACCGGCCTCAGCCAGCCAGCTCGGCGCGAATTCATACTGCGCGGTCAAGTTGTACTGGTGATACTTCTCATCGAGGCGGTTGGGATCAATGAATAGCAAACGCCCTCCCGTAGGCGCGAGAAAACTCGAACCGGGGGCGGCAACCGAGCCGACAGAGGTCGGGACACCGGCATCGAACAGGTTGCGAAACGGGAAGTTGGCCGGGCAGCCAGCCGGGTTGTTAATCGGGTTACAGTTATAGCTCGAGGCGCCAGTGCCAGGATTAGCAGTCAGAGGCTGGGCCGCACTGATATCAGTTGTGAAGAGTAGTCCGTAGCCGCCGCGTACTACGAAAGTCTTGTCTGCTTTAAACCCGCTGTACGCGAAACCGAAGCGAGGCCCGAAATTGTTCTTGTCAGTGTTCGCCAGGTCGCGACCGCCAGGAGCGTTCTCACCAGCGACTTCGAGTGTCCTCGTGGTCGGATTAAAGTTGGTCTGCGCGTCGAAACGTTCAGTCGGAGCAGTGAAGATGTCGTAACGCAGGCCCAGATTTACCGTCAAGTCGGGGCTCACTTTCCAGTCATCCTGGACAAAGAACGCTATCTCCCTGGTCGATTGAAGAAACGGTCCGCCCGGGTTGCCGCGGGTGATGAAGCCCGGGCTGTAGCCCAGCAGGAAGTTGGCGAGTGAGGAGCCGGTGTCGTTTGGTCCAATCCCGTTGTAGTTGCCGGAAACGAATCCGCGGTCGATGCTATTGCCGGTAACCGGATCTGAAACGTTGCTCGTGCCGTACTGGAAGTTACCTTTAGTGCCACCGTTTCGCCCACCGTCGAAGTTACTGTTTTGACGGACGCGGTAGTCGCCGCCGAACTTGTAGATCGACGGACCTTTGACGACTGTGACGGAGTCAGCGAAGTTGAAATTGTTAGACAAGAAGTAGAAAGGCCCACCGTCCCCGGTAAATTCAGTAGCTCGGTCGGTGTTGGTAAGATTATCCACGATTCCGACGAGAACGACGCCGCTGCTCGAGCCGTCGAGGTTGACGTTGCGCGCACCGAGTTGAGAAGAAATGGTCGGAGAAAATCCGCCAGTGCCATTGACGCCGGTATTGAAAATGCCGATGGAGACCCGCGTCACACCGAACCGAGCATCGTTGACGACGGTCGGTGAGAACGTGTGTGTATCCCCCATGGTGAAGCCTTTGGAGTTGCCAAACTCATCACCCGCCGATGGACCTGCCGGAAGATCGAGACCGTTGGGCGAAGAACCCAACGGGAAAAAGTTGTCACGCGAGCGAGCCGTATCTGACTTGCTGTAGCGGGCGAAGAAGAAATTGTTGTCCGTCATGCGGTGGTCGATTTTGATGTCGTAGCTATCGACGTTCGCGCGCTCCGAACGATTGGTGACGAAGTTTCGTCCCGTTCCCGCCAGAGTTGGAAGTGGGAAAGCGTTTACATAATTTAGCGCGAACTGAGACAGGGCGCCGCACGAGGGACAGTTGCGAAGATCGTTTCCGGGGATCGGGTTGCCCGAAGGATTGAAGAGCGTACCTTGAGGCGCGGTCACAAGTCGGGTCGTGCCATTGGGATTGCGCACCGTGTAATTAACCAGGCGGCTGGGTACTACCAACTCGCTGAAGTCGCCGACGCGCATTCGTGCCGTTGGCACGGGGACGTTGGAGGGCGATTCGCCGCCGCCGAAGATGGGGGTGCGGTTGCGTTGGCCCGCGATGGAGACGAAAAAGAAAGAGCGGTTGCGCCCGTCCCAAATCGACCTCCCACCTTCGCCGAAGCGGGGCAAGAAGATCGGGCCGCCGACCACGCCACCGTAGTTATGCGTGATGTAGTTCGGAATTGGGTTAGTTCCTCGATCGAATCTGGAAGCGGCAGCGCTCAGGAAACGGCCCTGATACTGCTCGAACGCGGTGCCGTGTATGTCGTTACCACCGGACTTAAAGGTTGTGGAGATAATTCCGCCGCCCGCGCGACCGCTCTCGGCTGTGGGCACGCTTGTTTCAACTTTAAACTCGGCGATGGCGTCGGGGTTTGGGTAAATCGCAATCTGCCCGAACTGCCCCTCGTTGTTGTCGGCGCCGTCGAGCCGGAAATTATTGTTGGTAGCGCGCGCACCGTTGACGACAAGTACAGAACCGCCTGACTCGCGGAAACGTGTGGACTCGGTATTGTTCTGACCGCCACCGCCGGCCACAAAGTTACCTCCGCCACCCAGCAAGCCGAGGTTCGGCCGCGTCACGCCCGGTGAAAGGGCTGCCAGGAGGGTAAAGTTGCGTTGTGGAATCGGCAGGTCTGTCACTTGTTCCCCGCTGATGACATCGCCACGCACGCTGGTCTCGCTTTCAACGAGGGGAACTGAGTCAGCAGTAATAGTTACCGAGCCGGCGCCGCCCGCCACACTGGAAAACTTCAAATCGAGTGGCAACCGCGAATTGGTCTCAACTTGAACCGCTTCGATTTTGACAGTCTGAAAACCCGGGGCATCGGCAGTTATGGTGTAAGCGCCCGGCTCGAGATTTGTAACTGTATAAGTCCCTTCGTCGCCACTTTCAGCCTCACGCACCTCCGCTGTTTTCACACTGGTCACTTTTATTTTTGCTTGCGTTACCAAGGCGTCGTTGGGATCTCTTACGGTTCCGACGATAGTGCCTTTGTTGCTTTGCGCCAGCGCCACGGTCGCCGAAATCAATATCACAAGCGTCACAAAGAGAGGTTTGCGCGGAAGTCGTGACTTTTTCATGGCTGGTCCTCGTACAGTCAACAAGATGAAGGTGCACTCATGCCCGGCTGCCGGAGAAAGTAGTATCTATATAAGGTTCTGACGGAAGATAACTGGCCAAAGCAGACGGCTCAAGCCTTGGCATAATCAACTGGGTGCTGCGACTAAAAGCGTAGCTTTAGGTTACCGATAGTGCCGAGATATAGAATGAACAATTGCCGTCAAACTGAACTAAGTTTTCTAATAGGGATTAATCGTGGCTGACCTAAAAAAGTAAAAGGATAGATATACTGAATACTCTGGGCCGTCAATTGTTTTTACCGGTCAGTTCCGCATTTAACAGAAAATTGGTTGTCACTTGCTGACGTTCTTCCCTTGAATAATGGTCATGGTTTTGTCGATGGCAGGAACATTGAAAGTTTCCACGGTGCCATCAGACCACTTGATCTCCAGCTTGTCGACTTTGGTAGCGGCACCCAGTCCGAAATGTAAGGTCATGTCATTTTGTGAGCAATAAACCGCGCCGCTAACCACGTCTACACGCTGGCGAAGCTTTCCTGTCGTTACGTAGGCCACGCTACCAATAGCATCTTTGGGAGTCTTTTTTCCCACATCTCCCACCAATCGCAAGTCGAGCCAATGACCTGCCGGCGCGGCAACGTTGCGCAGCAGCGCCGGCTTCGAATCGAGATTATTGATTACCAAATCGGGACGGCCATCGCTATCCAGATCTCCAATCGCCAGACCTCGGCCGGGCCACGAACCGGCGAGGGCGCTTCCTGGCGGTGCGCCGATACGTTCAAACTTGCCATTCTTGAGATTGCGGAACAGGAGCGCCTGTTGAGAGTAGCTTGTTCCCCACTGGTTCGAATCGACTAAGGGATAGACGTGCCCATTCACCACAAAAAGATCCAACCAGCCATCGTTATCAAAGTCGATAAAGCTCGTCCCCCAACCAAGAAAGGGGATGGTCGATTCGCCTAGACCAGCCTGAAATGTCACATCAGTAAAATTTGCTTCGCCGTCGTTGTGATAGAGGACATTCGAGTCGTCGGAGAAATTCGTGATGTGGAAATCAACGCGGCCGTCATTGTCGTAGTCCCCAATAGCCAAACCCATGCCAGCCTGCTCGCGGCCGTTTTCATTCAGGGCCACGCCGGACGGATATCCTACTTCCTCAAATGTACCGTCACCTTTATTCATGTACAGCTGCTTCGGGGTAGAGTCGTTCACAACGATCAAGTCGAGCAGCTTATCGTCATCTACGTGGACGAATGCAGCAGTGAAGCCGTAATACTTCTGGGGATCATTAACACCTGCCTTAATACTTACATCTTCAAAGCTGCCATCCGGCTTCTGCCTATAGAGTGTGTCTCCTTCGCCGGGCAAACCGCGTGGACCACACATCACTGGGACCCCGCGAAACTGACAGAAGTTTTGTCCTGCGCCGCCAGGCTTCGCGGCATCGGAGGGATTGGGAGGCAGGTTGTCAAGGTCGATCTGAACATATCCGGGGACGAATAGATCGAGACGTCCGTCTGCGTCGTAATCACCCCAGGTAGGTCCAGTACTCCAGCCCTTGCGTGCCACACCGAGTTTTTCCGCAACGTCCGTGAATGTGCTATCCCCGTTGTTGCGATAGAGACGCGACACACCGAAGTTGCTTACATACATGTCAGCTCGCCCGTCGTTATCGTAATCGCCCACAGCAACTCCAAATCCCCAGCGCTCATTTTCTACCCGTGCTTTTTCGGTGACATCTTCAAATTTCCAATTACCGAGATTCCGGTAGAGCGCAGCGCGCGGCGCTTTCTCTTTCCCCCGCATGGCAGCGACCGTGGATCCATTTAGCAGGTAAATGTCTGGCAGCCCGTCGCCGTCATAATCCAATATGGCGACGCCGCCCGATGGTGTCTCAAGGATGTAGTCCTTATTCACTCCGCCTGAAATGTGCTTGAAATTTGATAGGGCGGTTTTGCCGGTTACGTCTTCGAAAACGACCGGGGCTTTGGGATCCGTAATCCCCACCGTTCGTCTTGATGTGTAGGTGGCCGGCGCGCCAGTTGAAGAGCCGCCCATCGGCTGTTGCGACTCGGGTCTCTTCGGCTGTGTTTGAGCTATGAGAGCGTGGGGTGTCAGCAGCAAAAACAAAACGAGGGGTCTACAGGAGCTAAAGTAGAGGCGTTTCGGTTTATTGCTAATTTTCATTCAGTAGGGATCTCTTTTCAGTGCTCAACTAGCGGCGGAGACGCGGCAGAGGGTAGCCAAGGGCCGGCGCCTTGCGCGCAGCCCCTGGATCAAGTCCTTCAACATGCTTCAAGTCTCCTGTTTATGAGCCACTGTCTACGCTTTTTCGCTTCCTGCCGTCCTCAATGAAAGTGATTAGTTCAGCAGGCGTAGTCTTCAATGCGTTACAGAGTCGGTCAAGTGATTTACGGCTTATCATCTCGAACTCATCGCTGTAAATCTTTGCTGCTACGCTTGGCGAGACGTTTAAAGCCTTCTGCAATTGATAGGCTGTGCTAATGCCGCGCTTCTGAGCAATCTCCTGAACGTGAGTCTTAATCATGCCCCGGAAGAATAGCACAGCCAGACATACGGGAAAGAGTAATATTACTTGAAGCCGTAATACACTTACATTAGAATGCGAGTGTGGAAACGAGCTTGGCTACACTGAATGCGCTCGTTTCTTGAAGGGAGCAGGAATTGCGGTTTTCCTGAGAAAAGGGTGTGGTGCCGGAGGTCGGACTCGAACCGACATGAGTTTGACCTCGCCAGATTTTGAGTCTGGTGCGTATACCAATTTCGCCACTCCGGCGTCGCGTGGGGAGATAATAATGCCTGTTGCTTTGAGGCGCAACCAGGACGACCAACCTCTCCGCAGCCATGCTGCTCGACAAGCTACAGACTTAAGACTAAGATGATCACGAGGCCCCCCTTATATCTCCCAGATATACGCTCTCCCACCAAAAAACTTGCTTGAAAGGGAAGAAGAACTATGAAGAAGACATTTGGTCTTTTGTTAGTGTTTACTATGTTAGCGCTTATGGCCGTACCTGCCTCGGCCCGGACCTGCGGGAGATTGAGGCACAGCCACAGCAGAGTCACTCACACCCATTCGGCTTGCGTCGGGGACGGACACAAGCACGGTCGAAGCTTCTGGCAGAAGCATCGGGATAAGTTGACAACCGCAGGTGGTGCGGGAGTAGGCGCAATCGTTGGCGGAATCGCCGGTGGCGGGAAGGGCGCAGCCATTGGAGCCGCGGCTGGGGGCGGAGGTGCCGCCGTTTATACCTACGGAATTCGCAAGCGCAGACGCTCAGCTCGCTACTAAGGGTTCTCCTTATAGACCCAGATAGGCCAGGAAGGCGCGCGTCCGCAGTCTCGCAGCGGATGCGCACTTCCGTCTTTATACGCCTCAGGCTAGCGCTAAATTCTTCAAATTAAACGACTTTCGTCTAGGAAAAAAACATGTTTGCCATGGGCCAACAAAATCTGTACACTGCCTAAGCTTGCCCCGCGGAGCAGGATCTCTCCCAGAGTAAATCAATTACGCCGCGATTCGTTCCTCCAACTAGAGAGTAGATTTAGAGATTGAGTTGTATTCCCGTGCATCCTGCAAATTCAGGAGTTAGAAAAATGTCTGACTTGAAGTCACGAATCCTCATCGTCGACGACGAACATGAGATAGCTGAACTTCTAAGCGATCTGCTCAGCGTTGAACACGACTGCCAGAAGGTGGGTTCGGCAGAAGACGCGCTGGCGCGGATGGCAGAGCACGACTTTCACCTCGTCATCAGCGATATCACCATGCCCGGAATGAGCGGACTAGAAATGCTTCCGCTCGTTAAGAGTATTTCACCTAACACGGTCGTAGTAGTGATCAGCGGCATGCAAACGGTCGAAAGTGCGATCGGAGCATTGCGACTGGGCGCATTCGACTACTTGATGAAACCTTTTGATCTCCGCCAGGTCGAGGCAGTTGTAAAGCGAGCACTCGAGCACTACGAACTGATTGTAGCTAAACAGCGCTACGATGATCACCTTGAAGAGCTAGTAGAACAACGCACTGCGGAACTTGACCGGGCCCTCAACTCACTGGAAGACGCGTATCGCTCAACATTAAAGGCCTTGACCTCAGCGCTGGAGACGAGAGACTCAGAGACACATGGTCACTCGGAACGAGTCGTAACTTACAGTTTACGTTTGGGTAGAGAGTACGGGCTAGCCAGCGAGAAGATGAAAGCGTTGGAGTTTGGCTCGCTGCTACACGACATCGGCAAGATTGGCGTGCCGGACTCGATTTTGCGGAAACCTGGAAAACTGACTGAAGAAGAGTGGGTGAAAATGCGCGAGCATCCGATGCACGGCCAGCAAATACTACGCGGCATCGAATTTCTCGAAGGGGCGGCCCGAGTTGTGGCGCAACATCATGAGAAATGGGATGGGTCGGGCTATCCGCTTGGGCTACGCGAAGAAGATGTAGATGTTTGTGCTCGCATCTTCGCAGTTGCCGATGCCTTTGACGCAATTACGAGCGATCGTGTCTATCGACGCGGCAAGTCTTATCGGGAAGCCGCGCAGGAACTAGACGACTGGGCTGGAAGGCAGTTTGATCCGAGGGTCGTCGAAGCATTTCATCGCGTTCCGCAAGACGACTGGGATGAATTGCACAGACAGTCGTTGCTCCCAAAGAAAGAGGAGTTCGAGTTGCGGCGGATGGTGGAAATGCTGGAATCTCGCCTGGAGGCTGTAGTCTTGTAAGCAGGAATTGGCCGCGGATTTACGCGGGTAGGGGGGATCAGAAGTAAACAAGCCGAATCGCTCAATTGGTAATCCGTTCTTGGTCATATCCGCGTTTTTCCGCGTAAATCCGCCGCCAAAGTTTTCTTACACACACACTTTCTCATTCATTCCTGTCTGGGACCACGTATCCTCGTCGCGAGCGCAGACTCAGTCCTACTCTGCGAGAAGCGACTTCAATTCGGCGGTATTCACCCTGCGTGGACGAAGTCAGCGACCGCTTCGGTCGATAAGTGACTACATATTCCGCGCCGATTTCGCGCGCGGCCTCTGCGGCTTGAGCAATCATTTCCTGACTCGACTTGGGTAGAAAGATGCGGCCACCAGATTCTTCCGCTACGGCTGTGAGGATCTGCTGGCTTTTCTTGATATGGGCTTCGTATTCCTTGCGCTGCCGTCGCATCGCAGGATCGAATCTTATGCTTAAACCAAATGACGGGTTTCGAGTTGTCCCGGGCGGCAAGGTTGGGTCAGTCGCGGTGATCGGGTCAGAGGCTGGCGGGAGTTGGCCTCCTGAGACCGAAGAGGACCTGGCTTCTTTCTTTTGCAGCACGAATTCCGTGTAGCTAATGATATGAACCGTGGCTCGAGCCGCGGACAGCCGCTTGATAGCTTCCGCGCGTTCAGTTTTTCCGCCTGGAGTGTCGACTCCGTCAGTTATGAACACAACATGACGACTTCCTTCGGGCCGGTCTCTGAGTTGGCGGGCCGCCGCCGCTACCGCATCCGAGAACCGCGAACGCTTGCCTGAAGACAGCCTTGTTTTAAGTATCTTAAGAACTGCTAACTTGTCTCTGGTCCAGGACTGAATCACCTCTACCGAGTTGCTGAATTGCATAACTGCGACCTGACTGCCGTCTTGAAGATTGTTAACTAGTTGGATGGCAACGTCGCGCGTCAGGCCCGTGCGTTTTGACATCCCTCCCAGCCCGCCTACTTCACCACCTGTATCCAGAACCAACAGAACGTTTGCTGGAAGATGACGAATACTCCTGATTAGCTGGGCCACCCCATCTTCAAGAACGAGTACGTCATCAACGTCGAGCGCGGGATCGTAGTGCCCATACTGATCGAGAGCGATGACGGGTAAGCGCACTTCTTCGGTAAAGACTTTGACCGACTCTTGTTCCTCGTTGGAGGGAGTAGGAGAAGGTGAAGATGAGGGTTGGCGCGTTGCCTGGGCGAAGGCAGAAGTCCCTGGAGCAAAAACGAGGAGAATAATTAGTGTCGCTCGGGGATATATCAAAGTATCTAGCCCTACTTACAGAATGGGAAATCGGAGCTTTGATGCAGAAAAGGGGCACCGGGGTGTTGCCCTAAATCCTCAAGTCGAGGATTTTCGTGCCTGAGACTGTACCGCGGTGATGGCCACCGCATTCACAATGTCGGCCGCCTTGCATCCTCGTGAGAGGTCGTTGGCCGGTTTGTCCAGTCCTTGAAGAATCGGCCCAATAGCTGTTGCGCCCGCCAATCGCTCGGTGAGTTTGTAGGCTATGTTGCCGGATTGAAGGTCTGGAAAAATTAGAACGTTAGCTCGGCCTGCCAAGCTGGAACTGGGGGCCTTTGAATTTGAAACAGACGGCACCAACGCCGCATCGGCCTGCAACTCACCGTCGATGATCAGTTCCGGCGCCCTGGCTTTCGCGGTTCTGGTGGCCTCCACCACTTTGTCTAATAATCGATGTTTGGCGCTGCCCTTGGTTGAAAACGAGAGCATGGCCACACGTGGTTCAGTTCCGAGTAGCGCGCGGCAAGAATCCGCTGAAGTCACCGCAATCTCGGCGAGTTCGGCGGAGGTGGGCTCAATGACCACGCCGCAGTCGGCAAAGATCATAGCGCCATTATGTCCGAAGGTAGTGTCACCGAGCGCCATCAGAAAAAAACTCGATACCAACTTGAATCCAGATCGAACGCCGATGCAATGAAGCGCGGCACGCACGGTGTGGGAAGTGGTGTTGGTGGCTCCGGCCACTGAGCCATCAGCTTTGCCGAGTCGCACCATCAGATTCCCGTAGTAAAGAGCATCTGCGAGCATGGTACGAGCTTCATCAGACATCAGGCCTTTAGCGCGCCGCAGTTCGTGAAAATAGGACGCCATTTTATCGAAGTCAGGCGCTCGTTTGTGATCTATAACTTCAACACCACTGAGATCGGCACGCTCGCGTTCCGCCGTCTCGCGGATAGTTGACTCATCTCCCAGCAGTGTGATTCGCGCAATGCCATTTCGAGAGCATTCAGAAGCCGCCACCACAGTACGCGGGTCGTTCCCTTCTGGCAGGACAATGTGTTGCGGATTTCCGGCGGCACGCTGCCGGATTTGTTCGAGTACGTCCATAAGATGAAGTTGATCCGATAAATCCTTAGCCGCGGATTCACGCGGATGAGCACGGATCAGAGCGAAAACCGAAGGTGGGAGTCTAACCAACTCGGCATGAGAGAACAAGTGTATGCGACGGTAACACCCATTCCGCGATCCACCTCATTGCAGTTAGGTCCACTCAGCGTCAGAACCGATGAGCGGTAGCGACCGGGAATCACTCAACCCGCTCCTCTGGCGCTAGTTGAGTTGCCCAGGCTACCGCTCCTCGGTTCTGACGTTGATTCAACTCCGGTGGCGTCGCGACCAGCTGCACTAGCGCCGGTTTGAGACAAGTCCGAGTCGTGATAAGTTAGAAATCGACTCAAACTCTTTTGGGCAGCCACCGATACTTCTAAGTTTGGGAGAAAATAATGTCAGCCCTTCAAGCACGCCTGAGAATGAAAAATCTTCTGATGTTCATTCCCAACATGATCCTGTTATGCGCCCGTCTGATGACTGACTCTCGAGTTCCTACAACCGAAAGAGCTCTGGTTGCCGGCGCGGTTATCTACGCGATAATTCCCCTGGATTTGATCCCTGACGTGATCCCCTTCGTGGGCCAGATAGATGATGCCTATCTGATTGCTGTCACCCTTCTACGGCTTGTGGATCGTACCGACGCGCGGGTCGTGCGAGAACACTGGAAGGGCGGCGGAGACGTGGTCGAACTCATCGAGGGAATGGCCCAGATGACCGCCAAATTGTTGCCTAAGCCCATCCGTCGGGTGCTTACGTCGCGCGTCGAAATGGCCCCGGAACAGGGCAAAGGTGCGAACGGTCTGTTGCGGCCCTTGCTGGTGGTCGGACCGGAAGCTGAGGACAAGCCCCGGGCGGGGATTAACTAAGTGCGCCGGTAATGCTTAGCTCGTAATTTTTAGGGCACTGAGGAGTTTCTCGTGAATACCGTCAAAACCACCGTTAGACATGATAGCGACGACATCACCCTCGCGCAGCTCGGGAATTAGTTGCTCGATTATTTCGTCCGCCCCTGACAAGGCAAACGCCGGCCTATCGAGTTTCGAAATATCCGCAATTAGCTGGTCAGTATCGAGCGCGCGTCCTTTTTCGGTGACCTTCCGGCTGTCAAAAACATTTGCAATAAACACGTAGTCGGCGGTCTCGAAGGCCCGCGCATACTGGTCCTGGAACACGGCTAGTCGCGACGACCACGAACGAGGCTCAAAGACTGCAAACAAACGTCGCTTTGGATACCTGTCGTGCAACGCGCGCAGAGTTTCCCGCACTGCGGTGGGATGATGTGCGAAATCGTCGATTACAGTTATGCCACGCTCTTGCCCTCGAATTTCGGCGCGGCGTCGCACGTTCCTAAAGCTTGTGAGCGCGGCCGCTATTGAATCACGTTCGAGATCCCAGGCGTCTGCTGCGATAATTGCTGCGAGGCAGTTGAGCAAATTAAACTCGCCAATCAGTGGCGTCTGAAACTCGCCCCACTGCTTACCCTCGCGAAACACAGTGAAGGTGGACATGTCGCTGGCATAGTTTGTATTGCGAATCTGCCATTTGGCATCTTCCCCTGTTCCGAATGTTTCGAGTTGCGTGAAGAGTCGGGAACCCATTGAGGCAACAACTTCACGCACGGCGGCGCTGTCCCAGCCGGCAATCAGCCGGCCATTAGTGGGGATCAGGTTCATGAATCTTCGAAAGGCAAGTTTTACCGCCGCCAAGTCAGGATAGATATCGGCATGGTCGAACTCGATATTGTTGACGATTCCGATTTCCGGCAGGTAGTGCATGAACTTCGGCCCTTTGTCGAAGTAAGCAGTATCGTATTCATCCCCTTCAATTAGGACGTATTCACTGTTTGTTACTCTAAAACTAACATCGAAGTTCTGGGCGACCCCGCCGATTAGAAAGGTAGGATCCAGGCCCCCCTGGTCCATTATCCAGGCTGCGATGCTTGTAGTCGTAGTTTTACCGTGAGTGCCAGCTACAACCAGGGAGCGACGGCCGCGAATAAACTCCTCTTTGACAACTTCAGCTTGCGATCGATAGACGAGCCTTAGTTTCAGCGTTTCTTCCACCTCGGCATTTCCTCGCGGAATCGCATTCCCCACGATTACGCAATCGGGCGCGGGCCGCAGATGCTGAGGGCCATAGCCTTGACTCACGTGGATGCCGAGCGATTGAAGCATCGTAGACATGGGCGGGTAGATATTCTCATCTGAACCGGTGACGCGATGCCCGGTCGCTTGCAGCATCCCGGCCAACGCGGCCATTGCCGTCCCACAAATTCCTATGAGGTGATAGTGCATTTTGGAATTAGCACCGAAGCTTAAGCAGCAATGCTGAAAATAGTCCGCCTGATAAGTGAGTGGGCATCACGACCCTGGCGAACTCTGTAAATTGGTTTTGGTTTCTGGGCTGATATCTTTCCGGTCACTTGTCGCGCGACTGGTTTCGTACCATTCAATAGTGCGCCGCAGACCTTCCTCTAGCGGCATCTGCGCTTGGAAACCAAATTTCTCGAACGCCCGCGAAACGTCGAGACGGCGCCGAGGTTGTCCGTCAGGCTTATCATGCTGCCAACGAACTTCACCTCCAAACCGGGTCAGCCTGACGATCAGTTGTACCAGCGCAGAGATCGTAATCTCACTCCCGGTACCGAGATTGACTGGTTCGCTCTCGTTATAACTTGCCGCCGCGCGCAGCACGCCGTCGGCGCAGTCAGCTACGTAAAGAAACTCACGCGAGGCGTGACCAGTTCCCCATGCCTCAACGAATTCCGCACCCTTCTCTCTTGCTTCTATGCATTTGCGAATCAAGGCCGGGATGACGTGTGATGTTTCCGGATTGAAGTTGTCACCAGGCCCATAGAGATTCGCTGGCAAGAGGAAAATGGTATTAAAGCCATACTGCTGTCGATAGCTTTGCGACTGGACCAGCATCATCTTCTTTGCAAGGCCATACGGGGCGTTTGTTTTCTCGGGGTAGCCGTTCCATAGATCCTCTTCCCGAAAAGGCGTGGCTGTGAGTTTGGGATAGGCGCAAACCGTACCCAAAGCGACCAATTTTTTTACTCCGTGTAGACGCGACTGCTCGATGAGCTGAGCACCCATCATCAAGTTTTCGTAGAAAAATCTGCCCGGCTGCTTTTGGTTGGCGCCAATTCCCCCTACCACGGCCGCCAGATGAATGACTAAATCTGGCCGAGTGTCCTTTAGGAGGCGCTTGGTGTCCGAACCGTTGACCAGATCGTAATCGGCTCTGCGCGGAGCAAACACCTTGAGATTCCCATGTTGCTGCAACTGCGCAACCACAAATCGTCCGAGAAAACCCGCTCCCCCTGTAACGACGACCCGTTCATGGGGGAAGCCATTTTTAAACTCTTCCATTGTTCCTGGTATTGATTATCTTTTGACTTTGTAGAACCTACGATCAGTCTCTTTGCGCTGACGAGGCCATTTTGATCGGTTCTGTCTCGCCGAAAGCAGGTTGCGCCTGACCGACCAGCGAGACGTCGGCATCGACCATTAGCCGCACAAGCCCGGTAAAAGTCACCTTAGGTTGCCAGCCGAGCTCGCGCTTAGCTTTGCTGGCGTCGCCAATCAGCAGATCAACCTCCGTTGGTCTTAGATACTTAGGATCGAGCTCCACGTAGTCTCGCCAATCCAAGTCGAGGTGCGAGAAGGCCTCGCTCAAAAACTCTTCAACCGAATGCGTTTCGCCTGTGGCGATGACGTAGTCTTCAGCCCGATCTTGCTGCAGCATCAACCACATTGCCTCCACGTACTCCCTGGCGTAGCCCCAATCCCGTTTCGCATCCAGGTTTCCCAGGTAGAGTCTCTCTTGCTGACCAGCCTTGATCCGAGCCGCTGCTCGCGTGATCTTTCGGGTAACAAAAGTTTCGCCACGGCGCGGGCTTTCATGGTTAAAGAGAATGCCGCTGCAGGCAAAGATATCGTAAGACTCACGATAATTAACTGTCATCCAGTGGGCATATAATTTGGCAGCCCCGTACGGACTGCGAGGGCAAAAGGGAGTGGTCTCGCGCTGTGGCACTTCCAAAACCTTACCAAACATTTCCGAACTGCTTGCCTGGTAGAACTTTGCTTTAATCCCAACTTCGCGGATCGCTTCCAGGATACGAATTGTACTAAGGCCCGTCACGTCTGCAGTATATTCGGGGATATCGAAACTGACTCGAACGTGACTCTGCGCCGCCAGGTGATAGATCTCGTCAGGCTGGATGTTGTAGATCAGTCTTAGCAAATTGCTTGAGTCGGCAGTATCACCATAGTGCAAAAAGAGACGCACGCCGTTGACGTGCGGATCTTTGTAGAGATGCGCGATGCGGGCGGTATTAAAGGTCGAAGCGCGACGTATGATTCCGTGCACCTCGTAGCCCTTGGCGAGCAACAGTTCGGCAAGATAAGAGCCGTCTTGCCCGGTAATACCGGTAATAAGTGCTTTTTTCATAAAGGGGTTCAGTCCCTATAAATCCATGTAAAGAATAGGCGCGAGGTATTTTGACAAAATCACCGTACCAAGTAAACGCACGTCACTTCGGTGGCTGTCGGCGGCCGACTCTAAAGTCAAATTTAAAATCTCTGAGATCTGAGATTGACGTCGGCAGTCGCCCGCTTCACTGACTTCGCACTAATTGTAGTGATCCCGGTGATAAAAGCAGGGCTATTCTCAACCTTCGCCTAGCGGACTTAATGCCGCCTATTACGGATGACAAACCCCCTGACAGTTACTCAATCAAACCGGGTCAGTGATAGATAGACATTAATTGTCAAGGAACGTTTTGTTAAGAATGGCATTGCGCGAGCGTTCCTGGCCCCTGCCAAGAGGTTGAGTTCGAAGCCTTCCACTAGAGAAAACCACTACGCCGGTGCCTTAGGGTCGGACGATGCTAGGGGCGAGCGAGCCTTTGCTATTGGAGTTCCCTTTATAGAATTGCGCGCGGAGGTGCCGGCTTCCTGGATAACCTCGTTGCCGAGCGGCGAGTTCGGATCCAAGAGGACGACGGTGTTGAAAGATCGCGTTCCGAGGCGTTGACCGCGCCGAGGTCAGCGCCCGGAAAGTTATTCGAGACGCGCGTGGTCTGGCTCCTTTGGTTTGCTCGTTTGTGACGACGTGGCATCACGCATCCGCTAAACAGAAGCGACGCCCCCAGTGTCTAGAAAGATGTTCGCATCGTATTCCTTCCCAAGCACTCTCCGCCGTCAGCTCAGCAGTTGTCGAGTTCTGATATATGCGACGACGTTCCATCCTTTGCCATCTCACCCCTCCTAGAGCACTCGGGCGCCATCAGTCGTTGGTAGAGCCGCAAGTATCTGGGTCCCCCTACGGTTGCCAGGTCGAAACGGCTTACAGCGCTGGCCCGACAGCGTGACGCGATTGACGGGTCCTGAAGCATAGCATCTACCTCCGAGATCGCCTGCAAGTAGCCTGTCTCGTTAAACTCCCGCACAATCGCGCCGACCTTATCACCTTCGATCAGGGCATCCAGATCTCCGATACCAGCATTGCTGATAATCGGCAGACCACTGGCGAGGACTTCTGCGATTTTGGTCGGGGAAGAGGCCTGTTTGGAGTAGCAGGGCTTGATGAAAGAAAGCGATAGGTCGGCGGCCCTGAGATACCGTGGCACCTCGGCGGGCGACACTTTGCGGATCAGATAGTCCTCTTGAGCGACACCCAAGGTGCGCAAACCGCTGGACATCATCTCCGGTTGGCTCTGCGTAAGGATTAACGAAAAGGTATTCGGGTCTTGCCGGTGAGCCGTCGCTAAGAATTGAGCCATCTGATCGGTAAGATACCAACCGCCGAGCGCGCCGACATACACGATCACGCGGCGACCAGCGAGACCCAGTTCGCGCCGCACGCATTCGGCTGCCTCAGTCTCCGCATTCTGAAACCTTTCGACGTCCACGCAGCAGGGAATTACTTCGATGGGGCGGCCTCGTCGATCTGTGTCGGCAGACCCGGCAAAGAGAATGTCGCGGGCCCGCTCGGTCAGTACCACGAACGCGTCCGCGGTGGACAACAGCCATCGCTCTGTCGCTTTGACCGCTCGATAGACATTCCCTCCCGCAGGCCACAAACCCGCATCTACATACTCTTCTGGCATGAAGCCACGAATGTCGAAAAGCAGACGCGCCCCCGTCCAACGCTTCACCAGCGCGCCCATTAGCGCAGGCACATGGCTGCGGGTGTGCAGAACCTCAATCTTGTGTCGCCGAACGAGTCTCGCTGCATAGAGCGTCCCGGCCAAGACGTCGTAAACAGTCGCCGGGACTGAAGGGCTTTTGTGATACGGAAGACAGAACCAGGTGACGCCCTCCATCGCCAATTGCTCTCGTTGCTTTGTCAGTTCATCTTCGCTCCACTCATCGCGCATTCGCGGTTCGAACGTCAGCAAGTGCACCTTGATTCCGCCGCTGGCAAGTTGTCGCAAGTAGGGCAACACCTGCGTCTGCACCAGGGGCTCGCGCAGGCCGAAATAGCAGAGGTAGAGTGTACGTATGGACATAACAACGCTACCGGTCAGGCGGCGACCTAACCAGCGGGCTCCTTCAGATGTGCCACTCAACTCGCCTCCCCGCACTAGCATTTCACTCCGACGAATTGACGCCGGAATTAGTCGCAGGCCTTAATTTTCACGACGCCGCCAGCACGCGTCTCACCCCCGCGTCACATCCAGACGAAATAGGGCGATCTGCAACACTCTGATGAATCGCAGGCTGAACAGCAAACTCCTGTCCGTTCGCGCCGCAGCGAGCAGATACTTTAACGCCTTCACGTACAGAGCGGCTAAGTTCGAGGTGATTGCCAAATGGACCAGCGAGTTGGCTCTGAAACGCTTGAGGTAAGGTCGATAGACGGCGGTCAGATGCGGATCGTCGTTCAACTTACGGCTTATGTAGTCCAGCCCGGCCCGCAAGCTGTCGAGACTCTGGGAGCTAACGCTGCGCCCATCGTGCTGCAAGACCCCATTGTTGACCGTCTCGATCCTGCCAACCGGGTAATCGGCCAGCACGCGCAACCAGAAATCCCAATCCTCTTGACCGATCAAGTCGGGATGCGGGTCGAAGCGGTATTGCTGGTAAATTTCGCGGTGAACGAAATTGCCGATGCAGGACATGAAGTTGCCGTTGGCAATAGCCTTAATTGGATGGTCCAGCGAGGGGAAAGGCGGTCGGTAGATCACCTCGCGATCTTCGTTAACGTACTCGAAGAGATTTTGAAAGCACTTGATCTCCGAGTGCGCGCGGGCGTAGCTGGCGGCGGCGGCCAGATTGTCCGGGTACATGAAATCGTCGGAGTCCAAAAACGTGACGAAGTCACCTCGCGCCGCGCCCATGCCAGTATTCCGCGAGACGGCGCGCTCGGAGTTCCGCTCGTTCTTAATCAATGTGATCTGCCCGGTCCGGACGTGTGACAGCAGTAACTCTTCGGTGTGATCTGTTGAGCAGTCGTCCACTACGATGACTTCGTAATGCAGGTACGTCTGGCTTAAGACGGTGTCCAACGTTCGTTGAATAAACTCGGCCCGGTTGTAAGTGGGGATGATGACGGAGAAGAATGGATAACTCATCGGACTTTCTCTTGCGATTAGCGCCGAAGCCGCGCCGGAGAACTGGCGACGCCTCTTATGCGCCGCTCGAGGGCCGGTGCGACGACACCGCTGATTTGATTTTCCCCTTTAGCGCGTGTGGCAGCAGGCTCGCAAGAATTTGCTTAGACAGCCGGCGGTCGAGTGTCTGAGCTGGCGAGATCGCTAACGCGCGCAGGTAGTACCGCAGCGCCGTCAGTTCTTTCCCCAAGCCATAATAGTTGTCTGCAATCTTGAGCATCCACTGCGACCGGCTCCGCCGGCGGGCGGCGGGCGGCAGGTTGTCGGAATCGCCAAGTAGCTTCAAGTGTTTTTGCGCGACCCCAATCCCACCCACGAAGAGGTCGTCGGTGGGAGTGTTGCCACCGTGGACGCGGCAGCGCAGAACCATTTTTTCGAGGCACGCGATTTCGCAGTGCCAAGCCACTCGCAGACAAAAGTCGTAGTCCTCGCACGGCTCTAATGCAGCGTCAAACATCCCGACCTGTTCTAGGCAGCTCCGCCGCAGCAGGAAAGACCCTTGCAGCAAAGAGTACCGCTCGCCCCCGATCAAAGTCGGGTACGCTAAGCCCGCCGGTGCTGCGTCGATCTTCGGCTCAAGGGTACGCACGACGTTCATGCCGTCGTCGATAAACTGTGTCTGTCCGACGATCATGCTCGCCGTCGCGGAACGGGCCGCCGCATCGTGTAAATATTCCAGAGCATTCGGAAACAGTAGGTCGTCCGAGTCCAGAAAGACGACGAACTCTCCGCGCGCTATCTCGATGCCACGATTGCGCGCCGATGACCGGCCACTATTCGGTTGGTAGAAATAACGGAACTTCGGAGAGTAGCTGAAAGCGTTAAGCCTTTCGCGGGTGTCGTCCGTCGAGCCGTCGTCAACCACGATGGCTTCAACTTCGGAAAGCGTCTGTGCCAGCACGCTCCTGACGCACTGCACGACGTACTCCGCTCGGTTGTAGGTCGGGATGATCACACTAATTGCAGGTTTCATGTTGATCCTGTTCTACCCAACTCGCCCGCCTACACGGGTTCCGCTGCTCGGCGAAAGACGTTGGGCTGGCCGGCGCTGCTCTTGCGCTGGGCCCTCAGATAATCCCAAAAAGAGCTCAAGAGATAATCCAACGCCGAGAAGCCATCGCTCTTGGCCTACCATGCATTTGACGATAGTCTCCCACGCGAGCCTGTCAAGAGCTGTGCTCCACAGCATAGAGCCCCAGCTCCGCTCGATTGGAAATTGGAATAAGGACACTGACTATCGCTATCGGATTTTGTCTGACTCACTCGGCGAGTAAAAGTGAAGCCTTAAAACTTCAGAGCTTTACGCTCGGCATTCAATATTGCCCCAACTGGCAGTAAAACGAAAGCACCTGCCGTTTGACCGACTTTCCTTTAATTTATCCAGTGAAATCCGGTCGATTTTCCCACAGCCTATTTATTGAGACATCCCAATCCGTTGGACAAAAACTTCAAGCCCTTTTGCTGTCCACTTCTTACGGCCCGAAAGAAGCGCCGCTGTTGTGGATCCATGAACAAGGCCCTTAGCTGATCTGCCGCGATTGTCATCCATCCGAGGCGCATTGGTGTTGCGCCACCTGATCTAAACGAATACAGCACGATACCGGAGAATGTTTGAGCTTCAGCTAATCGTAGCAAATATTCTTCCTCCATTCGCTCACGAGGCACCAGGTGCGTGAGCTTTAGCGAGGTGAAGAGACCGTTGCCAAGACCGATGTCGCAGGCCGTGGCTGCCAGATCTTCGTCGCCGCCTGACAGCAGACTGGTGCCGGCCCGGTCCAACACGAACTGCCTTTTACGATTTGCGTGATAGGCAAGATATTCCGTTGCCACTCGCTGCTGCACACACAGACCAGCTCCGTTTGGCGTTGTCTCTTCAAGGCAGGGGATGTTAGACCACTTGTCCTGGTCGAATTCACGAATGGCGAGGCGTTTCCAGTATTGTCTGGTCCATTCCGGCGGCACCTCTTCAAACCTGGGTCGGGCCTGGCCGCCGAACGCGCCAAGCATCGGCCAGGCGGCCGCAAGACGCTGGACTTTTTCCAAGTAGTCAGCATCGAGTACGTTATCGTCATCGACAAAGACCAACATCCCGGCCGTTGCCTCTTGTATTCCGCGCAAGCGAGCGGGCGTCAGCCCTAGCTTCTCTTCTCTGATGTGCCGGGAGTTTGGTTGCCACGAGAGATCGATGCTTTGAGCGAGCGGCTCAGCGCTAGCATTATCTATTAGCAGGTACTCCCAATACTGCTTGTTGAGCGTTTGGTTCTTCAGCGCATCAATTACCAGGGCCAGGTAATCGGCTCTTGGGTTGTGAGAACAGGTAATGACTGAAAGCTCAGTTTTCATGTTGTCGGGCTAATATTCAGGCCGCCGTTGAAGACCGGCACGCTACATATACTCTCGTCTTATCCTTAAGTCGTAAACCGTTCTTCTCGAGGTCTGCCCTATGAGAGACATAGCGGTTACAGCGATAAAGAAAGGAGCAAGACTAGATTTAACCATAACGGCCCCTACACGAACACCGACTAAGTCCAATAGTATCTCAGCAGACGAAAATTACGGTTCTCGCTCCGACTACACGCTTGCCTAGGCTATATCTAACATCACGTCTTTCCTGTAGGAGAGCGATGGGATCGGAAGAGTAGGTGGCTGTCAGCAACTGGCGTGCTGGACTGTTCTTTGGCATTAATTCTTTTTAGGTTTAACAATCTTGCGGAATATTCTCCGACCAATGTTCACTGCCAGCCCTTGCGGGTAATATCGTAAGAGTATCCGCGCTTCTTGCACCAAACGCTTCCACTGACGAGTCTTGACAAAGGCCAATATCTCATCAATTAGCGGACCGCCATAAATATTTTGGTAACATCGGATCCCGGCCTCGTATGCTTTCTCATACCGCTTGTCTCCCTTCACATACTGTCGTTGTGATCGAAGAGTAGTTACTGCGGACCTCAACATCAATCCTGATTTGCGGGATGTATTCGCTTTGTGCTGGCGCCATTCGGCGACGACATTGTCGTGTCCATAGATGGGGAATTTCCTGCTGATTCGCAGGTAAAGGTCATAATCAGAGGTATGGTCCGCGGCGGCATCAAATCCCACCACAGATTCGAAGGCCGAGCGCCGGTACATTACCTTCGCAGGCATCCAGATAAAATTATTATGCAACAGCGCAAGGTAATGCTCTTTCTCCACCTTAAGGTGTCGCCATGTCGGCAGAGGCGATCCGTCACCTGCAATAAAAGCGCAGCGGCCATAAACAAAGGCACACTCTGGATGAGCATTGAGGTGTTGCAGACTAATGCCTAGAGCGTTGGGTAAGAGACGATCATCACCGTCCAGAAATATTAGATAATCGCCTTGACTCTCCCGCAGTCCCTTATTCCGGGCAGCGACAACGCCTTGATTCTCTTGTCGTAGATAGCTGACGCGGGCATAACGGGCCGCGACCTGTGAGGTGTCGTCGGTTGAGCCATCATCGATAATTTTGATTTCAAAGCGCGGGTAGGTTTGCTGGAGAACACTTTCGATCGCCTCGCCGAGAAAAGGCGCCTGATTATAACAGGTAATGATAACTGAGACGAGAGGTAAGTCCTGAGCAGCCACTTCATCAACCTTCATTGCATTAGGCGCCTCTCGTGTTCTTCGTCAAGAGCGCTCCGAGGATCGAATTACGGCAAACACCACCACGCACATTGAGAGCAAATTACGCGCGTCAACTGAATTTAGAAGTAAAGCATGATTTCAGTTAGCAGAAGGCGACCCCGACTTGCTCTACGCTCACTCCGCCCGCGGTCTGCGCCAGATCCCCGTGAGGGATCCGATGACCGACGACCCGGCGATCACCTGAAAACGTTGACTAGACACGAAAGGCGCAACTAATGCACATCCGAGCATCTTCATTCTACTATTCAGTGTCCGCGCCTTGAGGCCCGCCTGAACCAGACTAACCATCCCTTGCAGCAGGTTCCCATCCACGACTTCATCAACTCCGAGGCACCATGCATCGGCGGCTATTAACTCCCGGTTAAGCTGGCGGATGTCGGTATCATCGACTCGCCGCGCCAACTTCTTCCGCATCCGGATCATTGCTCGCAACATTTGCGCTTTGTTCCGGCTCATGCTTGCCGAATGAGACCTGACGAGCGCTAGTGTGCCGGCGGCGGCGTCATATTGAAAACGTTTCTCCATTAGGGCGCAGCGTAACAGAAAATCCCAGTCCTCTACCGGAGGCAATCTTCGATCGAAAAGGCCAACTTCGTCCACGGCATTCCGCCTGATCAGTGGAGAATTAATGACCATAATATTTGAGCGCACAAGCGGGAGTAAAATCTCTTTGCCGACTCCTGAGACCTCAGGCATCCACGGCGAGTTCTCCTTCTCCATCGAGAACCGGCGTTCGTGAATATTGTTGGAACTGAAATACCGCACACTGCCATAAATAATGTCAACTTCCGGATGTTGCTCAAGGTAAGCGACTTGCCGCTCCAATTTAAGGGGCTCAATGAGGTCATCGGCATCCAGAAACTGGACATACTGACCGACGGTCTGCTGCAGGCCCTTATTCCGAGCCGCCGCTTGCAGTTGGTTTTTCTGGTGAAAATATTTAATCCGGGAATCATCTTTAGCATAGTTGGCTACGACCTGAGGCGTGTCGTCCGTCGAATCATCATCAACCACTACACACTCCCATTTCTGATACGTTTGCCCTCGTATGCTCTCTAGCGTTTGACCGATGAACTGCCCGTAGTTGTAGGTCGGGACGATCACGCTAACGAGCGGGAGCGAGTTTGTCGGCGCCGCAACCGCGCCGAGTTTGGTGTTCATTTGTTTAGCTGATGGCACTCTTTACGAACTCCCGAATTCAAGTACACTCTCCTGTCTCGCAGATTTGGGCAACGAACTCCGCAATTTCGTCAGTCGAGTCGTCGTCAATAATGATGCATTCCCAACGTGTAAACCTTGGCGCTGCGCTGATCAGCGTTTCACTAATCAGAGTCCCATAGTTATGCGTCGGAACGATAATGCTGACAAGGGGCTGGCTCGTTGTGTTGAGCCTGGTAGTTGTCAAAGGTGCTGTCATAGTGAACTATCAGCATCATCTGAGAAACTGACCAACGCGCTAGTATTGAAGACTCTTTGACAGCCTCAACCTCATTCTCTTCACTCCATCAATCACACCTGAGCGCCGCCCGCCAATAATTCATAGAATTTAGTGACTCGCGTACGTACGTCATCGCGGTTCGCGATGCGTTTCACCAGCTCGAGGTTACGTTGCGCCGCCTCGTTAACCAACGCGTCGTCCGTCATCGCGCGGACCAGCGCTGCGGCAATTTCATCCGGGTAGAGGTTGCGGGCAAAGAGCACGTTTCGTTCATCCTCAACCAAAGGGATTATCGTTTCTAAGGGTGAGACAATAGGTAGGGCTCCCGCGGCCATAGCTTCGAACATGGAGTTTGGTGTTCCGTCAACGAGTGAGGGAGCCAACATTACACGCGCATGCGTCATCGCCTGCAGCGCCTCGGATCGCGGAACTCGGTCGCGAAGGTGGCACGCTTGGCGCATGCGTTCGGGCAGAGTCCAATAATACATTCTTGCATCGGGTGTTGTGGCCAGCATGTCCACCTCGCACGGTTGTATGCGATCCCAGGACAGCTTCAGGGCCTCGTAGATAGGAAGCGCCTTCGACCATGGCCACTCATAGACTTTCGGCCAAAGGATCACGCGCCTGGTCGAGGGCAGTCCATCCCACCTCGCCGCTAAATCCATCACATCAATACCGCCTGTGCCGGGCACCGTTCCGATGCTCGAAAGTTGTTCCTCGCGGACTCCCAGTTCACGCGCGATGCCAAAGTTTTGCGTGTTGTCGCTAAGCAACTGGTCGCACGCTCGCAGGACTTGCCCGATTTTTTCGCGCAACTCGGGATCAAGATGGCTCCAGGCAAGATCCGCTCCGCCCCGAGCCTGCAACACCCACTTGGCTTCGCTTCCGATGTGGTAATCTCTCCGAACGACAAAGTAAAACTCAGCCGCATCCAAGGAGAAAGTGTGGACGATGTGTGGTCGCCAACGGCGAACCACCTGGGCCAGCCATTCCTCAGCATATCTGCTGCTGTTCCACCTTCGGTTCCGGGCCTGCGCTAAGGATCTAGCGAACAATCGCTTCGCTTTCCCTTTGTCTATGAGACGCTTCCGGATCGTAGGATCGAGAGGAGCGCGGTCGTACGCGGTAATGTAGGTTTTTACTTTCCAGTTGTTCGGCGGGGACACCATATTCGGCGGGATGTAAACCCGAACGTTAAAAGGCTCGTTTTCTAAAAGGTCGACCCACGAGTGAGTGTGAGTGCTGTCGCCAGGACCGATGAACAAGATTCTGGGTCTGCCGGGATATGCATCAGTGTCGAACGAAGAACTCATCCTTGCCACCGCCGGTGAAACTATGTCGCCTCCTCCTTCTCCAAACGACTCATCGGGCGCGTCGCCTGCGGTTATCTTCCGCCTACCGAAAGTGCCAGACACAGACTCTTACGCCCTGACCCCGATCTCGCGTCGTGCGCGGGCGGCGGGCATCCGGGCACGCGCCTCGATACCGTTACCGCCATAGCTGACTTCCAACTCACTCAACCCGCAGGAGCGTAGGCAAGCTTCGATCTCCTCGCGGGTCCGAAGGTGTTTATAGTAATCCGTCAGTGCGTCGTGCGTGTCGAGAAGCGACCATTCGGACACCAGCTGGTCGCCAAGTTGGGGGAAGTGGTCGTGGTAATCAATGAAAGGCGAGTGCCTGAGCAGCGGAGCCCGCAGACGCCACAGGCCGCGGCGGTTCTTCCACGTGAAGCGGTGAAGCGGAAGGAGGGCGCGCGCCAGCCCGATCGTCAACGGGTTGGCGATACGCGCGGGAAGACGGATGAGCAAACTCCGCAGGTTCCGTTGCATGAAGTTCTGTACATAAGCGTGTGAATAGTGGTCGATGATTAGCATTCCACCCGGTTTCACCTGGAGCGCCAGCGCCGAGATCGTGTCTTCGGGCGACGGCGTGTGCTGAATGACCCCGATGCAAAGGACGAAGTCGAATGAATGTGGCACGACGGGGAGCTGACGAGCGTCGGCCTGGCAGACGAAATAGTTAGGCCAGCCGCGGCAGTTCTCGTAGTTGGCCTCGACCGCCTGCGACAGGTCGCACGCGAAGACATGCGCGCCTGCCCCGAGCATCAACTCGGTGAAGCGCCCCGCGCCGCACCCAACTTCCAGCACCGTCTTATCCCGTACGACATCAAGCGAGCCCCCGAAACACCTTGCCAGCCTCTCCCTCGAAATGGTTGTGCCGCTGTAAGAGTCGAGTTGCGTCTTGCGGAACGTGTTCCACTGCAGTCCGAAGGCGGATGCGTAATTCGACGAGTCCACGAAGCGCGGGATGTCGCGCACCACGGGGACGCTGCAGCTCGCCGGACATCTAAGGGCGACCGGGGAATCAAAGGGGTCGGCAGTCAAACCTTGCGAGTGTTTAAGACAACACAATTGCGGCGGCAAGTGCATAACGTAAATTTCTGCCCATTATCTGGAGGATAGACTTGGACGCTGACCGCTTAGAGGCTCGGTGTCGAAAACGCGCACGACCGTTCAACTAAAACTAACCTGAGGGTTTTGCCCCAGCCAGATGCCTAGCACGAGCAGCAGCCAGAGGGCGTTGGAATTATCGCGATCCTTACTGTGGACATCCAACTGCCTACGGATCTCTTCAGGATTGAAGAATTCGTAGAGTGGGCTCCCACGATCAAGCAATACCGCGTCCAGGAGTTTACGGGGCGGGTGACCGGGAAGAAACCATACATCCCGCGGAATCGCGAAGCCTTGCTTTTTTCGATGAATGAACTCCGGTGGAAAAGTTCTTCCCAGAATTTTCTTTAGTAGGTATTTAGGTATCCGCTCCGATGAACCGTTGCGGCCCATGCGCTGGGTGAGCGGCAACCGCGATGCCAACTCCACGACCCGCAAATCTATAAGCGGTGTCCTTACTTCCAACCCGTGATACATACTGGCTACGTCCACCTTTGTCAGAATGTCGCACGGAAGATAGGTTTGGTAATCGAGATATTGAGCGTAGGCCACGCGGTCATGACGACGTGCCCTCCTGTCCGCCTGCTCGAAGATTTCGCAGCCACGACCGATAAGACTGTGGTACTGCGGACGCCAGATGGCGCGACGGCTAGGTTCGTCTAGGTAATAGAGAGTGTTCTGCCACTCGGCCAAGTCGTGCCAGGAGCCGCTCGTCCAGCGGGTACGAACGGCCTGGCGTGCCCAGTAGAATGAAGCTCGAGGCCCGCGCCGTCGCAAATCGTGGCGGGCGAGGCGGAGCGGATCGGTCTTCATCCAGTAGTCATAGCTGAAGTAGCCGGCAAAGCCTTCGTCCCCGCCATCACCCGAAAGAACCATAGGGACTCGTTCGCGTGCCAGTCGCGACACGTGCCAGGTCGGCACAGCTGAACTGTCCCCGAAGGGCTCACCGTAGTGTGCAATCAACTCGGGCAGGAAGTCTAAGGAGTCATCTTCGACTACTGCAGTATGGAGTTCGATCCCACACCGCTCGGCGACCTGGCGGGCGAACGCCAGTTCTGAATACTGCTCTTCTTTGAACCCTATGGCGAATGCCTGGACGGGACGCTCCAGAAGCTGACTCATCTTTAGCGCCACGAGTGAAGAGTCTATGCCGCCCGACAAGAAAACGCCGAAGGGAACGTCTGCGACTAGATGGGCTCTCACCGAATCGCCGATAATGGCGTCGGCTTGTTCCTCCCAATCCTGCTCGGATCTCCCATTTTCGGCCCGGAAGGTGATGTCCCAATACTTGACCGGCTCGCCGGGCGGCCCTTCAAAATCGACCAGGAGATAACTTGCCGTCGGCAATTTGTAGACGTCGCGATAGATGGTATGCGGCGTCGGTATATACTGATAGCGGAGGTAGAGTTCAATCGCCCAGGTGCTTCCTCCCGGCACGGCGTCGTCGACCTCCCGTAGCGCCGCGAGTTCGGAGGCGAAAGCCAGGTAGTCGTTGCCAACGCGGTAGTAGAGAGGCTTAATGCCGAAATGGTCGCGGGCCAGAAAGAGTTTGCCTGTGCGGAAGTCAGCCAGGCCGAATGCGAACATCCCCCGGAACTTATTTACGCATTCCGCTCCCCATTCCTGATAAGCATGTATGACTACCTCGGTATCAGAGTTGGTGACGAATTCGTGTCCCTTCTGCCCTAGCTCCTCCTTCAGTTCGAGGTAGTTGTACATCTCGCCGTTGTAGGTGATCCAGATTGTTTCGTCACCGTTGGACATCGGCTGGTGCCCGCCCCTGGGGTCTATGATTGCGAGACGCCGATGACCTAAGGCGACGTTGTCGCGTCGCAGGAATCCGACCCCGTCAGGCCCACGGTGGGCCACGGCTGCCGTCATCCGCTCGATCTCAAACTGGTCTGGAACTGTCCCGTTCCAGCGCATAATGCCGGCGATTCCACACATAGATTCGTTTCAAAAGCGAGTTGCGCGATATCCTCCGCTGAAGAGGTTCGGCAATGCTGGTTTTTACAATCATCCGAGCCGACGCGTAGCGCCAAATGATCGCGCCGACATCCTCTCGTGCCTCACAAAAATCGAAAGACGCACATCATAATCTTCCAAGTTCCCTGCACGCTTCGCGGGAAGCGGATATTTTAGCACGCGCTCTTGCTTCCCCTGCCACCGAGGGAAAGCTCCAACTCGACAAACCCGCGTGGCGGTGCATCGTAACTAACAAGTTCGGACTTCAGACTAAGCTCGCAAACGAGGATGAGCGGCGCAGCCGCGCTCGCACTTTCCTTTCAAGTCTAAGACAGCGAAACACCGCGCGGGCAACAGCCCCTAATGCGGCGTAAGAGGGAGAGGTTGCGAACTCGACTTCCAGCGGAACAATGAGCAAAGCTGAATAGACCGCCCGCCACGATTCGAAATAGCGGTAGTGTCTGGCAAGAAACTTTGACACAGAAAACGACTCAAGCCCCGGCGCGCGACGTCCCCGAAACACCTCCACTAAGTAGTTCTCAGCGCGAATCAGCATCTGCCTCCGGTGCTGATCTAATAACCTGTCGTCCACGCCGTTACTCTTAAAAGCGTCTAGCAGCTCGTGGAAACGCAATAGCATTGCGACCGGAATGAAGTCTACCCAGCTCTCCGTGCCGCACACGATGGTCCATGGGTAACCGCTCGACCAGGCCGGCTTCCCTACCATGGTCCGCGCAAAAATCAGCGACTGTGGGTAAGTTTCGTCCAGCGATGAGAAGAGTGCCTCTTGCGTGTAGCTATCGCTCACGCGCAGGCCGGCGGCGCCCTTCAGCCAGATGGACCGACGGAAGACCGAGCAGTATATCGGAGTCAGGCCGTTGGAATCTTCGGCGATGAGAGTCTCCCAGCGGTCGATGCGCCTCTCCTCTAAATTCGGGTTGCCGGTTTGCTTCCACTCCCTGAAATCGTCCGCCGTCACGAAGACGCCTTTTCGACGCTCGAAACTATCTATCGAATAATTGACGTAGAAATAGTCTAGATCAGAATGCTCCTTAATCGCTTGTAGGAGCTTCCGTACGCCGCCTTCCCGGACCATCTCGTCGTCCCCCATGACCCAGCAAAACTCACCGCTGGAATGCTCGCTGACTAGGCTCAGGATGTTGCGCATCGCCCCGACGTTTTCCGCGTTCCGGTGGTAGCGGATGGGAACCTGTTGCCCGAGGCGCTCGACAACATCCCGGCTGTTGTCAGTCGAGCAGTTGTCCGACACGATTAACTCGACTTCGTCGCCGAGTTCACTGATTTGATCCGCCAGTGAGCCTATCACCGACCGGAGCAGTTCTGCACGGTTGTACGTGGGGATACAGATTGAAAGAACGGGCGGCATAATTATACGCCTTCACATGGCTCTCCCTTGTGGGCCGCGCGACGGGGTTTCTTTTACGTTCCCTCCATGTCGAGCGGCTGCGCGAACGGTTCCATCTCGGTCATTGGGTGGCCGAAGGCGATCTTCGGTAAGGCGTTCGCATAGGTGTCAACCATCACCTGCAAGAGTACGGGCGCTAGCGGCTCCGCCCACAGCCAGTTCAGCCCAGCCTCGATCTCTCCCGTGTCGGTGATCGTTCGTCCTTCGATGCCGTAGGCCGCCGCGACCTGCGCGAAGTCGGGCGTGCTGTAGCCCCACAGCGTGGACTGGTAGCGGCCGTTGAAGTAGCTCTGCTGGAATTGCCTCACCATGCCGTGACAGTTGTTATTGACGACCACCAACTTGATGGGGAGACGGTTGCGCACGACCGTCTGCAGCTCCTGGATGTTCGATTGGAAGCCACCGTCGCCGGCCACGAGCACGATTGGGCGCCCCTCTACGCAAAACGCCGTGCCGATGGCCGCCGGCAGCGCGAAACCCATCGAACCCATCCCGCCGGAGGTGAGGAAGCGCTGTTCAGCATTCAACTCAAGCGACTGCGCCGCCCACATCTGGTGCTGTCCGACATCCACGACGTAGGCCGCTGCCCCCATCGAGGCTCGCGACAACTGGTGCATGAACTCGTTGGGATTAATTCCGGGCACACCGTCAAGCTCGCGCACGTCCGGCCACGCCCGCCGCAGGCCGCTGACCTCACCCAGCCACTCCGCGGGCTCGGCGAAGCGGCGACCTTCCGCAAACAGATGCGCCCGCGACAGAAACTCCTTGAGGCCCGAGACGATGGCGCGGCAGCCGACTACGCGGTTATTAATCTCGCCGCGCTCGCAGTCTACGTGAAAGATCACGCGTTCGCCCTTAAAGGCTTTCGTCTCCGAGCCGGTTTGCCGCACGTCGAGCCGACTGCCAAGGACGAGCAGAAGGTCCGCTCGCCCGATGGCGAGATTGGCCCAGCGGTTGCCGTAGCTGCCGATCATGCCGACGCGCAGAGGATCGTCGAAAGCAAGCGCATCAACCGCCATTAACGAGTTGACGACGGGCACGCGCAACCTGTGCACGAAGGCGCGCAGCAACCCCGTCGAACGCGACGAGCCGACGCCGCCGCCGACCAGCATGAGCGGGCGCTCGGCTTCGGCCAGGCGCGCGAACAGTTCTTCAAATAACGAGTCGTCGAGCGCTCCGGTTGCTTCCGATGCTGGATCGCAGTCTTGCGGCGCTGCGTCGTTTATGTCGGCCCGCTGCACATCCATCGGGATGTCGAGAAGGACGGGGCCAGGACGCCCCTCGGTCGCGAGTTCGAAGGCGCGTCGTAGCATCTCCGGCACTTCCCGCTCGTCGCGCACCAGCCAAGCCGCCTTCGTGATGGCATGTGCCATCGAGACGATGTCCGTCTCTTGGAATCCGAGCTGGCGGATGGCGCGGTCGCCCTTCTGCTCGTTGCGGTTGACCTGCCCCGTGATGAAGACGGCGGGCGAGGAGTCGAAGTAGCAACTGCCGATACCGGTCAGGAGGTTTGTCGCTCCGGGGCCGCTCGTCGCCATCGCGACGCCGGGCACGCCTGTCATGCGCCCCGCCGCGTCCGCCGCGAAGGCCGCCGCCTGCTCGTGGTGCAC
>JBGTLM010000013.1:0-7815 GCA_041744135.1 Pyrinomonadaceae bacterium
TTTATCTATTTCACTCCTTCGCACACTGAAGTGATGGCCAACCTTCACTACGGCATTGAGAGCGGAAAGGGGATGGTGGTAGTCACCGGAGAAGTGGGAACCGGCAAGACAACGATCTTGCGTTGGATGATGCAACGATTGGATCGCACGGTTCTGGTAGCCTACATCTTCAACCCTCGGCTTTCGGTTCCCGAGTTTTACCAGCACGTTGCAACGTTGCTCGACGTGCAGAAGTGGGAAACCAAGTCGGAGCTGTTGATGGAGCTGGGACGCGCGCTGGAATCGCGGCACTCCCGAGGGTTGCGTACAGTGCTGATCGTGGACGAGGCCCAGGGACTATCTCCTCATGTGCTGGAAGAGATCCGGCTACTGTCTAACTTCGAGTCTAACACTGCCAAGCAACTGCAAATCGTCTTGACGGGCCAGCCCGAACTGCGCGACGTGCTTAATAACCCGGACCTTCGTCAGCTCAAGCAACGCGTCGCCCTCCGCTGCATAATTAAACCGCTGCCTAATGTGGAGGAAACTGATCGCTACATTACTTCGCGGTTGCTGGTAGCCGGCGCAGAACGGACCGACATCTTTCTCCCGGGAGCAGTCGACTACATCTTTCGTTGTTCTGAGGGAATACCGCGGAACATCAATAATCTTTGCGACAACGCTCTACTAGCGGGTTATGCCGCCAGCGAGCCCACTATAGGTCGTGCGGTGATAGAAGAGGTGGCGGAAACGTTCGACATGCTTCCGGCTGCCAGGCGGGGTATGCAACCAGGTGAAGAAAGAGAATCGCCGGCGAGAATCTTCTCGGATGCCGGACGCGCCGAACTCTGGGCGGCCGGAACCGGCACATCGGATGGCGAAACGGAAGCGGTTGCGCCAGTACCGGTGGAACAGAGATAGCGCAACGCAGCATAAAGGCTTGCGATGATTAGCCAATCGTCGCGGGTAATTGAGCGGGAGTAGTTGAGAGGTAACCTGATGGGAAGAGTTTTCGACGCAATAAAACGCGCTAACGCCACTCAGGAGAGTGGACCGGTTAAGCAGCGATCATCACAAAATTCTGAGCACCGCTCCGGAGCTGCCGATCGTGGCCTGCTTTCCGCAAAGCAGGTTGAAGAACAGTTGTTCAGCGGTTCTTCAATTCTGAGCACGGATAATGCGGTGCATAGTTCAGCGTCCACTGCGCACACTGCGGATTCACCCGGCGGGTTGGCACTCCCCGGCGGAATGGCTTCGCGTGCTGTTGGGGCAACCTTGGGCGCTGCCGGCGCGACGCGTACCGCGGGATTCGTCTCTTATGACGTATCCGCGGCACGCGTCGAGCCTCATTTGGTCGCAGTCAGCCAGCCTCGTTCCGCTTACTGTGAACAGTTTCGCTCGCTTCGTACCCGGATCCTACAGGCTGGTGAACGCCGGCAGATGCGGGTCTTCGTGATTACCAGTTCGGGGGCTGGCGAGGGCAAGACCTTGACTGCCCTTAACCTTGCCTGGCTGCTGGCTCAGAGTGAGGGAGTGCGGGCTTTGCTTATAGACAGTGACTTGCGTCAACCGTGCGCCACTGATTATCTCGGGATTGAAGCACCTGTGGGACTGTCAGAAGTGCTCGGCGGCGAGGTTAGCCTGCAACAGGCAATCGTGCGCCTGGATCCTGCCGGCCTAAATCTCCTGCCCGGAGGTAGGGCGCGCGAGGATGTTGCTGAGATGCTTTCCGGTCCCACGTTTGCTAGGGTGATCACCGAAGCTCGCCGCATGTTTGACTACATTATTATCGATGCTCCCCCCATGGGAATCTTCACGGACGCGAACGTTCTGATCAGTCGCGCAGACGCGGCGCTGCTCGTAGTCCGTGCCGGCAAGACACGATATTCGCATATCGACAAGTTGTTGGAGCAATTACCGCGAGAAAGAGTCCTCGGGGTGATTCTTAATCGCGGAGATCAACCCGACGACACCTCCTCCTACTACCAACAAAGATACTATCGCCGTGATCAGGGGCTGCCCGCGGCGAGCCCCACGTCCCGCGTCGGTGAGAGTGCGAAGGAGGTTGCAATAGGCAGTTGAAAGCGTCCCGCCTCAATGATCGAACTGTCCTGCTGATTCTCGCCGAAGCTGCGGTTATCTTCGGTGCGCTGATGTTCGCTGTGTTTTTGAGATTTGGCGACGAGGGTGCCCAATACGAACTAATAGAGCGCCAGGGATTCTTAAAGGCCGGACTGGCGACCGGTTTCTGCCTGACCGCTTTCTACCTTTTCGACCTTTACGACTTTGTAGTCATGCACGATCGCCGAGAATTGGTTCTGCGGTTAGTGCAGGCACTCGGCTTGGCGTGGATGGCGTTGGCCTTAATGTTCTACGCCTTCCCGCAGCTAATGATTGGACGCGGGGTGGCGTTATTAGCTTTGCCCCTGGCGTTAGCGCTCATGGTCAGTTGGCGCGTGTCGATCCATTGGATCCTGAGGCATCCGGATTTCGGCGAACGGATTCTAATTGTCGGCTCGGGCGATCTTGCTGTTGAGGTCGCTCGTGAGGTTCTTAGCAGGCCTGATGCGGGTTACCGCATCGTGGGCTTTGTGGGTACTGATTCAGAGCTGCTGGGAAAGAGCCTGATCAATCCTCGGGTAATTGCCTTAACATCCGAGCTCTCAGAGGTAGTGAGAAGTGAAAACATCGACCGCATTGTAGTGGCCATGGGCGAGAGACGTGGTCAACTACCAACAGCCGAATTACTGAAGTTGAGTCTGGCCGGAACAGTGTCTATTGAGGAAGGGGCCTCTTTTTCCGAACGAGTAACCGGCCGCGTGTCTCTGAACACGCTTCGCCCATCCTGGCTGATCTTTTCGGGCCGGGGGAGACAGGCTCGGATCTCCGGAATCACGCGTAGCGTGGTTCACCGTTTGGTGGCGTTGATTGGGGCAATTCTTTCCCTCCCGATTATGCTGCTGACAGCGATTCTTATCAAACTTGATTCAAAAGGCCCGGTCTTCTACCGCCAGGAGCGAGTCGGCGAACACGGCCGACCGTTTACCCTACTGAAGTTTCGCTCCATGAGAGTTGACGCGGAGAAAGCGGGTCCGGTGTGGGCTAGCAAAGGCGATGACCGGGTTACGCGCCTGGGCCGAATAATTCGAAAGATTCGCGTCGATGAGATCCCGCAATTCTGGAACATACTGCGAGCCGAAATGAACTTCGTGGGACCTCGTCCGGAACGGCCGCATTTTGTAGCGCAGCTTGCTAAGGAGATTCCCTATTACGAACAGCGTCATTTGATCCCGCCCGGGCTGACAGGATGGGCCCAGATCAAATACACGTACGGAGCTTCGCTAGAAGATGCGAGGCAGAAGCTCCAGTATGATCTCTTTTACGTGAAAAATCAGAGTTTGATTCTCGACGCAATAATCTTGTTTGAGACGATCAAGATCATTCTCTTTAGACGGGGTGCCCACTGAGGCGATTTCCGATTGCCAATTGCCAATTTCTTCTTCCCGGTCTTGCGTGAGTCACGGCATTGATAACGGAGAGCACATTCGTCACGACCGTAGTGATTCTGGCAGTTAAGCCTTGTTAATAGGCAATTGGCAACGGCAATGACAAGCTTTTTGGAGGTTTGAAATGAAGACAGTGAACAGAATTGTGGCGCTCGCATTCGCGGCCGCGTTTACGGGCTCCTCGGCAGCAACCGTCATGGCGCTACCGCAAGAGCCCACCGGCAATCAGACTCGCCAAAGAGTGGCCATAAAGCCTACTCAGGATCCGGTCAAGGCGCCGGGCCAGAAAACCAGTCCGGCCAATCCCACCGGCGACCGGCTCGAGCCCGATGAAACGCCGACCCAGCCTGGCGACGTTCCATCTGAGACTCAGGCAAACCGTCACGAACAACTATCCGAGGAGTCAGCGGTTGTTCCCTATTACAACAACTTTTTCCATACCTACCGGCTGGGCCCGGAAGACGTTATCTCCGTCAGTGTTTTTGGACAGGATCGGTATTCGCGGGCAGGAATCACTATTCCGCCGAGCGGCCGCATATCTCTGGCGCTGATACCCGGCGGAGTCTTCGTTAACGGTAAAACCGTCGAAGAAGTCGCTGAAATAGTCAAGCAGCGATATGACGAGTACATCATCGATCCCCAGGTTTCAATATCCCTCGAAAAGGCCTCCTCATATCGCTACAGCATCATCGGCGACATTGCCCAACCGGGAATTCGTTTGATGAGTCATCGCATGACTGTCACGGAGGCCATTGCCGAAGCCGGCGGTGTGCTACCGACCGGTGATCGCAGCAAGGTGGTAGTGCTGCGCCGCCAGCAAAATGGGATGCTGGCGCCGATTGCGGTAAACGTCGGAGCGATTTACAAGGGTAAGGCTCCCGATAGCACCTACCTCGTTCCGGGTGATCAAGTCATCGTTCCCGGCAACAAACTTAAGACCCTTCAAAAGATCATGAGCTTTACACCAATCATGAGTTTCGCTCGCATCTTCACCGGAGGGCTTCCCTTCTAGGAGGCACGAGCAGACGGCAGTAGGCAGACAGCTGGAAGCAGACCGCCTGCGCTCCCGGCAAGTGGTCTAGCTACGGCAGGAGCCCGACTGTAGGATAGTTCCTCAAGACACCCCCAGACTCGAATCGAGAAACTATGTTGCCGGCAAAACCTACACGAATGAGTGATTGCGCCGACAAGTCTAGATGGCTATCTCCTTCTGATTACTGGCGCCTGCTCCTACCGTCTGTTCTCTGCCTGCTACTTGTTGGTGTCTTCGTTACTATCTTCAGCTCACAAGTTCTTGCTCAAGAGAGCGCCTGGAAGCGCCAGTCAACCGGCACACTTGCCTGGCTCCATTCAGTTTTCTTTCTTGATCAGAACCGGGGTTGGGCCGTCGGCAGCAAAGGCGCTTTACTGGCTACCGAGGACGGCGGCAGAAGTTGGAAAGCCAAAGCACGTCCCTCGGAGGATGTGCTTCTCGACATCTATTTTTCAGATGAACTCAATGGCTGGCTCGTTTGTGAACGAAACGTCTACGAACTGAAAACCAAAGAGGATCCTCGCACATATCTGATGAACACGACTGACGGCGGCGGGCATTGGAATCGAGTCAACATCGGCGGTGCTGATGTCGATGCACGGCTGATTCGGGCCGTCTTTAGCCCCGGCGGACGCGGATGGGCATTTGGCGAGGGTGGGGCCATCTTCACGTCACACGACTCCGGGGTAAACTGGACTAGATTGCAGGCTCCCACGCGCCATCTCCTTCTCGGTGGCACTTTCATTGACGACTACCGCGGTTGGCTGGTGGGGGCCGGAGCCACAATCATGCAGACTTCCGATGGTGGGGAAACCTGGCGCCTCTCCAAGTTACCTGATGCGAGAGGCGTCCGCTTCACTGCCACTTCATTCGTCGACAATCTCCTGGGTTGGGCCGTGGGTAGCGGTGGAAACATCTACCGTACTATTAACGGAGGAGATACCTGGCGGGCGCAAAACTCGACAGTTTCGACTGACCTCTTGGACGTTAAGTTTCTTGATGCCGTCGAGGGTTGGGCCGTTGGCGCTGAAGGCACCTTAATCTACACGCAGGACGGCGGTTTACACTGGACAGTCCAAACGAGCGGCACCACTCATCCGTTGGAGCGTGTCTTTTTCGCGAATCGGACACATGGCTGGGCGGTCGGCTTCGGTGGCACGATCCTGGCCTATGTAAGGGCTGAAGCTCCGAGGTTGCGTCGCTGACCTGCTGAACGTCTCAATCCAGATTGAAAGGGATAACGAATGAGAGGTCTTAGACCAGTTCCATCATTTATCTTACTGCGGTTGCTGGCAGTGACGCTGGTTTTCGCAGCGTCCGTTCCCCTTGCTTCGGGCCAAACGCCAAACAGCTCGCCTCACCTCAAGCCTCAGCCGACGAGTTCGCCAAAGGAAAGCATGGCGGCGGAAGCAACCACCCGGCGCACCGCGCCAGCTTCGCCAGAACAAAAGCCAACCGAAAATCAGACGACAACCTCGGCTGAAGCAACGTTAATCTCAGAAAAGGGCTCCGTTCCTAATTCAGAAATTGCCTCGTTGCGGGATGAAATCAATGCCGCGACGGATCAGCAAGCACGAGCGCGTTTGCAGCTGAGGCTGGTGGACCAGCTCGTTTCAGCCGATCTCAAGCAGAAGGCCATCGTCGAGCTCAAGGCGATGAGTGAGGAAGAGCGGTTCGATCCGCAAGGCTTCTACAATATCGCTAATGCCCAGGTGCGACTGGGTGAGTGGAAGGAAGCGGTAAAAAGTTACCGTAAGGCCATCGAGCAGCGAAAGGGACGCTACTCGCGGGCTTCCAACAATCTCGGAGTGGTGCTCTTGCGAGAAGGACGATGGGATGAAGCCTATGAGGCTTTTATGTCTGCGCTAAGGCAGGAGAGTTTCCGCTATGCGGAAGCCAGTTTCAACCTGGGGCGATTATTTGCGGCGCGCGGTGAAAGCGATTTGGCCGTTCGGGAATGGCGTCGTGCGGTAGCCGTCGATCCGGATCATGAGGCCGCGGCCAAAGCGCTCTCAAGTACGCGAACCGCGGGCAGCATTGTAGTAACGTCACGATCTCCCCGGTTGACTCCAAATACAGCCGCCGATCGAACCGCAGGGCTGGGGAAAAATACACGGTTGACTTCGAGCGTAGAGGCCGGCAAACCGGCACGCGTCGGGGCAAGCAAACTTCAGCGCGTAGCCTCTCGCCCGCTTCCGGCGTACACGGTGGATCCCGAAACTTACGCCCTGTTGCAACGCGGCCGCACAGCTCGCGAACGGGGTCGCAACGAAGAGGCGGTCAAAGACTATCGCCACGTGCTGGCCCGCATGGGTGGCTATTTCCTGCCCGCCAATCTTGAGCTCAGCTATGTACTCATTGCTCTGAAGCGAAATGACGACGCTATCGCCACGCTGCTGCCAGTTAGCCTAAGACATGGCCGTGAGATTCCTATCAGCCATTATCATCTGGGCCGGCTCTACGAGTTACGAGGTGATTTAGGACTCGCTGAGGACAACTATAGCCGTGCCGCGGAGGCCTACGCCGAGAGTAATATTCAGTTCATCCTGGACGTCGGTCGCGTGAGAGAGAAGCGAGGAAATTTGGCAGGCGCTCTCATGAGCCTGGAGCAATATATAACCGGTATGGAGCGACAGGGTCAAAAGCCCGAATGGTCCGACGATCGCCTCACCGCTCTGCGACAAAAGCTGACCGCCTCATCGCCGAAGCCATAAAAATGTAGGGGCGTCCCTCCGTGGGCGCCCGTCTCAAGATCCGTCGCCAGTAAACTTTGCATGGCAATTCACCCTCAGGAATTCGCAGGCGCAAAAGCGTAGCGTCACCAACTCTTTTCCGTCAAGACATACTGGGCCGGGTCTGCATAAGAAGTCAGCGTTTTTTCTACCAGCGACGACGCGCAGCGCTTGAGCGGGGGCGCGCTTCGCTTTGCCCACCTTCCCAACCTGCGAATTTCCTGAGGTTGAATTTTTAAGTAAGAGTTGAGTGGCCGTGGATCTTGATTGGGGCGCCCACTGAGCGACGCCCCTACACCTCTTCTCGACCACGCTCAGGGCGCATGTGGGGAAAGAGGATTACGTCGCGGATTGAGGGCTGGTTTGTCAGCAACATGACGAACCGATCGATGCCGATGCCTATTCCTGCCGCCGGAGGCATCCCATACGACAACGCTCTAATGTAGTCTTCATCCATCACCATCGCCTCTTCATCCCCACGCTCACGCTGCTTCATCTGCTCGTTGAAGCGATCATACTGCTCTTGAGGATCATTGAGTTCAGAAAACCCATTGGCGCATTCCAT
>JBGTLM010000014.1:0-3134 GCA_041744135.1 Pyrinomonadaceae bacterium
CATCTTTTATTAACAAGTTAATACGTTTGACCAACTTCCGATCGTGTTCTTGAAACCAAAGATAATCATTCCAGGCCGATTCGGTAAAAACAATCCTCATGAATCGACTAATTCCTTTTCATCAACCTCACCGGCACGCGCTTCCTGGATTGACTTTCGGAGATGGGCGGCGTTGGCAGGATTGGAGAGCAGATAAAGCGTTTCTCTCCAGGAGTTGAATTCGTCAAGTGATACGAGCACAACTTTTTGACCGGCATCCGTACAAAGAATTGCTGGTTCGGCGTCCTCAATCACTCGATTGATCAAAAGTTCGAGGTTCTGTTTCGCCTCTTTAAGAGTTACCGCATTCATTGTTCGCTCTCCTGTCGCTACCAAAGCGATTGCACGTGAACTTTAGCATCGCGGTCGATCAGGCCCTAATTACCTACAACTGTCTTGCCGGCTTCGCGCGCATGCTTAGCCTTGTCGATGGCCTGTCCTGCTTCCGGTGGCATGTAGTTTTCGTCGTGCTTAGCCAACACCTGGTCGGCATAGAACACACCATCAGCACCGACTCTTCCCTGGGCAACGCAACCTTTTCCCTCTTTGAAAAGGTCCGGAAGGATCCCCTTGTAGACCACAGGAATGCTTTGTGCGGTGTCCGTCACCGTGAATCTGACGGTCAGTCCATCGGTATCGCGCTTAACGGTACCTTCCTGGACCAGCCCTCCAACTCTAAAAGTCCTCCCTGTCGGTGCTTCTTTCGCAGCTACCTGAGAGGGACTAAAGAAAAACACTAGATTGTTCTGAAAAGCGCTAAGAGCCAGCGCCGCGGCGATCCCCAAACCTGTGAGCCCTGCAACGATAAAACCAATTCGTTTGTGACGTCGTTTCATTAGTTTACTGCTTTCCTCTAGTTTCCAACCCACTGCGCTTCTGATGCCGCAACAATTTCCGTCGGCGGAGCAGCACCACAACCTCGCCGCCCATCAATATCAGCGTCACCAGATAGGAACCCCAAACGTAAAAGGCGTAACCGCCCATGGAAAAGAATTCTGACCAGTCCATGCTCAGGCTCTCAAGTACCCCAGCGGGGCTGCCCCACTGGGGACCCCGCTGCTTCAGCCGCCCGGGCGGCGTTCTGTTCTCGCTCGAGGATGATGTAACGCAGACGAATGAGCACCACGGCTATGGAATAAAGCCAGCACGCCGCCAGCATGATTAACATCGCCCTCAACATAGGTGGCGCCATTGTAGGCTTGCCCATCAGCCTGATTGTGGCACCCTGGTGCAAAGTGTTCCACCACTGCACCGAAAAATAGATGATGGGGACGTTTATCACGCCCACTATCGCCAGAACCGCGCCGGCCCTATCAGCTCGCCTGTGATCATCAATCGAAGCCTGCAGAGAGATGAAGCCGATATATAGAAATAGCAGAATCAGCGTTGATGTTAGGCGAGCGTCCCAGACCCAATACGTGCCCCAAGTGGGCTTGCCCCATAACGAACCCGTCACAAGCGAGAGAAATGTGAACATCGCTCCGGTGATGGATATGGCGGATGCCATCATCGATGACAACCGCGCATTAAATGCCCAGCCGATAGCCGCATAAATCGCCATAAGCACGTAGAGTAGCATTCCCATCCAAGCGGCTGGAACGTGGATGAATATTATGCGATAGGCATCGCCCTGCTGAGAATCAGTGGGCGCCACAAAAAAGCCTTGATAGAGTCCAAGTACAAACAGAATCGCCGCGGAGATGGCAAACCACGGAATCATCTTCCCCGCAAACGGGTAAAAATTTTGCGGCGAGGCGTATTTGTACCAGTTCATCTTTGAATCATTTCAAAACTAGCAAACAGAGAGAGACTACTCCAAAGATATGCGCAGAGCTGCTGCGGTTGCCCACGGAGCAAAGACCAAAGAAAGCACCAGTAGCGCCCCCAGAAGCGAGAGGCTCCCTTGCACACCAGAATCCATGATACTCGCGTCTACTGCGCCGGCCCCGAATATCAACACCGGAATATAGAGAGGCAGCACGAGTATGGAAACTAGAAGTCCGCCGCCTCGCAATCCCAGCGTCAGCGCTGCACCAATCGAGCCTATTAGAGCGAGTACCGGAGTTCCAAGTAATAATGACACAACCAGAACGAACAAAGCATTCCTTGGCAATCCAAACTGGATGCCCAGCACTGGCGAAAGCAACGCTAAAGGCACTCCCGAGACCAGCCAAAGCGCCGTCACTTTTCCCAGCACAACCAGATACAGTGGCTGTGGCGTCAGCAACAGTTGCTCGAGCGTGCCATCCTGATAATCGTTTGCAAAGAGCCTTCCGAGCGAAAGCATCGAGGCCAGCAAAGCTGCTACCCACACCACACCCGGCGCGATGAGCCTCAGCAAGTGCGTTTCAGGTCCGATCCCTAATGGGAAGAGACTGACAACTATTATAAAAAAGAAGAGCGTGGAAAGAACATCCACTCGGCCCTTCCACGCTAGAGTCAGATCGCGCACCACGATCCAACGAAACATTGATAAGGTGGAGGGAGAGCTCACGATGCCAGGTTGAGCTGCTGATAGGAGTTTGCGGAGAGATCCAATTCATGATGTGTGGCGACAACCGCGATCCCACCCTTGTTCAAGTGCTTATCGAGTAACGAAGTTACGAATCGTACCGCAGACGAATCCAACGAAGTAAGCACTTCATCCAGCACCCAGAGCGAAGTTTCGCGAGTCATCAGCCGGGCGAGAGCTGTTCGGCGTCGTTGGCCTTCGGATAACAACCTAGCCGGCAGGTGATCTCGCCCCGAAAGTCCTATCTGACCCAGAACGCTCGTGGCCTCTTGCCGGCTCAGCTGAGTACCAGCCAGTCCGCTGGTAACCCGGAGATTCTCAATCGGAGTTAGTTCTTCTTTGAGCCCATTTCGATGACCGACGTAGCTGAGCGAGGTGAAGTAATCCTCACCCAGCGAGCCGATATTCGCTCCTTGCCAACGAATGTGACCCTCTGAGGGTGCAAGTAGGCCGCAGATCAGCCGCAACAGACTTGTTTTGCCACTGCCGTTCGGGCCCTGCACTTGCAAGTAGGACCCCGAACTTAGAGTAAAGTTGACGTCGCTGAATAATCGACGGTCGCCTCGTACACACCCGAGATCTG
>JBGTLM010000015.1:0-15834 GCA_041744135.1 Pyrinomonadaceae bacterium
TCTGCCGCAGCCTCTGGCAATTCTTAACGATGAAGAAGTGCACTGGCTGATGCGGCGTCGGTCTCCCTATTTAACGGCGTTGGCTCAATCATCGTAACTCGGTGACGGGCCCCGCAGAACGTTTCCCTCCGCCACTGCGGATACTAGCATAGGCGCGGAGCGGCGGGAAAGAGGTAATTTATCTTGCCCTCCCCATAGCGGGTCACGCCTATACCATTTCTCATTTCTCATTTTTCATTGGTCATTTGCGGCTGGAGAGGTATTATCAGTGTCGATATCCTCACCCTACAGTGAGCCTCACAAGTGGAAACTGACCTTAATATAAGCCGTCAAACCCAAGCGGATGAACTGGAAGAACGTTTAATCAACTTTGCTGTCCGCATCGTTAGGCTTTCAGCTCAGCTGCCGCGGACTCCTGCGGGAAAACATATTGCCGGACAGATTCTGCGAGCAGGCACTTCGCCGGCTCCGAATTATGGTGAAGCGAGGGGTGCAGAAAGCCATGCTGATTTTGTTCACAAGGTGCGCATTGTGCTGAAGGAATTGAATGAAACGTCCATTTGGCTTCGAATAGTCGAGCGGAGCCGGCTCTTGGGACCTCGCCTCCTTGCGAATATCATGCAAGAAAATCGGGAGCTGTGTAGGATCTTTGCGTCGTCGGTCAAAACAGCTCGAGCGGGCAAAAATGACCAAATGAAAAATCAGAAATGAGAAATGGAAAATGAATTTGATCGAACCTGGGGAGAAGTGCTAACCGATGGATAATTTCCCGGCCCCGCTTTGCCCTTGCTCAACATTGCTTCGGACTTTCAGCAGCTTATCGAGCATTTCAGCGCACTCGGCGCTGCGGGTGGCAAGCTGGGCGTCCGCCTGCTCGTGAAGGTGTTTAAGGCGGTGAAGTTCGTCGGCGACATGCAAAGCAGCGAGGATCGCCACCTTTAGAGAATCAACGGTTAAGGTTCCAGAGGAAATTTCGCGCATGCGGCTGTCTACGAATTCGGCAAGTTGGATGATGTACTCCGTGTCGCCATCGGAGCGGATGTTGTAGGTCTGATTATATATCTCGACTCTGATCGTGGGAGTCGTTGTGGTAGTGTCCATACTGCTTTCACCAAGCGTTTGGCCGATTCCGGCGGTCATCTGAGTTCCTCCGCCAGTTCTGGATCCAGAGCCGCAACCGCGTCCAACATTGCCTCCACCTTCATGCGTATCATATCGCGTTCGGCTAATAGCTGTTCGACCTGTCTTTCAAGCCGCTCGGTTTCCTTGGGTGCACCCATTCCGCGGCGCGCAAGCGAAAGCTCCTTCTCCAGAGTTTCCTTCTCTTGCCGGAGCGTTTTGGTGAGTTCGATGGTGCGATAGATCTTGTCTTCGAGGTGCGAGAACTTTTCCAATCCAGATAAACCGACCATCAGTATCTCCCAGGACCAATCTAGCTCAAGCAAAGTTGATTATGCGGCTTCGCGCTGGCAAGCGCAAGACTCATGTTGCAGTTGAAGACGATTTATTTCCTTAATGCAGTTGCGCACTATATTGGCTACGCAGCGAATCAATCAAACTGCGCTGGCGCCCCTCAACTTCTTCGTCGCGCAAGGTCCGCTCGTCAGAGCGATACTCGATTCTAAGAGTCACCGCGCGCTTGTCTTCCGGTATGTTCGCCCCTTCGTACGTCCCGACAAGGTGGGCGCCGCGGCAATCATCAACCTGCTGTTCTTCTATGGTATGCAGCAGCTCCTCCAGAGTGATTTGGCGATCAACCAGGATAGTGACATCGCGTACGACTGAGGGATAACGAGGTAACGATATGTATTGGACGGGAAGCTCTTCCGCAGCTAGCAGCTTGGTGAGATCAAGCTCGGCGACATAAACAGGCTGGCGAAACTTAAAAGCATCAGACACTGTCTGCGCCAGTCTGCCGATAGACCCGATGGGTGTCTCATCAGCCAACAATATCCTTGCCGACTGGCCTTCACGTAGATGTTTCACCTCGGCTTTTGTAAACCGCAGCGGTCCACCGTTCATCGCCGCAACAGCCGCTTCCAGAGACCCCTTAAGGTCAAAAAAATCCGTTTCTCGCGACGCTTGTGCCCGGTTTTCTTCCCCAGCGCCGCCACTGGCAATTAAGGCAAGTGCCTCGCGTTCGCTTGGTAGGTCACCAGACTGCGGCTTTGCAAAAATCCGCCCAGTTTCAAACAAACGTACGCTGCGGACGCCGTGGTTGAAATTGTTTCGGAGGGAATTTAGTAGACCCGGAATCAACGTCGGACGCATCCGGATCTCGTTTTCAATAATGGGGTTCTTAAGCGTGATATAAGCGCGCTCAGCATCCAGAGTATTGAATTCCGGTATCACCCCAAATTGATTGTCATGGCCCACCTCGATAAAACTAAAACTGATTGCCTCGTCGAAGCCCAGGGCCTGGAGCATTCGCCGCAACTTACGGGTTTTCAGCTCCTTCGGTTGATGCTCCCCTGACTGGTTCGATGGAGGAAGTTCGGAGCCGATCTTGTCGTAGCCGAAGTGCCTGGCAATTTCTTCGACCAGGTCCTCTTGGCGCTCGATATCAATCCGCCAGGAAGGTGGAACACACTTCCATAAAGCGGGCGATTCTTCGGTGTGGGCTATTCCGAGGCCGGTGAGAATACGCTGCATTTCGGTCTCGGCAACGCTGAGCGAGGTCAAACGCTCCACTCGAGCAGGACTAAATGCGATGCTCCGCGCCCGCAAAGGACTTGGATACACATCGATTGCATCCTTCGTCGCAACACCGCCTGCGATCTCGCAGATCAGCTCGATACACCGGCTTTGCGCGTCCAAGACATTGTCACAATCCGCGCCGCGCTCGAACCTTCGCGACGCTTCTGTATCCATGCCGAGCTTTCTTGCAGTCTGACGCACTGACTCGGGATTAAAGTAGGCGCTTTCAATCAAGACGTCGGTTGTTTGCATGGAGATTTGGGAGTCTTCGCCACCCATTATCCCAGCCAGTGCAACTGGCCGCTCGGCATCTGCAATCACCAGCATGTTGGCGTCGAGAGCGCGCTCCACACCGTCAAGCGTCTTCAACTTTTCACTCGCGGTTGCGCGTCTGATGACGATTCGGTGTTCGCCGAGTTTTGCGAAGTCAAAGGCGTGAAGCGGTTGGCCCAGTTCATGCAGCACGTAATTCGTGATGTCGGCGACATTGTTGATCGGTCTCTGCCCAATCTCTTCTAGGCGTTTCGCCAACCAAGCCGGGGATTGGGCAATCTTTACACCGCGAACCACTCGGGCAGCGTAACGCGGGCAGAGATCGGTATCACGGATTTCCACTGACGTCAGGTCGCTGGCGTGGCCTTGAACTCTGGTAGGTTTGCTGGACGGCGGACGAATCGTTCCTGACTCGATGACCGCAACTTCGCGAGCAATCCCAACATGGGAGAGACAGTCCGGACGGTTCGAAGGAACTTCGACGTCAAGAAGAGCGTCGCCGTCCTTCTCTGCTACGGCGTCGATCGCCAACCCGACCATGGTCAATCGCTCCCGCAACTCCAGCGGGGTCAGGCGGGTCCCGGTCAGTTCCCGTAGCCAGTTGTAGCTAATTAGCATGGGTGTCGGGTGCTAGGTGTCGGGTGTCGGCAGGACCGGGTAGCCGCGGCACCTGATACCTATTCCTTAATCAAACTGTTCCAGGAATCGAACGTCGTTTTCGAACAACAAGCGGATGTCGTCGAGCTCATACATCAGTCCCACCATGCGGTCGATACCAAAGCCAAAAGCGAACCCAGAAAACTCATCAGGATTCACCCCAGCGGCGCGGAGTACGTTCGGATGGACCATTCCCGATCCACCTAACTCGATCCAGCCGGAATTCTTGCAGATACGACACCCTGAACCGCCGCACTTGAAACAACTAAAATCAAACTCAGCGCTTGGTTCGGTAAACGGGAAGTACGAGGGACGAAAACGCGTGACCGTCTTGGATCCAAACATGCGCCGCAGGAGCTCAGCCACGGTACCCTTCAGGTGCGCCATGGTAATGCCGCGATCCACGCACAGGCCTTCCACCTGAAAAAACATCGGATTGTGCGTCGGATCCGGAGTGTCGCGGCGAAAAACACGGCCGGGCGCGATCATTCGCACCGGGGCTCCGCGTCGCTGCATTGCGTGTATTTGGACGGTTGAAGTTTGGGAACGCAGAGCCAGCCCGTCAGTTGTGTAGAAAGTGTCTTGAGAGGCCCGCGCAGGATGGTTCCGTGGAATATTCAGCGCATCGAAGTTGTAGAAGTCGGTTTCAATCTCCCGATCATCCTCAATCGCGTAACCCAGGGCCACGAAGATATCTTCAAGGCGTTCACGCAGGAGGGTGATTGGATGGAGATGCCCGTGCCGAGGGCGTCGACCGGGCAGAGTTACGTCAATGCTTTCGTGCTTAGCTCGGGCCGACTGAATGTGATCCTTCAGTTTCGTTTCGGCCTGCTCGAGGGCCGATACGATTTCAGCTTCCCGGCTATGGACCAGTTGGCCAAAGGCGGCGCGTCCGTCCGCCGCTACCCGGCCAATGCTTTTTTTGCAGTTGGCAAGCGCGCTCTTCTTGCCCACATGTCGGGTTCGCAGCTCTGCCAGAGCACGCTGCTCGGACTCTGCTCGGTCGAGGGTGAGCCCCTGCACGGCCGCAGGTTGACCGGTAAAGCGGGCAAAGCGTTCGAACTCACGCTCGAACGCTTTGCTTGCAGCTTCAACCTGGGTCGTTGGATCTCCCTGGCTTTGACTTTCGGTCATTAGCAAATGGGTGCGCTTTTTCAGGCAGCCGTTTTTTGTCGCAGTTCACCATCCAGAGCGTTCTTCGCTTGCATGGCCACCTCTGTAAAAGCGTCCGGCGTATTGGCGGCCAGATCGGCAAGCACCTTGCGGTCCAGCTCGATACCAGCGAGTTTCAGGCCGTGCATTAACTGTGAATAATTCAGCCCGTTAAGACGCGCGGCGGCGCCAATTCGCACGATCCAGAGACTACGAAAATCACGCTTCTTCAGCTTTCTTCCAGTATATGCAAAATTTAACCCGCGCTCGACTGACTCTTTCGCCGAACGGTAAAGCTTTGATTTGGTTCCGCGATAACCCTTCGCGAGCTTTAATATTTTCTTCCGCTTTTCAAGGCGTTTATTTCCACGTTTTGCTCGAGGCATAGTTTAATCCCCCTTCTATAAAGAGAAACGGCGACGGGGGACACGAAGACCCGGGGAACATGAAATTTGACATCATAGCCCTGTCGCCCAGTCTCCCTGTCGCTCGCTCTTCATCCTTCCGCCTTCAGCCTTCATTCTCCAGCAATTAGCCGCGCCCGTAAGGCAGCATCGCTTCCACGCGCTCTTGATCTGACTTCGATACCAACGCGTCAATATCCAGCAGCCGCTTACGTTTATTACTCTTTTTCGTCAGGATGTGGCGAGCATGTGAATGCCCGCGCTTAATCTTCCCAGTCGCGGTAATTCGGAAGCGCTTGGCCGCCCCTTTGTGTGTTTTTAGTTTTGGCATGACTAACCGTTCTCCATTTCAATTGCCAATTGCCAACTTCCGACCGGCTTCGCGATAACACAAAATAAGCAATCGGCAGTTGGCAAATCAAAAATCTACTGCCCACTGCCTTCCGGCTTCGCACTGCTAGCTTCCGGCTTCGCACTGCTACCCTCCGGCTTCGCACTACTGCCTTCCGGCTTCGGCTTGCCGCCTTCTGGCAACTGTCTGCTGCCTTCGGCTGATGCGGGCCGTTCGGGCTTGCTTGCACCCTTATGTCGCTTGGGACCGAAGATGATGAACATCTGATTGCCTTCCATCCGCGGCCTGGCTTCCACTTCACCGAGGTCTTGTAGATCGCCCTCCAGTTTGGCAAGTATTCGGGAGCCGAGTTCCCGATGCGTCATCTCTCGGCCCCGGAACCAAATGGTGGCTTTCACCTTGTCACCTTCCTGCAGCCACTCCCGTGCGTGCTTCATGCGGTAATCGTAATCGTGGTCGTCTGTACCGGGCCGAAACTTAACTTCCTTGACTACAATCGTCACCTGCTTCTTCTTCGCCTCGTTTGCCTTCTTCTTGGCTTCGTACTGATACTTTCCGAAGTCTATAATCCGGCAAACCGGCGGGTCGGCTGTTGGCGCTACCTCAACCAGATCCAGTCCCTTTTCCTTTGCTGCGCGGATGGCATCGCGCACGTCCATTACTCCGAGCTGTTCACCTTCATCACCGATTACACGCACCTGCGGAACCCGGATTCGGTCATTGATACGCGCAATCGGCATGCGACGATTGTCAGGTCGCTGTCCACGACCTCGAAAGCCTGTAGCTATACTTCACCTCCTTGATTAATGTCCAAGTATAAAATCCAACGTCCCATGTCCAACGCCTGTTTCGAGACTCAGGCACTTTGGACTAACTGTTTACCAGCGCCCGCTCTGCGACAAGCCTGCGGGCCATCTCACTAAAATCTGAGAGCGACATCGCGCCGATGTCTCCCTTTGAACGTTCGCGAACCGCCACCTGATTCTGCTCCAACTCTCGATCACCCAGCACCAGCATGAACGGAACTTTCTGCATTTGTGCGTCGCGAATCTTTGCTCCGATCTTTTCTCCGCGCAAGTTTGACTCAACACGAAAACCAGCAGCGCGCAACTCCTTCGCAACTCTTCCGGCGTACTCGTTGATGCGATCAGTGATAGGCAGAACTGCCACCTGCACCGGCGCCAGCCACAACGGAAAGGCCCCGGCATAGTGCTCGATGAGCACGCCAAAGAAGCGTTCGATAGAACCGAACAGCGCGCGGTGAATCATCACCGGGCGATGAGGCTTGTTGTCCTCGCCTATATACTCAAGCTCGAAGCGCTGGGGCAAATTGAAATCCCACTGCACGGTTCCCAGTTGCCATAAACGGCCGATCGCGTCTTCGATCTTGAAGTCTATTTTCGGGCCATAGAAGGCCGCTTCGCCCTCGATACGTTCGTACTTGATCTCTCGGCCCTCGAGCCCCTCGGCCAGAGCTGCTTCCGCAGCCTCCCATTCTTCTTCCGCACCAAGCCACTTCTTACCAGTTTCGTTACCCTTTACCGACAACTCAAACTTTATTTTGTCGAACCCAAAAGTCTTCAGCACCTGGTGCGCAAAATCCACGCAGTCATCTATTTCTTTGCGGACTTGTTCGGGAGTACAGAAAAGATGCGCATCATCGACGGTAAATCCACGAACGCGCATCAGGCCGTGCAACGTGCCTGACAATTCGGCGCGGTACACTGTGCCCATTTCCCCATATCGCTGAGGCAGATCGCGATATGAGCGCGGTTGTGATTTATAGATGGCGATGTGCATCGGGCAGTTCATCGGCTTGAGTCGAAACTCAGTTTCTTCGATGGTGGTCGGAGCAAACATCGAGTCAGCATAGTTCTGTTCGTGCCCGCTTATCTGCCACAGCTCTCGCTTTGCAATGTGTGGCGTATAGACAATGCTGTAGTTGCGCTTAATCATCTCCTCGCGCAGGTAATCTTCCATCTGCTGCCGAATGACTCCGCCTTTGGGATGCCAGAAGATGAGGCCTTGTCCGTACTGTTCCTGAATAGAAAAGAGGTCCAGTTCGCGTCCCAAACGACGATGATCGCGCTTTTCTGCTTCTGCTCGCTGCTTGAGCCAGGCTTCCAACTCGGCGGGGGTAGAGAATGCCGTCCCGTAGATGCGCTGCATCTGAGGCTGTGTGGCATCGCCCATCCAGTAAGCGCCGGCGAGGGAGAGCAACTTGAAAGCGCGTAACTTGTTGGTGTTCGGCACATGGGGTCCGAGACAAAAGTCGAGGAAAGGAGAACCGTCAATGTAGTAGACACTGACTGTGTCGTTGCCCTTGTTAGCGATTAGGGCGCATTTCAAAGGTTCATCACGTTCCTGAAAAATACGAATGGCCTCACTCTTCGCAACCTCATCGCGGCGATACTGCAGATTGCGTTTGGCAATATCACGCATCCTCTTCTCAATGATCGGGAGCTCCGCTTCGGTGAGAGCCCGCGGGGTGATTACATCGTAAAAGAAACCGTAACGTGGGTCGTCCAGCAATGCCGGCCCGATCCCGAGCTTCGTCCCGGGGAAAAGGTCCAGTACGGCAGCTGCGAGCAGGTGCGCCGTCGAATGGCGCAGCAGGTCCAGACCCTCCCTGGTTTCCGGCAGGACCGCCTCGATCTGAATTGCTTCGCCGTTCTGAGAGCTGAGCGTGAAAGCGAGATCCACCTCACGGCCGTTAACGCGTGCCGCAAGCGCCTGTTTGGCCGCGTCGCGGTCGAGACGTCTGAGCGCCTCACCCACCGTCACCGGGCCAGGCATCTGCTCTCCCGCGCCGTCTTTCAATTTTACGTTAATCTCGCTCATGCAGGTGTCTTGAATCAAAATCGGCAACTGTGAGAAAAGAAACGGGAAGACCCGGAAAGGTTCCTCCGTTCACAATCCAATCGGGAAGCGACGAGCATCGCTTCCTTACACAATTCACGATTCAATATTTGCAAACTTCCAGATCGGTTCCGATAGGAGCGCCTTCGTCTCAAGGCAGCTTAGTAGCGACCCTAGAAAGTAAGGAATCGAGAAACGTTCGATCCTGACGAAGGTCTTCCGGAGCGTCCTATCAAAAATTTGAAACTTAGCAGGCGAAGACAACAGTCCCGATTACCCGCCACAACATTGTTTCCGAAGGTCGAGGTACTCCTTTGTCGTTCCTGGAGTCTCAAAACCTAACCGAAGCAGCCGGATATGTCAATTCCACTAATGGGTGGCTCTTAATTTCTTCCTTGTCCTTTGTATGCTGTGAACAGGAGCCCAGTTTCTTGCTGTTGAGCAATTCGACATCCAGACGATCACGAAGTGACACTCTTTCGCGAATTTTGATGACGCGAGATTATGGCGGCGGTCTGCGGCGAGATTATGTTAGCGCTTCAAATCCGTCGTCCAGTTCACCACGACGCCGATCGGGTGGGGTGCTGTTTCTTCAATCGTTAGTTAGTGAGAAGCGTTGTCCGTCGGCAGTGACCGCGTAGGATCTCAGGAATCTGTCAAACTAAGAACGCGCGTTATCGATAAAGAGAACGGCGGCGGCAAAGCGGATGCGATCAACGCCGGAATTAACGGCGCACGCTTTCCGCTCTTTTGCCCGCTCGACGCCGACACGATTTTGCAGCGCGACAGCTTAAGATTGATGGCGCAACCGTTTCTCGAAAACCGGCGCACTATCGCCGTCGGCGGCACAGTTTGCATCGCTAATGGATGTGAAGTCTCAAGTGGTTTTTTAACGCACGGCGGAGTTCACAAACTTCCTCGCGCTTTTTCAAATCATCGAATACCTGCGGTCGTTTTCTCGTAGCCCGCGTCGGCTTTTCGGCGATGAACGCGCTGCCGCTGATTTCGGGCGCGTTCGGGCTATTTCACAAAGACTCGGTCATCGCCGTCGGCGGCTACCGCCAAGACGCTCTGGGCGAAGATATGGAACTTGCGATGTGTCTGCATCGTCACTTTAGGCTCCAGGGAAAACCCTACCGCATCAAGTCTGTCGCCGAGGCCAGGTGTTGGACGGAGGCTCCCGAATCAAGGCGCGTGCTGAAGAGCCAGCGCGTGCGCTGGCAGCGCGGCTTGATGCAAAGCGTCATTATGAACCGCGAACTTCTGTTTCACCTCGCAGCGGTTGGCTCCGGTGGTTTGCGATTCCGTTCGTCTTCTTCTTTGAAGGTCTGGGTGGACTCGTCGAAGTCGTAGGACTGCTATTTATCATAGCGACGGTGGCGCTCGGACTGATCTCTTGGCAAGCCTTCCTTGCTTTCATGCTAGTCGCCATAGGGTTGGGCCTTTTGCTTTCGAGGACCGCGTTGCTGCTTGAAGAAATGACTTTTCACACCTATCCGAAAACCAAAGATCTCTTGCTGCTTTTCGCCGCAATCGTCATTGAAAACTTTGGTTACCGCCAATTGAATGTTTTGTGGCGCGTCATCGGACTTTACAAGTGGATAATCAAGAGCCAGCCGAGTTGGGGCCAGATGACGCGCACCGCTTCCTGGAATAGAGAAGCAGTCAAGGCCGTTGCCCCTACCAGAGTGGCAAGCCATAAAGCGGGGGTTTCTTAGTGATGGTTCAGCCGCAGAAGACGTCGGACGGGGCGGGCGGGCGCGTCCTGATCGCCGAAGATAATCTCGTCAACCAGAGGGTGATACTCAACCATGCCGAGAATTTGGGATATCAGGCGGACGTAGTGGCAAACGGGGCGGACGCTCTTGAAGCGCTTGCGCGCGCGCCTACGCTCTTGTCTTGATGGATTGTCAGATGCCTGTGATGGACGGCTTACGGCGACCGACGAAATCCGCCGCCGAGAGGGCGGTCAGCGTCACACGCCGATCATCGCAGTCACCGCTAACGGCAACCGGGAGCGGTGGCTCATGGCCGGTATGAACGACTACCTTGCGAAGCCAGTCAGAAAGCAGGAACTCGCCGATGCGATCGCACGCTGTTTAAATATCAGTCTTTTGCCCGTCTGTGCTTTATCCAGCCCAAGGCCAAAAAGCAGCGCTCAAACCGGACGAGATGCCTACCCTCCGCAGAAAACGAAGAGTTGAATTGCGCTGCGAAAGGTGAGGAGCTCACGCTTTCAGTGACGCGCCGATCTGTGAGCGACTTGCGCAACTACGTGAAAATGTGGAGCGGAGATAGTCGCGGGATTTATCGAAATGATGGTAAGGGATACGGCGGAGCGCTTGACCCGTTTACATGGTTTAGCGGCGCGACAAGACTCAAACGCCGTTGAACGCGAAGCGCACAGTCTCAAGGGAAGTTGCGCCAACCTCGGTGTCGAGCGCATGCCTGCTGGCTGCCGGCAACTCGAAGCCGAAGCTGAGGCAGGTTCACTTGCAAGCACGAAGGAATTTCTAAAACGGCTTGACTTCGAATTTGAACTGCTAAAGCCTTTGCTCTTCTCGCGTACAGAGATACTGAGAAGATATCGATAGCTGCGTTCACCTATCGGAAAATGGCGGGACGCTGCTCGTTCTCTGATCTAGGCGTCTGCGTTCGCTTCGTGTACCTTGGCCGTCTGGTAGGTGCCGGGTACGGTGCGGGCTGAAATGGCTAGACGATTCCAAGCGTTGATCGTGGCCACGGCGAGCGTCAGGTCCGAAATTTCTTTCTCGCTGAAGTGCAAGCATACTTCTTCATATGCCGTATCGGGTACGTGGCCATTGGTGATCAGAGTAACAGCCTCCGTCCATGCCAGGGCAGCGCGTTCGCGATCCGTGTAATAGGGGCATTCGCGCCAAGCGTCCAATGAGTACAATCGCTGCTCCTGTTCTCCACTCACGCGCAGATCCTTCCAGTGCATATCAAGACAGTAGGCGCATCCGTTGATCTGAGAGGCCCGCAGTTTAATCAGATGAAGCAGGGATTCTTCGAGTCCACATTCATGAAGATAGTGCTCCAGGGTGAGCATGGCTTTGTATGTGCCCGGCGCGGCTGTGGCGTAATTGAAACGTTCGTTCATGAGCCCTCCTATGAATAATTTCATAGAGTTAGGATAACAGGATCCCGGGGTTCAGGTGGTGGGTCAGTTTGATGTCCGATAAGCTTTATCGTGGCGCCGCGACAAACTAAAATTTATCGGACACCCTTCAACCAAACTGACCCACTACCCGGGGTTCACGCGGACTTGCGGGTCGGGTACAGCGCCAGCAGAAGCGCTTCCGCGGCGCGTAAAACACGAGTAATTCATCGCCGAATAGTCGCTTCTCGGATCAATATTATAGAATTGGTCTCACACAAGAGTCACGTTTCGACACCACTTCCAGACCGCTTTTAGAATTGGGTATGACGACACGAAACACTCCATTCATTATGCTCGACGTTAAGAATCCTGCCCCTCCGCTGTACCGGCAGATTTACGAAGGGATTCGCCGCGCTATTTTATGCGGCGAATTCAACCGCGGAATGCAGTTGCCGGCGACTCGTCTGTTGGCAAAGCAGTTAGGCGTTTCGCGAATGACCGTCGTGAATGCTTACGAACAGCTTCTCGCGGAAGGCTACATCGAAGGGAAAACAGGCGCGGGAACTTACGTGGCAGCGACGCTGCCGGAAAAGATGCTGCGAGTTGATCAAGACAAGTCATTCCAACACGGAGAATCAGCCAAGCCGCGCAATCAGATTCTCTCTCGTCGCGGAAAATGGCTGGCTTCAACCAGTGTATCTACGCTCCGGGTGCAGGCTGACACCGACCGCTACGCGTTTCAGAATGGCCTGCCCGCCCTTGATGAGTTTCCTTTCAAGGTGTGGTCGCAACTCGCGTCGCGCCGGTTGCGTAATCCACCGCGAGAACTGCTCAGTTACGGCGATCCGGCCGGCTACCTGCCGCTGCGCTAGACAATCGCCGCGCATTTGAAATCCGCGAGGGCTGTTCATTGTGACGCTGATCAAGTAATCATTGTCGCGGGCTCGCAACAGGCGCTTGATTTGACGGCGCGCATCCTGCTCGACCCCGGCGACGTGGCTTGGGTCGAAGACCCGTGCTATCCCGGAGCGCATAACGCTCTACTCGCAGCGGGAGCGAAAGTCGTCCCGGTGTCGGTTGATGAGGAAGGATTTGATTTAGCCAATGCTTTGCGACAGAGCAAGCAAGCACGTCTCGTTTACGTTACCCCATCACATCAATTCCCGCTCGGCGTCACGATGAGTTTGTCTCGTCGCCTGGCGCTGCTCGAATGGGCTGAGCGCTCTGGAGCTTTTGTGATTGAAGACGACTACAACAGCGAATACAGATACTCGGGGCACCCGCTCGCATCTCTGCAAGGACTCGATAAAGACGGCAGAGTGATTTACGTCGGCACGTTCAGCAAAACGATTTTTCCCTCGTTGCGTTTGGGCTGCATCGTTGCTCCTAAAGATTTGACGGGTGCTTTCATCGCCGCACGGGCACTCGTTGACAGGCATTCGCCTTCGCTCGACCAGGCGATACTCGCAGACTTCATCAACGAAGGACACTTCTCGCGTCACCTACGCAGGATGCGCGCGTTGTACGCAGAGCGACAGCAAGTTTTGGTCGAAGCGGCAGAACGGGATCTACATGGTCTGCTGGAGGTTGCGCCGGCAGCAGCAGGAATGCACCTGGTCGGTTGGTTGCCGGAGAGAATAAGTGACAAAGCGGCTTCCGCAAAGGCTGCTCGCTACGGTGTGGAAGGTTCACCACTCTCTGCGTACAGCACGAACCTTCTGCCACGCGGCGGCTTAGTTCTCGGTTACACAGCGGTGAACGCGAGAGAAATCAAAGACGGAGTACGGCGGTTGGCTCAAGCCCTGTCTTAAATGTAATGGGCACTGCGCTTTCTGGAGGTTCATGAACCAAATCACCGTCAACATAGTGACGCTTCGTTGATTCAGGGGAGGGCGGCAACCTTGACAATGATGTCACCGGGTTATATATACCTACTGGTAGGTATCGTACATATGACAGGGACACGCAATCACATTATGGACATAGCACGAAGCCAGTTTTTCAAGACGGGCTACGCCGGTACGTCGATCAACTCCATTGTTGACGCGACGAAGTTCACGAAACCCACCGTATATTATCACTTCAAGAATAAGGCTGAACTCTTTGCTTCGCTGGTGAACGATGCCTATGACCGCTGTTTTGAACATCGCCAGAATGCCGTAGACGCGCTCCTTCCGGTCTCTGAGCAACTCTACCAGGTGATCGCTGCTGACTTCGCTTTCTGCCTGGCAGCACCGGATCTGGTGCGCTTTGTCGTGGCGCTTACTTTCGCCCTTCCGGAAGATCACTCCATCGACCTCTCTCAGATTCATAGTCGGGACCATGAGTCCTTTCGAGCACTTATTGAACGCGGGATGAGCACCGGCGAATTCGATTGTGCGAACCCTGGAGACGCGGCGATAGCGCTTCAAGGGTTGATCGCGATCAACATCATGTCCTATCTGAAAATGGGGCACCAGCAGGAGTTTCTTTCCACCGCACGAGCGCGTGATGTTGCAAATATTTTACTTCACGGAATTGCTGCGAAAGGAAAAAGAAAGGGCCTTAAGAAAGAAAGAGGGGTAAGTCTCTAATGACCCGCAAGGACTGGAAGCAATTTACCTCCTTCTACTTCTACACGCTGCTCTCAATGGGTTTGGGCGCGGCGGCAATGCTCACCGAAACGCGCTCGCTGACCAGCATTTTATTTTTGTGTCTCACCGGTGTTCTCACCTGGGGCCTGATCGAGTATTGGCTGCATCGGATGGTTTTCCACTTTGATGCGCAAAGCGAAAAGGGGCGCAATTTCGTTTATGCAATGCATCTCTCCCATCATGCGAACCCAAAAACCATGGACGATCTTTTCGCGAGTTTGCGGCTAAGCTTGCCAATCGCGCTTTCTTATTTCTTGCTGGCCTGGGCGCTCGTGAGAAGCTGGCAGGCCGTGGTTTACCTGTTCATAGGTCTCACGGCAGGCTACTTCAGCTACGAATTCCTGCACTATCAGGCTCATCATCGCACGCCTCGGTTACGCGTGTTCCGCTATCTCAAGAAGTATCATCTGCTGCACCATCACCAGACTTCCGCACTGCGGTTTGGTGTCACCTCGCCGGTGTTTGACTACCTCTTCGGGACCTTTCAATCAACCCACCACAACCGAACTGTAAGGTAACTATGTATTCCTAGACGCGCCAGGTGGGAGGATGAGAGCTCCTGCACAATTGAGAAACGTCAAAAGTTCTTGACTGGCGCTAAGCAAGGCGCGGCAGTGTCGTGGCACATTTATTCCCGTTCATCGGACACTCCCGCAAATTTGATGATACGAGGCTTTAGTGGCAGCTTGCGGCAGGATTACTTTAGCGCTTCAAACCTGCTTCCCAGTTCACCACGATGTTGATTGGGGCGCTTGTTTCTTCAATCGTTGAATTAATGAGAAAGCGCTGGCCGTCGGCCGTGACCGCAATGTGATTCCTGAAATTTGCCAAAGTAAGGACGCGTGTGCCGAAGAGCGCTGTAGGTAGACCAGCCTCGAACGTCTCTCTCATCTTTACATCCACTGCCATGAGTTTCCGATTGGCGGCAACGTAGAAAAGCTCTTTGCCGTCGTGCCTCCATCTCGCGAGGCTTCCGCCGCCGGTCGAGACCCTCCACTTACGACCAGAAGCCGGAAACGTCTGGACGTAGACCTCCGGTGCTCCCGATTCATCAGAAGTGTAAGCAATCCATTTTCCGTCTGGAGAGAATTGAGCTTGAAGTTCGTTGAACTCCGTTTGCAAAAACGGAAATGGCTTCCGATCCCCGGACATTGGTAACACCCACAAATCCCGTTTAGTTTTCAGATCAACGTTTTGATATACAATGAGCTGTCCATCAGGAGACCAGTCCTCTGGTACTTTCGCCTCTTCCAGACTTGAATTGAGAAGCACTTCCTCATTCCCGCCGCCACTAGCAATCTTTTGATAAAGATTCCTTTGGCCTTCGCGGTCTGAGCTGAAGACGATACGGCTCCCGTCAGGTGACCAAAGCGGATTCGAGTCGTTTGAAGGATCAGTAGTGAATCGCGAGGGGATACCGCGCAACAAGTCGACAAGCCAAATGTCATAGGTTCCGGTTTGAGTATCTACGCGGTCTAAGGCAACTCGGCCTTCATCAGGTGACAGCGAAAGAGTAAGGTAAAGGCCAGCTTCGCCGAGCGATGTAATCTGTTTGCCCGCTCGGTCAAACCAGAGTGGTTGGTTAATCTGGCTACTACCGCTGCGATAGACCAGCACGCCGTTGTCTGAGACAGAGAAGGCCACGCGAGCAAGCCCAAAGTTATGGGCCACGCGCTCCGCGACCGG
>JBGTLM010000016.1:0-10399 GCA_041744135.1 Pyrinomonadaceae bacterium
TTAAGGCGAGTAGGGCAGCCATCAACTCGCCGATCTGCGCCACCGACGCGACGTCGTTGAACGTGAACAGTGCGGGGTGGCGTATCACGGCGGTCACCCGTTCTTCTGATTCGTGGCGCTAGGGAGCCCGCTCACTTCCGCGACGTCTCGCACCACTTTCGGCGTGATGTCCGGCGTGGCGAGAGCGTGCCGAGCGATCTCGTCCTTACGGGCGAACCACACATCGGGATGGCTCTTTGTATAGGTCAGGAAGCGGTCGAGGACGCGCACGCGCGAAGCATGCCCCGATAGCCGGTCGTGCAGGCTGATCAGCATCATTCGCCGGCGGGAGGCGCCCTCCTCGTAGAGCTGGTCAAACTCGTCTCGGAGCTGCTGTTCGTAGTCGGCCGGTGAAAAGCCGGTGAAGTCGTAGGCGACGATATCGTTCATGTGAATCGTATATGGGACCGACACGAAGGGTTGGCCGTTGATGTCCTGGGTAAACGGCTCGTCCCGGCTAAGATCGTTGTTGTGATAGGTAAAGCCGAGTTCCTGAAGTAGGCCGAGCGTTCGAACGCTGCCGCGCATCCAGTAACAATCATAGCCTGAGGGGCGCCGTCCGGTGACGTTGACGATGCTGTCCAGGCTGCTCTGGATCCAAGCTCGCTCCTCCTCAGGCGGGAACGTGTACTGCGGCTCCCAGCGCTTGCCGTGCGCGGCGGGCTCGTGCCCACGGCGAACGATTTCTCTGGCGAGTTGCGGATGTTTCTCGATGGCTTCGCCGATCATGAACGAGGTGACCTTGATGGCGTGCTTGTCGAACAGGTCGAGCATGCGCGGCATGCCTTCCTGGATGCCGTAATCAAAGAACCCATTGGTTCCGAGATCTGGGTAGCCAGGCTCGATGGGCTCGGTGATCGGCCCGCCGGCCCCCGATATCGGTTGTCCGCCGGCCTCAAACTGCATCGCTATAGAAACGCACAATCGCGCATTCCTAGGCCAGAACTGCTGTTGCTGACTGGGCATCGACTCGCCTCCAAATCGCGGTTTACTCTGATCTAATATACCCTCAAGGTCTCTACTTGATAAGTAGTCACCTTTTGGTGACCTTCCCCGTGAAGAGGAAATCGCGATGAGGAAAAAGGCACAATCAGAAACATACGGGCCGAAATACCCGGCGCGGCGACTGTTGGACCTAATCGGCGATAAGTGGACGCCGATCGTTCTCTACACCCTGTCGGACTCGGTAAAACGGTTCAGCGAGATTCAGCGCGACATCCCGGACATTTCGAAGAAGATGCTGATTCAGGTTCTGCGCGCGTTGGAGAGCGGCGGTCTCGTCGAGCGTGTCGTGTACCCGGTCATACCCCCCAAAACGGAGTATAAGTTGACTGCGGATGGGCAGACGCTGCACGCTCCCGTGGCGACGTTGTGCAACTGGGCTTCGCGTAACGAGACATTTCTGGACGAGATTCACCGGCGCCGCAGGGCTGCACTCGTTGAACAAGCTTAAGCTATGGCAGTGTGCACGGCGCGAGCGGCGAACCGGGCCCGCTGGTATTGATCGAACTGCAGATTCCGCTTGTGCGGGAAGCCTTATATATTTCTGACTCATGACGAAGATTAACGGCGAGGTCTCCGACCGCGACAGAAGTGATGTTCCGCAGTTGAATAAGGCGTTGGTCGAACTTCTCGGGTTACCAAGTCTCCTACTAGGGAGTTGAAGTCGATGCGGAAACAGACCAATGCATTTAAGTATCGGCGATTCAAAGATGAAGAGGGATGCTCATCCCAACAATTAATCCGCCATCGGTCGCATTCCGCGCAGTCACCGAGTCATGACGCATCTCTTTTGGTTGGGGACTATTACCGCTGAGTTGATTGCGGGAAACACCTGAACGTCCTTAATACACATATGAAGTTATAAAAAGGAGCTCAGAGCATTGGGCGAGTTCGCCCATATTTCGGACGAGTGAGTAAATAGATATATGAGCACAGATTCAAAAATACAAACTCGACCTGCGTCTATCGGTGACAAAGAGTTTATCATTTCACTATTGCCTCGCCTCGTGGAATTCGGTCCACCGTCCTGGCGTGATGTTGCCCGGATGACCGTCACTGATACTCAAGTGTTGAGCGACAGGCTCCTAAGTCAACCCCCGGGAACTGCCATCTTTATCGCGGAGGATGCCAACGGCGTTGCATTAGGTTTCATTCATCTCCAAGCCGGAACCGATTACTACAACTGCGAGGAGCACGGGCATATCGCAGATGTTATTGTTGCTCCCGAAGGCGAAGGGGGCGGCATTGGACGTGTGTTGATAGCTAAGGGCGAGGAGTGGGCGCGTTCTCAAGGGTACCGGTGGCTGACGTTGAGTGTGTTCGCCCAGAACCTTCGGGCGCGAGAGGTTTACAAGCGGCTTGGCTACGGGGAGGACATTATGAAATACGTTAAGGAACTCGTGTAGCCTTGTCAAAGTTGGCGATTCACGAATTTCTTTGTTAGGACCAGGCGAAGCGTCGTGCGCTACTTCAAGTTGGATGAGGAGAACGGCACTCAGGTCGTTTCTTTCGAGCAGTACGGCCCGGGGCTGCGAGCCGGGGTGATGGAAGGAGACCTCATTGTGGGGTTGGATACGAATAGGAACTGTGAGCACTTCGCCGTTGTCAGCTGGCGATGGCACAGGCTGCACTGAAGAGCGTTGTCTAAGTATATATCCTGGGCGTGGTAGCGATTCTGACGTCGGTGTTTGGATCGATCCAGGATTTGTCTGGTAGATTTCAAGCGTGACCACTGCGCGTTACATCAAAGTAGCTGATGAGGAATGCGTGGTATTTCGTTTTTAAATCGCCAGCTCATGTATCGCGTTTAAGAAAAGTTAAGATGTAAAGGAGAGGGCGTGTCGCTATTATGTGTGCGGCGGCCTCAATTCAAGCGTTCGGCGGCTTGGCAAGATAAAAGTAAATGAAAACGACGAATTTGTTTGTTGAATTGGTGGTCGTTGGGACAGGAGCCACACTGTTCGTGGTATTGCTGCTTCTTACTCTCTTTGGCGCTCAGTCTTGGCTTTATCAGTGGATATCAAAGTCTGATGATGTTGCTTCGATTATTCCGGTTTTGTCACTCATTTATGTACTTGGCATCGTTGTTGACAAATTAGCATATCGCTCATTCAAGAATACTGAAGATCATTTGCGCTCCAGCATGTTCAAAGTTGAATCTGCGGAACCCGATAAACTCAAAGGTTATTATGATGCAAGACATCATCTATATACGTCACCGAATACAACTGCGGTGATTGAAGCTTTTGAGTTTGGTCGCAGTAAAATACGAATCTGCCGAGGTTGGACTGTTAATTCTGTTTTGATCATTCTTGCTTTAATCTTCTTTATGATTATTCGGCATGGCTGGGACTCCAGGATTTCTGTTGGGATTATAGCTTTTGGATTGTTAGCCTGGGGTGCTCGATGGTCGTGGAGTGTTGCGACGGCTGTCGAATTCAATTGGCTTAATCGGTTTCACAACATGTCGTCAGAAACACCCAAAACAAACGTGCCGGTTCCTCCTGCTGAAATAAGGACACCGGTGTGATAACACAAATAAAGATGAGCCTACATGAGTCGCGCCCCGCCCGCAGCCAACCGCAGTTCCCCACAAGCGCACTTTCGGGCTGCTTTCCTAAAGAGTGAGCAATGAAGCTCGCGTGCGAGCTCCCTCAGTGCGGTGCGTTTTCGTCGTGCGATTTGGAAGACGCGGCAGGATCCTTACGGCCATCTCGCAGGCAAGTCGCAGCAGATAAGTGCTTCGCTATGACAAACGATCGGATAGGGCAGGGAAGTTAAGCGAAACGCTGGAGAACCACGCGCCAGATCAGAGCACTGGATTAGGAAACCGCGCAAGGTGCGTGTTAAGGTACGCGCCGAACCGAGTCCCAGCTTACTCCCTTCTCAGCTCCTCTGGAATCTCCCAGATTACCTGAAGTCCACAGCCAACAATGTAAAGGATGTTAATAATGTTTACACGCCATATCATAATGGAACTTAAGCCGAATACCACCACCACCGAGTTTACCGACGTTGTTGAGAGCAAGATTCTGCCACTCCTGCGTAAACAAAAGGGATTCCGCGATGAGATCACTTTCGTCGCCCCAGACCGCTCGGAAGCTATAGCTATTAGTTTCTGGGACACGAAAGAGGCGGCCGAGGCTTACAATGTCTCAGGATATCCTGAGGTTTTGGAGGCCCTCACGAATCTGGTGGAGGGAACACCCAGAGTGGGCGCAGCTGAGGTTGCCACTTCAACGTTCCACAAGCTCGCTGCCGCGAAAACAGCGTAGAGTAGACGAATTTTTGGTCTCGAGGAGGGCGGCCATCCGCCCTTTTTTTTCCGGCCGTTTAAATGCGTCGTGAGACTGCCGGCACTGACAATCGTGAGCGCTTTGTTGACATGTTCACAGCAGCACGGCCCGCGCGCTGCTGCGGATGCGAAGCACCACTTTTGGCGCAGCAGGAGTTCAATAAAGCATTTCTGCTGATGCAAAACTTCGGTTACCTGCGGTGGAATTTCCTACGACGCTCCCGACACTGATTTTGGCGAATATCACTTCTGGTTAGGAAAACTTAACCAGTTCAACGGCAACTTCGTGAACGTGGAGATTGTTCAAAGCGTCATCGTCTCAGGAGAATCAACAACGGTTCGGACCCTAATGAGATCTTCCAGAACAAGTGCGTTTTCTTGCCAGGTCCAAATTTCAACTGGCTAACATTTCTAGACCGTAGTCGTGATCGATCTAATGGACCCAAAGTTTCATCCCGCGATTGCTGCGATTATGTCGGGCGATAGTGACGGCCTAAAGTCCTTAGTCAGCCGGGACTCATCTCTGGCGACCAGTCGTTCCTCAAGAAGTCATCCTACTCTGCTCCAGTGTTTAGTGCTGGATGCTCTCGACCTGCCGAACAAGGCCGAGTTGGCTAAAGTTTTGATTGACGCAGGAGCGGAAATAAATGGTCCTCTCTGTGCCGCCGGAAGCATTGGTAATGTTGAAGTTGCCGCAGCTTTGCTGGACGCCGGAGCGCTCATCGATGGCACTGGAGGCTGGTCGCCATTGGAAGAGGCGTTGTACTGGGGAAATGATGGTGTTATCGACCTGCTACTGAAGCGCGGTGCATCGACGCACAATCTGCGCATAGCTTCCGGGTTAGGTCGAGTTGATTTGATCGAGGGTTTCTTTCATAGCGATGGAGCTCTCAAGCCCGAGGCCGGTAAGATCGATTGGCCATTTGGCGACCCACTAACCTCAAATCTAGCTAAGCCGATTAAGGAGGAGCTACAATCGAAGATCGACGGGTGGTCCAACGAGTCACGAGATATCATCAGCAACGCGTTCGTCTACGCTTGCATGCACAATCGGCTGGAAGCCGCAAAGTTGTTATTGCAGAAGGGTGTGGATATCGATGCGATCCCGCCCGGCTTCGATTACGCTGGTACGGGCCTTCACTACGCTGCGCTCAGAGGCCATCGGCCAATGGTTGAATTCCTTCTCGATCATGGCGCCAACCCAAACCTGAAAGACCCCAAGGTTAATAATTCACCCGCCGGCTGGGCTGCCTACGGTGGTCACGAGGGCCTAAAGGACTATCTCGACCAGAATGCGCAAGCACGAAGTTCTAGTGGAGCGGTTGATTAGAAATGAATCCTGGGTCTCAGGTCATAGCTTAGTTAATTGGCGGTAATCCGTTCATGGCCGCGGGCGAGGAGAAACGCCGGCCGCGAGTCCCAAACCAGAAAAACCGATCCACGAATACACGTAACGACACTAATCGAATACGTGTTGGTTGTGCCATTTCGTGGCTCGCTCCAGCAGGAAGAGACTAAGGACGGGTTCTTACCGCACGAGGATAAGAATAAAATTAGGACACGTCCGTTTTCGGCTAACGTCTGGCCGGATTGCCTCGAGAAACTTACGTTTTTTCTGAACTGGCCTAAAAGGAATTTATTTAGATCACTTTTGATACTCGAACCGCGCCACGTCAGACTCGCCCAGAATCACAGTGTCTCCCTGCCTGAGCGGAGTTTCGGTAACTCGTTGCGATTTCGGATCGTTGACGAAAGTTCCATTACGAGAGTTCTGATCGGCAATGATCACGCGGCCGTCTTTCACGCCGATCCAAACGTGCCGCTTGGAGATCCGAGGATCTGTAATCACGATTTCAGAAAGTGTTGAGTCACGACCAATACAGGATCCACCTGGTGTGATGTCAAACTTTTGTCCTGCCAGGAGCCCTGAGACAAACTTTATTGAGCCGTGGTTGATAGGAGCAGTATCGCCCTCCGGGATAATGGCTACGGTCCGAGAGAGATCAGCGGTGGCTGATCTATCAGGGCTCCCTATGCCCGCACGAGGGTCAAATGGCCGGGAAGCAGGTCCGCTCGCAGCCGGCGGAGCGGAATAGGCAGGCGATGGCGTGGGCCGGTGTGGTTCTGGTTTGAACGCGCTCGCACCCGCTGCTCCTCCCATCGCCGCCGGCGACCTGTCCGCACCCGGGACCGATTTGGACTGTACCTTGCCCCTTCTGCGGATCAGTAAGAAAGTGACGAGAGCAACCACCATTATGGCGACGATTATGAACAGAATTACCAAGACGCCACCTATTATCCAACTTGTTGGCATTCCAGACTTATCCTTTTCCTTCGGAGATCTTTTGCTGGCTGTCCTGGGCCAGGCCATTGACTCAAAATGTTCTGGGAAGAGGCGTTTGACCTCTTCAAATTTGGAATGGCTCCCGAGTAATTCTCGGCCCAGTACAGATGAAAAAGCCTGAGCCCAGGCCGATATAGGATACGGTGTAATCATTCGGTTGCTGTTTGGGGGCCAAAGTAAAAGGTTCCGGCAACTCCGACAATGAGACGAACCACAGATGGCTTGCTGATCATGGCCAGGCGCTCGCCGTCGGAGACTGCACTAGCCACGAAGCTGCGCCGGGTCGGCAGCAAAGCGGCGGAGAGAAAAGTATGCCTACCGCGACGAAGAAGAGTCTGCGCATTACCCAAGCTTCTTGGGGATTTCTGAAATTGGCTGTCAATTATTCGATTTCCAGTCTTGAGCCAGGAAACAGTCAAATATCGATCGTGAATGTAGTAATGAAGACTGCAGCGAGTGAACCGTATTGACTGAATTCCTGCTTCACGCCGCCGGGCAAAGTAAAATTGGGTAGAGTGCTTCTAGTCGAATTTACTGGGAAAGTCAATAGAACTGCCTCGAAACGAATATCATATTCTGTAAGAGAGCGCTCAAATCGCATCGCGGACGACTGAGTAGACCAGCACCTGAGAGGTGTTAGCCACTCAACCTTGAATCAACCATTCAAGATGGGAGATTTGCGGGTTGGGAAGTGGGGACCGCTCAAAATCCCGTGCTGAGTGAATCCTGCTTAGCTTGAAGAAAACAAAAGCCTTGAGTGCGCAAGAGCGGGGGCGCACCATGCTTTACTGCCTTTCCCTCTAGAAACTTGCCTGTAAGTTATGATTTATTACAGGCTAAGTTTCTAGTTTGATATTTGCTCGCCGCTTCGGCCAGCTGGAAAGCTAACCGGCAATTTTCAAAGGTTGATTGTCGTCGCAAGTCGGCACTTTAGAGCTTTGCGGTCAGAGTTACTTTCTTTCCGTACGAATAGCGACCGCTGTTGTGCTGCGGCGTATGCTTTTCCCTCTGCTAATCTGACTCCCCGCGGATTAGGTAAGCAAGCGATAGTTGTTCTTGGCCCTGTACTGGCACGTCTATTGCCGACTTTTATGTGAAATTCCCGGCTATCGAAATATTTAGGAGGAGACGAAAGGTGAGCATGAAAATTCTTTCGGTAATGGCTGTTGCGGTTCTGGCGATGTTGGGGGGAGGTTGCGCAACGACGGACCAGACGTCAAACGCCAATGCCAATGCCAATGCTATCGCAGCCGCCGCTACAACTACGCGCACGGCGGCGGACGGGTCCGAAATTACCACCACAACTGACGCCGGCGGCGTCAAAACTGAGACGAGGGTATTTAGAGATGATCCTAGGGTTTCCAGAGTGGTCGTCACCACGCGCGAGGGGCGACGGACAGTGCGCGCCTACTCGCCGAGCGGTGAGGAAAAAGAAATCAACGACGTTGGCGATGCGCTCGAGGTTTCCGGCGACAAGATTGCTGACGCTGCCCGGTGGACTGCTGACAAGGCCGTGGACCTCGGCGACGCGACAATTCAAGGTGCCAAGACAGTAGGCGGGAAGACTGCTGAGGGAGCAAAGACAGTAGGCGAGAAGACCGCTGAAGGCGCAAAAACGGTTGGAGAGAAGACCGCAGATGGCGCCAAGACAGTCGGAGAGAAGACCGCGTCAGGTGCAAAAACAGTTGGAAGGAAAACTGCCGAGGGAGCTAAAAAGACCGGTAGAGCAATTAAGGATGCCATAACCCCGTAGCATGTTCGGAGATGGCGGTTAAGAGAAAGAGGGCAGTCCTTCGGGTCTGCCCTTTATTGTGTGTGCCCTGTTTCTGACTTCGATTCTCCACCCGTGACGCGCAGAAAGGCCAAGGCGACCAATTCAAAAGATAATTGTCCTCAAGCCTCCGCCGTAACATGGTGTTATACTTACCAACAGTATGACTGCCGGAAGTCTGCGATAGTGGAGTTATTCATGGCGGATAAGTCACGATTCACAATCATCTGTCCGTGCTGCGAGTCTAAATTGACGGTTGACGCCCAGACAGGGGCACTGATTTCCCACGAAGAGAAGACCAGACCACTGGCGTCGTTTGATGAAATGGTTAAGGGGTTGGACAAGCAAAAACAGGTACGTGAACAAATCTTCGCGCAGGAACTCAACTCGATGAAGGACCGCGATCGAATTCTCGAGGAGAAGTTTCAAGAGGCCATGAAAAGGGCGGAGAAAGACAAGGACAAACCGTATCTCAACCCGCTTGACCTCGACTGATGGAAATCCCTCTGAGTCCTCCCCACCGGAGAAAAGCAACACCCTTCCCGCAATCGATCATCGAAAACCCGACAAATGTCTTTTGGCCCTAAGTTCATATCATTGGAGCAACAAACGATGCAGCGGAAATTCAGCGCTCTCTTAACGCTATTCATCGCCTTATCGGTGTCTGCCGCTCTGGCCACTGACTCTGTGGCTCAGGTGACGATGCCGCGGCTGAACTATCGAGACCGTACGTTGTCTAACGACATGCGGGTCTTAACCGTTGAAGACCATTCGAGCCCCACGGTAGCAATTCAGGTCTGGTACAAGGTCGGCTCAAAGGACGATCCTCAAGGACGCAGTGGCTTTGCACATCTGTTTGAGCACATGCTCTTCAAGGGCACCAGGAACATGAAAGATGAGATGATGGATCGTCTGACCGAGGACGTGGGCGGGTTTAACAACGCCTCTACCGGGGATGACTTCACCAACTACTATGAAGTAGTGCCGTCAAACTATCTGGAGACTCTGCTCTGGGCAGAAGCTGACCGAATGGGATCGTTGAATGTTGATGACAAGAATTTCAAGTCGGAACGCGATGTAGTCAAGGAAGAGTTTCGCTCGCGAGTTCTGGCCCCGCCGTATGGTCGATTCTTCTATGCCATCGAAAAGAATTCCTTTGCGGCTCATCCGTATCGGCGCCCCGGGATCGGCAGCATCGAAGAGCTTGATGCGGCTACTCTGGAAGACGTACGTTCATTCTATTCCACTTTCTACCGTCCTGATAACGCTACTCTCGTAGTTGTGGGAGACTTCGATCAGAAACAACTGGATACGTGGGTGGACAAGTATTTCGGACGGGTCGCTAAACCCGATCATCCACTGCCGCGCGTCACCATCAGGGAGCCTGAGCGGGTCGCAGAAAAGCGGATCAACGAGTCTGCGCCGAACGTACCATTACCGGCGATAGCTCTGACCTATCTCGCGCCAGCGGTTAAAGCGGATGATGCTTACGCCCTGCGCGTCGCGGAATCCATCTTATCAAGCGGGGAATCCTCGCGACTGTACCAGTCGCTTGTTTACCAGCAGCAGATTGCTCAGGAAGCGTTTGCGCAAGCCGACTTGCGTGAGGATCTTGGACTCTTTGTTCTGGGTGCAATTCTGGCGAGCGAAAAGAAACCTGAGGAGGCCGAGCGCTCGCTCCTTGCCGAACTCAAGCGTATACAGGACCAGCCGGTGACGGCCGCCGAACTTGATAAGGCGAAAAATCAACTCATCACCAACGAACTTCGCGAACGCGAAACGAGTGAGGGCAAATCGTTCGCTCTGGGCCGCGCTGCAGTGTTGCTGGGTGATGCAACTCGAGTAAACACCGGAATGGACAAGCTTCAAGCCGTGACCGCGGCCGATGTTCAGCGGGTGATGAAAAAGTACTTTACCGAGAAGAACCGAGTGGTGATTATCTATCAGG
>JBGTLM010000017.1:0-24550 GCA_041744135.1 Pyrinomonadaceae bacterium
CGTGGCGGCGGCGGTGGCTACGGCGGCGGTGGTGGTGGTGGCGGCGGCAATCGCGAGCCCCGCTGGTAATCGGATCTCATTTTCTTCGTGACTCGGTGGCGCATGTAAGCGCCACCGAGTCATGGAGAATCACAAAGCTTAAGCAACACAGCGTTTCAGAATTAGACTGAAGCGTTCAGACAAAGGAGTCTATGAATTTTTCTCAACTGGGACTCGCGCCTGCACAAGTGCGGAGTTGCGAGTCTCTCGGATACATCGAACCGACACCGATCCAGCGACAGGGAATTCCTGTCGTCCTCAGCGGTCAGGACCTAATCGGCTGTGCTGAAACCGGCACCGGCAAGACGGCCGCATTTTTGCTCCCCATCATTCAAAAGATTACGGAGCCCATTCAGGGCGCGACCTCTACACGCAAGAACGCAGGATCCCCAAAGGGATCGCAGCAGCGCAAAGTGCGCGTGCTGGTGCTGGCGCCAACGCGCGAGCTAGCCGCCCAAATTGAAAAGAACTATGTCGAGCTGAACCCAGTTAAGGCCAATCGAAGTGTCACACTTATCGGCGGAGCCAGCATGCCGCGGCAACTTGATGCCCTGCGTCGCAGTCCCGCGGTGGTAATTGCCACGCCCGGAAGATTGCTCGATCTTACTGAGCGGCGCGCGCTTGACCTCTCGGGAGTCGAAGTGCTCGTCCTGGACGAAGCAGACCGCATGCTGGACATGGGGTTTTTACCGGCTATTCGCCGCGTGCTCTCGATGGTGCCGGAAAAACGGCAGACGCTACTCTTTTCTGCGACGATGTCGCAGGAGATTGAAAAGCTTGCACGTTCGACAATGCAAAGCCCTAAGCTGATTGAGGTCGGTCCTCGGGGTCAGGCGGCCACCATGGTGGAACAGACGGCTTACCCAGTAGCCCAGGAGTCAAAAACTGCATTGTTGTTAGATCTCCTGGAACGGGAACGCTTCGAGCGAGTGTTGGTATTTACCCGGACACGCCGCGGAGCCGAGCGCCTTTCCCACATCCTTTCAGCGCGCGACCATAGCGTTAACCGCATTCACGCGGATCGTTCACAGTCGCAGCGTGAGTCAGCACTTAGAGGCTTCCGCGATGGACGCACGCGGGTGCTGGTTGCGACAGACATCGCAGCGCGCGGTCTGGACGTGGATCTCGTTTCGCACGTGATTAATTACGACGTGCCCTCAGCGCCGGAAGACTACATCCACCGTATTGGCCGCACCGGAAGGGCTGGCAATCAGGGCCGCGCTATTACTATCGTGACCCCGGTTGATGAAGTCTCAATGCGTGCGATAGAACGTCTGACCGGACAGACCGTGAAACGCGTGGTATTGCCGGGTTTTGGCGGAACGAGTAACAGTATCCACAATGTCCGACCGGCTACTTCGTCAAGACGCGGCGCTGGGGTATCTTCAACAGTGTTTACGCGTTCATTTCGACCGCGTCGCGCGAGCAGATAGAAGAACGGCAGTGATGAAGCAGAGAAAGCGATGTCAAAATCGCTTTCTTTGACCATCACCACTACTCATGACCATCATTGAGCTAAAGGAGCAACCGATTGGCTAAAGACGATCTGATTCCGGCTGAGGGCACTATCATCGATAAGCAGCCCAACGCCTTTTTCAAGGTACAGCTCGAAAATACCCAGCACGTTGTACTTGCGGTCATCTCGGGCAAGATGCGAAAGAACCGCATTCGTATTCTAGTAGGCGATCGCGTGAGCGTTGAGATGTCGCCTTACGACCTGACCAGAGGTCGGATAACCTACCGGTACAAGTAAAACTGAGGAGGATTGCGTGGAGAAGCAAACAGCAGCCGTGGAGAAGCAAACAGCGACTATTGAGACAGACCTGGAGAAACCGGCGTTCGTCGTTGGCGAGCGCGTGGAAAAGTTCTGCATTAAGTGTAAGGAAGAGCGCGGACACGTAATCGCGTCGCTAACTAAACGCGGGAAGATATCACGCGTCAGTTGCCCGAAGTGCGGCACGCTCGGCACCTTTAAAACCGGCGCCGCCTCAGGAGCTAAACGCAAGCTTGATCCGGGCGCGCCCTATGATAGGACCCGCTCCTACCGCGCTGGTCAGACAATGGTGCACCCCACTTTTGGGCAGGGAGAAGTGACGGCGCTGATTGAGCCACTAAAAATCGACGTGCTGTTTGCCGATCGAATTCGCCGTCTGATTCACGCGCAACCGGCTAGCCACTGATGTCACGGCGCCTCTTTCGAGAGTAGGTAGACGGCAAACGACGCTAACCAATGCTCGCCAGCATAGTCTCCGCTAGCCACATGAGCCAGAGCATCTCTGCCATGTAGTTGTGCCGAGTCAGTTAAGATTCTCCGGGCCGGATCATCGCGCGGCAGCGCAGCCGCAATGCTTCGCATGCACCAGGCGCGGCTGAGATTCAGTCCATCGAGGTGAACGATCTTGGGGTCTGAACGATCCGTTACCACTGCGGGGCGAAGCAGTTTCCGTAACCCTCCACTAGTCAACCCAGGCAAAAAGCGATGAAACCAGCGGCTAAAATCCGCTGGTTTCAACACGCGCCGCATTAGATCCGCTTCCATCAGCGCGGGTGAGAAAAAGTCTTCACCGCCCGGCTCCCAGGCCGCCGGATAATTCGCATCATTACTAAAGTAAGTAAGGCTGCGCTCGACGATCATGCTCTCCAGAGCCTTGTTGCCGGCAGACCTTGCGTAATCCAGTCCAAATGCCAACCCGAATGCTGTGTTGGGATGGACGCCGGTGCGAATCGGGTAGGTTTGCTTGGGAAGAAACGTGACATACCTGGTAGCCAGCGCGTCAACTAATGGCTGCAAATTTACTGACCAACCCTTTGCCTCGACGTCCGCCCAGAGGTTGAGCTCTTCGGCGAGTTTGAGCAGCCACGCCCAACCGTACGTGCGCTCAAACGACTGCCGATTAGGCTGTTTCAAATAGGCAACCTCGGCGAGGATGTTCTCCGTAGTGAGACTGGCGCCCAGGGCGTTGCGTATCGCCTGGGTCTCGGGGAGAGCGGGGAACGTGCGTAGTAGTCTTACCAACATCCAGTGTCCGTGAACTGACGAATGCCAGTCGTAACAGCCGTAGAAAGCCGGATGTAAGTTCTTTGGACCCGTGACATCGTTGGCATCATTGATCACGTGCTCCGGCTTGTTTGGGTATTCCTTGGAGACGCACTTCAACGCGAGCCGCGCGAAACGTGATGCCTGTGATTGGCTCAGGGATATCTCGTCCGCCGCACGTTCAGGTGTCGCAATCGGGCTAGCGACGCTTGGCATCTGCACGACAGGCAGAACGCTTAGCGCGACTATTGAAATCAAGTTTCGTTTCATAAGAGTCACCTCGCTCAGGTCATCGTTTTTAGAACGCAGCTTGCTGCTGGACTCGTCGGCCTGAGTGTACGCTACGCTTTGCCCACCTTCCCAACCTGCAAATTTCCTCAGCTTGAATTGGCAATCCAAAATTGACTGGTGTTCCGTTTCGCTCCCCTCCAGCTCTATTCTTTCGCCACGCATAGCGGGCTCGAGCCCCGGAGCGACTCTGTTATCCCAAAAGGTGGATGCCCCGCACGATCTGATCAGTTGACGCGCGCGGGACTTCACTTTCTACGCTTCCACCTGTTCTCGATAAGCCCGGAAAATCCCGCTGAACTGCGGCAAGGTGTTCTTCCTGGCGGATTGTTTTTAGCACCAATAGCAATGGCATGCACATTGCCAATGGAAGTGGCAGGAGACTGAAGATGAAAAAATTATTTGCAACTGCTGTTTGTTTAGTCGTTTTGATCATTGGGGCAATGCCAGTCGGGGCGCAGACTCGTTATCGAGCCTCAAACCGCAGGTCGGTTGAGAATAGTCGACAATACGACCGATATAACAATCGGGTAAACCGTGCTAATGAATACCGATACGATCGTAGTCGTTCCGTGTGGGACAAGCATCGAGACAAGATCACGACTGCGGGTGGCGCAGCGGGTGGCGCGATTCTTGGTGGACTGATTGGTGGCAAGAAGGGCGCGATCATTGGCGCAATTACCGGCGGTGCGGGGGCTGCTGTTTATACTTACAGGATTCGCGAGAAGTTTTAACTTCTCGAGTTAAGATCTACAGGATTGGTTACTCACCGAGCATTATGACGTGAGTGGCCATAGTAGAAGCCCGGATGTGAAGGGGAGAGCACAGCCGGGCTTCAACATTTTCCGACCTCACTTAGGCCCGGATTTCTCCTGCCTTGTCAACTCAACCCTGGTGTACGCAAAAATTGTGGCATGATCCTCCGAGACGTCACCCCGTCTACCGCTTTCTTTTCTGTAGGTAGGTTGGCGCGCCGTTGCTTGTGCCGAACTACACCAGGTACCTTCCACCCTTTCGCCTTGGACAAGAACACCGCTTTCGCTTAAGTTGTCTAGTTCCTTTGTGCTCATGACCAAAGCCAGACGATTCCTGACGAAGCTAGCTCTGATTCTCTTCGGTCTGTTGATTGGAGTGATTATTGCCGAGTTAGGTTTGCGTGCCGCTGACTACTCCTATCCCGGGTTTTACATGCCTGATGCAACTCGGGGTCACGCACTTATTCCGGGGATGGAAGGTTGGTATCGCAAGGAGGGGGAAGCCTACGTCCGCATCAATAGCGCCGGCCAGCGCGATCGCGAACGCACGAAGGCCAAAGCTGCGGACACGATTCGGATTGCCGTGATCGGAGACTCGTATGCCGAGGCTTTTCAGGTGCCGGTTGAACAGGCTTTCTGGGCCATCATGGAAGAGAAGCTGCGGGCGAGCGGCCACGTTCCAGGCAAGCAGATCGAGGTGCTTAATTTTGGGGTCTCCGGATACGGTACCGCTACCGAGCTTCTGACTCTGCGTGAACGCGTCTGGGAATACGCGCCTGAGATAGTGCTTTTGGCAGTGACCACCAATAACGACGTGGTCGATAATTCGCGCGCGTTAAAGAAGACCGATGAGGTGCCTTATTTCCTCTACCGCGATGGGAAATTGGTGCTCGACGATTCATTTCGAACTTCGCGCGCTTTTCTGCTGCGACAGTCCAAGTTGAGCCGGTTCGGCAGGTGGATCAAGGACCACTCGCGTTTTGTGCAGGCCACTAATGAAGCGCATCACAGCTTCAAGATACTTCTCGCCTCATCGAAGTCGCTGCTCAACACATCTGAGCCAAGCGCGATAGAGTCGGATGTAAGTGTCAGATCAGAGGAATTGGGCACTGACAACATCGTCTACCTGGCGCCTAACAACCCCGTGTGGAATGACGCTTGGCTGGTGACAGAAGGGCTGATTCTCGCCATGCGTGACGAAGTAAGCGCCCGCGGAGCAAAGTTTGTAGTCGTAACTTTGAGCAATGGACCGCAGGTTCTCCCCGATCCTAGAGCCAGGCAGGCGTTCATGCGGCGACTGGGAATAGAAGATCTTTTCTATCCCGATAACCGGATTAGATCCCTGTGTGTCAGGGAAAATATACCCGTGATTACTCTCGCACCAGAGTTGCAGGCTTATGCCGAAAAGAGCGGCTCTTTCCTGCACGGATTCGGCAGTGATCTGGGCAATGGACATTGGAATGCGGGAGGCCACCGGGTTGCAGGTGAACTGATTGCGCAGAAACTGAATGATTGCGTTCTCGGCAAATAGCGCCCGCCGCCCGGTTCTGTTACAAATAGTATTCACCACCCCAAGCGAGCTGCCCACTTGGGGGATCCCGGTCAACTAATTAAGTTCCCCCGCGGAGACCTCGAATGGATTACTACGACAACGTGCTCGGCCTGATCGGTCGGACTCCACTGGTCAGGCTCAATGCCATTACGCGTGGGGTTAAGGCGATAGTTCTGGCGAAAATGGAGAATCTTAATCCGGGATTCTCAGTGAAAGACCGTATTGGCGTCTCAATGATTGAGGCGGCTGAGCAAGAAGGCCTACTCAGACCCGGTGGAACAATTGTCGAAGCCACTTCTGGGAATACGGGGATCGGACTCGCCCTGGCGGCCGCGGTAAAGGGTTACAAATGTATTTTCGTGATGACGGACAAGGCGTCGGTGGAGAAGTCGCGTTACCTGAAGGCATTAGGCGCGGATGTCGTGAGAACTCCAGTGTCGGCTAAGCCCGGAACACCCGATCATTACGTCTCGACAGCCAAAAGAATTGCTTCGGAGACTCCAAACTCGTTTTATCCGGACCAGTATTCCCATCCGGCGAATCCTGAAGCTCATTACCGCACTACGGGGCCCGAGATCTGGGAACAGACGGAAGGGAGAATCACTCATTTTGTCGCCGGAATCGGCACCGGCGGAACGATTTCGGGCACGGGAAGGTTTTTGAAAGAGCAGAACCCGCAGATCAGGATTATTGGGGCTGACCCCTATGGCTCAGTTTTCAAGACCTATAAGGAAACGGGAAAACTGGTGGAAGCCACTCCTTACCTGGTCGAAGGAATCGGCCAGGAGGTGATACCGCCGAATGTGCAGATCAAATACGTGGATGAGGTAATCAATATTACTGACCGTGAGTCTTTCGAGATGTCACGCCAGTTGGGACGCGTGGAGGGTGTTTTTTGCGGAGGCTCGACGGGAACAAACGCAGTGGCGGCCTTGCGAGTGGCCCGCGAACTGGACGGGGACGCGGTTGTCGTCTTCATAGTGTGCGATACCGGCGAACATTATCTTACCAAGCACCATTCAGACGAATGGATGAAGGAGAAGCGTCTGCTGGAGCCGCAGAAGATTAGTGCTGGTTTGATCAGCGGCACCAAGGAAAATGGTGCGCCACCAAGTCTCGTCTGGGTTGCTCCGGCGGCCAAAGTGGGAGATGCCCTGGGCAAGATGAACGAGATGGGTCTGACTCAAATACCCGTATTGGAAGACGGACGGTCCGTCGGATCGCTGCGCGAGAATCGCGTACTGGCCAAGGTTGTAAGGAATCGTGAATTGCTCGAATCGCCTGTAAGCGAGGTTATGGAGGCGAGTTTCCCCACCGTGGATGTGGATGCCAGCTCAAACGAAGTGACCCGCCGGCTTCAAACTAGTCCGGCAGTGCTGGTGGAAGAATATGGACGCATCGTGGGCATCATCACTCGGCACGACGTGCTGGATTTGAAAGTGAATAGCGGCCCTTGAGTTTTGTTTGGTTCTATTTTTTAGCCTGAAAACTATTACGATCCACGAAACTACACCAAACCGCACGACATGGAGGCCTTTAATTCGTGTTACTTCGTGCGATTTCGTGGATCGTATTGTTGCTTAGCTTGCTGCACACCACTTTTCAGCAACTTGCGGTTCTGTAGTGACAAGGCGTGCGGCAAAAATCGACTTCTTGTCATACGAGTGCACTGAAGTAGACCGCATCTCTACTTAAGGACTCTTTCGTAGAAACCGACAGTGAGCCCTTCCTCGAGCTGCTTCGAGTCCACCCTGCGGAATCCTTCCAGATAATTCTCAGGAACGAATGCATCGGCGCCCTCCACGGTTAAAGGCACTTCGGTAACAATCCACTTGTCGATGTGAGGCAGAAATGCACGATAGACTTGCTCCCCGCCCATGACGAACAAATCGCAGCGTAGGTAGTTTGTGAGTGACAGGACCGAGTTTAAGTCCCTGAGAACGAGTAGGAAATCCTGAGGTTCTATCTGCGACTGCCGGCTGAGCACAACGTTTAGTCTGTCTTTGAGGGGTTTCTTGAGCGTAAGCCAAGTCCGGTAACCCATCACGCAAGCATTGCCGGTGGTCGTTTCTCTGAAAAACTTCATGTCCGCGGAATAGTGCCAGGGCAGCTTCCCGCCTTTGCCAATTGCCCCCCGCTGATCTACGGCCACGATTGCAATGATCATATTCTGCAATCTCCCTTCAGACATATTCAAACGGCCACGGTTGCGGCAATCTTCCCGTGTGACTTGTAGTCCGCCAGTTTCAAGTCCTCATAACGCATCATGAGCAGACCTTCGAGTCCGCGCGGTCGCCCCAGTTCATCCTTGATCTCCAAACGTGGCAAAGGGAGCGGTCCACGAGAAAGCAGCTCCTCGACCTGTTCAAGATGGTTTTTGTAAATGTGGTAGTCGCCCAACGTGTAGATGAAATCGCCGACTGTAAGGCCACAGGAATGTGCCACCATATGAATCAGCAATGCGTAGGAACTGATGTTAAATGGCACTCCCAAAAAAGCATCGGCCGAGCGCTGGTAAAGCTGGCAATGAAGAATGCTTCCGTCCTCAATTTTGAACTGAAAGAGGGTATGGCAGGGAGGCAAATCAACGTTCTCAGTCTGTCGCGGGTCCCACCCCGTAACAATAAGTCGCCTCGAGTTTGGATCGCGCTGGATTTCTCGAACCAAACGCCCGATTTGATCGACACCGTCCCGCTCCGGGTAGTTGCCACCAAAGGAACGCCAGAGGTAGCCATAAACTGGACCCAGGTCGCCGGGTTCGCGGCCGTAGCGCCTGGTATGTTCTTCGTCGGCCCACTCTGCCCAAATGTCTACACCCTTCGCGCGCAAGTTCGCTTCATTGGTGTCCCCGGAGAGGAACCAAAAGAGCTCTTCGGCGACCCAGCGGAAGGGTACCTTTTTTGTGGTGACAATGGGGAAGCCTTCACGAAGATCGAAGCGGGTCTGGTGACCGAAGCAGGAAATGGTCCCAACTCCGGTTCTGTCGTGATGCTCCTTACCATGTAGCAGAATTGATCTCAGCAGATCGTGATATTGTTTCATATGATCTTCAGACGAGATTGAAGATTGACAGGATATACGAGAACGAGCCTCGGGACAGTCAGTCTTATTTTGAGCGCAGTATAACGTTGCTTCGGCCCGTATGGTAAGGATGTGAAACACTACAACCTCGGTTTCCTCGGTTTCGGTAATGTTGGTCGGGCTCTCGCCCGGCTCTTGGTTGCGAAGTCGACCGAGCTGCGAGAACGCTACGAAATCGAATGGCGCATCACGGGGGTGGCCACCCGCGGCATGGGCTGGCGTGCGAGGCCGGAAGGTTTTCAAGCTTCTTCGTTACTGGGCAACTCTGTAGACGAAGCGTCGCGACCGGCTCGTTCAACCGGCATCAATGAATGGCTGCTGGGAGCGCGGCCAGACGTGGTCTTCGAAACTACTTCACTCAATCATGAAACCGGTCAGCCGGCGATCGACTACCTGACGGCGGTGCTGAAATCCGGCTCTCACGCCATCACTGCGAACAAGGGAGCCGTGGTTCACGGGTACGACGAGTTAAGCAAACTAGCTTCAGCCGCCGGCAAGAGTTTCTTCTTCGAATCGACAGTGCTTGACAGTGCGCCAGTGTTTTCGCTGTTTCGAGAGACTTTACCAGCCGCGAAACTGCGTGCTTTCAGCGGCATCTTCAACTCAACTTCCAACGTAATTATCGAGACGATGGAAGCCGGACGCAGCTTTGACGAGGGTGTGAAAATGGCGCAGGAGCTGGGCATCACCGAAACTGATCCCGCTCACGACGTCGATGGCTGGGACGCAACCGTAAAGGTCTGTGCCCTGGCGAAAGTACTAATGAGGCTTCCCTTAAAGCCGAGCGACGTGCGACGGGAAGGAATTCGAAGTTTGGGCACACAGAAGTTGCAGGCCGCGCGCACCGAAGGCAAACCATATAAGCTGGTAGCCAGGGCCACGCTCTCAGATAGTGGATCATCCTTAAACGCTTCCGTGAGACCCGAACAGCTAGCGTCTACTGATCCATTAGGAAACGTGCGGGGCACCTCTCTGGCTGTCCATTTCGAGTTAGACATGATGCCCGGCTTGACCATTACCTCTCACCGGCCAAGCTTACAAAGCACTGCCTACGGTTTATTAGCGGATTTTATTAATGCGTCGAGGGGATAAGTCCAAGGTCCATTGTCCAAAGTCTAATTAGCCCTCGGAAAACGGTTATTCCTTAAAGCGATCAGCAATATTTTGATTTCCGTGGATGACGTTGAACATTGAACATTGGACTTTGGACATTGGACTAGGCGTTCGAGATTTCCCCCACCCCTTCAATCAACCGTTCAATCTCTTCTGCGGTGGTGTAACAAGCACAGCCTGCGCGCACCAGACCCTCCGTCCCAAGATTAAGCCGATCGACAACGGTGGCCGCATAGAAGTCGCCGTGTGAAAGAAAAAGACCACGTTGCGCCAGTTTTCTGGCGACGTCAGTTGATTTGACCCCTGCTACGGTAAACGAGATCGTGGGAGTGCGGGGCTCGGTCGGAGGCGGGCCAAATAAGGTTATGCTCTTTATGTCAGAAAGTCCTTCCCATAAACGGAGCGCCAACTTTTCACTGCGACGGTGCAGTTCCTCATAGACGACCTTCAGTTGCGCACGCCGCGAACCACCAGAAACTAGGGCCGCGACAAAGTCTATGGCTGCACCGGCCCCAACCATGCCTTCCTGATTTTGCGTGCCGGTCTCGACATTCTCCGGAGGTTCGTCGGGTGCGGGGAGGAGTTTGGGAAAGTCTATCGATTCGAGAAGTTGTTGTTTGCCAAAGAGCACTCCAATGTGAGGGCCGTAGAACTTGTAAGCCGACATACCCAGGAAATCGCAATCCATCTTGCGGACATCCACAAGCGCATGCGGCACGTAATGAACGGCATCGACGAAGACAAGCGCTCCCACTGATCGCGCCAAGGCGGTTGCCCGTCGGAAGTCGTTAATGGTTCCCAGTGCGTTTGAAGCAGCTCCAATGGCGATGAGTTTGGTTTGCTTTGTGACTGATTGCTCGAAAACTTTCCAATCGAGTTGACCTGTCTCCGGGACCATTTCCACCGAACGCACTTTCAGGCCGCATTCGCTTCCGATTCTTTGCCAGGGCGCGACGTTCGCGTGGTGATCTAACTCGGTCACCACAATCTCGTCACCTTTCTCAAACCTGCCGGCGAGCGCTCTGGCCAGGTGAAATGTCAGCGTGGTCATGTTCGCGCCAAAAGCAATTTCTCGAGGTGAAGCATTCAAGAAATCAGCGCACGCTTCTCTGGCGGTTTCGATGGCTGCGTCGGTTTCTTCGCTGGTGGGGTAGGCCCAGTGCGTGTTTGCGTTGTGGTGGTACAGGTACTCCGCCATTACCTCGACCACCGCGCGAGGCACTTGTGTGCCTCCCGGCCCATCGAAATAAGCAACCGGAAGATTGTTGTGAATGCGTTTTAAGGCAGGAAACTGGGCTCGAATTTCGGCAACCTGCGGTACGTCTGAGGTGGCGGATTGCGTATGTTTGCTTGGTCGATTCATGAATTAGCGTCTATGGCAGCTAATCATAATCGCTTCCCAGATGTTTCTGCTAGTCACTCGCCCATCGTGTCACAATTCCATTTTGGTTTGTGCTTTTCTCTGCTCTGCGCAAGAGGCGGTTCCTTGCTGACTGCACAATTTCGACCGACCTGGGCGATCCACGAATCACCCCAACCAACAGAAATGTTGTTAGTGCCTTTTCGTATCAGTTCGTGGATCGGGTTTTACGCTACTCTGGTCGGTATAAGGTCCTGGCCGCTCAAGTTAGAAAACTACTCATTCGCTTGTTCGCAGGTCTGAAGTCGCCTTCCTCGGACGCGCTGTCGTAGAAGCCCCTCCAAAGACCGCAGCCGGATCTATTCGCAATCGTTGCCGGGCTGAGGCGGAAGGGAGGCTTGTGTTTCCACGGTAGAACTCGATGTGAGAATGTTTATAGAACGCATACGATCCGCCTCGCCCTCCCACGGTTCCGATTCTTACCCGTCCACCCTCCTGGCTAATTGTGAAATTGGCAATGTGAAACACAGCCAGGGTGACGTTCGAGAAGTTACCAAGTCGGGGATAGAAGAATGTGACGGCCGCATCTGTGGGCGTCGGAGAGCCGCTGTGGGAAGTGAACCCAGCCGGAACATAGAGCGAAGTCTCTCCCCGGCCATCGAAGCTACCGTATAAATGCATGGCTTTAGACAGGTGACCGGTGAGGACAATTCCGTTATCGCCGAGAATGTCGCCACGATAAAGGGGATATTGATTTGACAGTCCGGTGGGCTCGAAGCTATTAGCCGCAGCAATCGCGCCGGGACCGCCAAAAATTTTTGCCAATAGCTGATCCGCGCCAGCCATTTCATGGGTGTAAGCGGAAACTAGTGCGTTACGCGGCATCTTCTTCGGTAGACCAAACACGGGAATCCGCTCGTATGGGTCACCACTCGCTCCAGTCAGAAGAGCCATCAAGAAACAGACGAGCACCAGTGATCGATACGTGGCTCTCGGCAATTTGCATTTAACGCGCATTGAGGTTGCTTTGTAGTTCGACTGCTGATTGGCTAGGGCGAGTAAAAAAGACTCGATGTCCGGGTACCAATTGGGAACTAACTACATGATCGATTGAAAACAAGGGTGATGTAGGTTCGATTGGTGAGCGTCGGTTTAGAAAGCGCTCGGCATATTGTCTGAACAAAATACGTTTTTTCTAGTCTCTCTGGTCCAACCGCTTCAGGGCCAGTGCGTCGCGGGCGAAACTAACTTCGCAACCTGTGTGCCGTCGTAGACTCATCGCGCCGCTGCTTTAGCCCGGTCGTAAAGCTTTGTCCTGATTTCTCACCGTTTTAAAGACTTGGATAGGGCGGCCGAGTGAATGACGCTCTAAGGAAACCGTTGACTTGGGTCAAGGTTGGCGTACTGCATTGTTATCGGGCTAAAGTCGCGGTATGACTGAGACAGTCAAAAAAGCAAACCGAACTCATATCCAAACCCCTTCCGAATTGCATCTCCACCCGGTTGAAATTACAATTGCGCCCGAGCACGTTTTGACCAGACGCAAGAGTTTAAAGGGGTGCATCATCCCAGCTCCTACCTTCTGGTATCCCCTGGTTGAACTCTTGAATTGCGCTTCGCGTCGTGTCGACGTTGTCTTCCTCTGCATTAGTCTCAAGCAAGGTTTTGGAGGCAACTAAGTTGGGGGAATTCCTCGGCGCCCTCGTGGCGATCACCTCAGGTCGCAGGTTAATAATTGCTGTTCCGTATGAAAAAACGGCGTGGCAGATCGCTGCGTCAGAGAATTCCTCCACATTCCTGCGACCCGTTCTCTTCCGGCGACGAATTGGTTGGTCCATACGTCATGAGAGAGAACTTTTTGCTTCCCTAACGGATGTTCATCTCCCAAGAGTTGATTTCGTGGTACGTCGAAGGACACACTTATGAGTCCGGACATGGTAGAGAAGGAGAACCGAAAGCTTCTGCGCGACTTTCCCGAGCTCGTCAAAGAACTGACTGCCCTGCACGCTGCCACGCGCATTCTCCAGGGAGAATGGAAGGGAACAAAGGCGATGCTTGCCGAACTCGTCGCCATCGTGCCGTCAGCAATCCAATATCCGGAAGCCACCGTCGCGCGGATTCGAGTTGGCGAGACTGAGGCAGCCACGCCGAAATTCGAGAGCGCATCCTCGATCTTGAGTGCCGAGTTCACGACAGCCGATGGACAACCGGGTAGCATCGAGATCGGCTTCACGGAAGGGGACCCGTCCGAAGCGGAAGGGCCCTGGTCCCCGAGCGGGCAGCCAGCTTGGGGTGGTGAACGGTTTTCAAGCAAAGAGCGCGAAGTCATCCAAACCTTGGGCGACATGTTGCGGACGGCTTACGATCGGCGGCAAGTTGAAACGACGCTGCGCGAATCGGAAAGACGGTTTCGACAGTTGACGGAGAACATACCCGAAGTCTTCTGGATGAGAAGTCTCGACACTGACGAAATCCTTTACGTTAGTCCGGCTTATGAAATTGTCTGGGGCCGGACGCGGCAGAGCCTCTACAGCAGTCGCCAGACCTTCGTCGACTCGATTCATCCTGAAGATCGGCGAAGGGTCCTCGCTTGCCCAGAGGAAAGGCGGCAACAGGGATTTCAGCTTGAATACCGGATCATCAGACCCGACGGTCAGTTGCGCTGGATTTGGGACCGCGGATTTCCTATCGAAGACGAAACTGGGCGGGTTTATCGCGTAGCGGGCCTTGCCGAAGACATCACCGAACGTAAGCTGGCGGAGGAGAAGCTGCGTAGCAGGGAACAACACTTTCGTGCCCTGATCGAGAAGAGCTCAGATGCTGTAGCACTCTTTGGTCCAGACGGCGCGATCAAGTACGCCAGTCCCTCGACGCCGCAGGTCTTGGGATTTACGCCCGAGGAGCTGATTCGCTTCAACGCGTTCGACCTGATCCATCCCGACGACAAAGCTCTTCTGGAGAGGAACATGTCTGAGTTGGTTAAGTATCCAGAGGTTAGCATTACAATGGAGGCCCGTCTGCGCCATAAGGACGGGTCTTGGCGGTGGCTGGAGGGGACACTGAGGAATCTGCTTGATGAGGCGAGCGTCGGCGCCATCGTCAACAACTACCGGGACATCACCGGGCGCAAGCAAGCCGAGAAGCAGCTTCAGGGAACTACGGAAGACTTGCGTGCGCTGTCTGAGAACATTCTATCGGCACGCGAGCAGGAAGGGGCTCGTATCGCAAGGGAAATTCATGATGAGCTCGGTTCGGCCTTAACAAGTCTTAAGTGGGATCTGGAAGGGATTGACAAGATATTGTCGACGGCCAGCGATCAGTGCCAACTTTCGCCGTTGCGCAGGAAGATAGAAGAAATGTCGAGACTGATGGATACCACCATCAATGTCGTTAGAAGGATTGCTTCTGAGCTGAGACCGAGCGTTTTAGACGATCTCGGATTGGGTGAAGCACTAGAATGGCAAGCGCAACAGTTTCAGGAGCGAACGGGGATCATCTGCATTTCCGATTGCTCTTTGCACGATCTCGATTTAACGCAGGAACAGGCAACCGCGGTTTTCCGTATCTTTCAGGAGGCGCTTACCAATATCCTCAGACACGCGCAAGCGACGCACGTCCGGTTTGTAATGCAGAAAGATAGAGAAGAATTCCTATTGACTATCACAGACAATGGAAGAGGAATTACGAACGAGGAGAAGTCCGGTCAGCGCTCACTGGGACTCTTGGGAATGCGCGAACGCGCCTACCTCATCGGAGGCACTGTCGACATCTCGGGGAGCAAAGGGAAGGGGACCCTGGTTACCATTCGGGTCCGCAGTTCGGCACAAGCCAACAAAGAACGGCGCGCTCATGGGCGGAACGTTATCTGAACTTTCAAGGTCAATGATAAAGATCCTCATAATCGATGACCATGAAGTTGTCCGGGATGGCGTTAAGAAGATTTTTGAAGAGCAACCTGGCACCACCGCTTTTGGTGAGGCGGGCACGGCACAGGAAGCACTCATGCTTGCACGTGAGGAGGAATGGGACGTTGCCGTCTTGGACCTTTCCCTGGGCAGTAGAAGCGGGCTGGAAGTGTTGAAAATGTTGGGGCAGATCCGTCCGCAGCTCCCCGTTCTGATTTTAAGCATGCACTCAGAAGAGCAATACGCACGGCGTGCTTTTCGAGCCGGCGCCGCCGGATATGTAACGAAGGATAGTTCGCGCGCAGAATTAGCCAGGGCCATTGACAAAGTATTGAAGGGCGGGAAGTACGTAACTCCTGCCCTGGCCGAGAAATTGGTGCTTTCTCTCAATCGTAACTCCCAGCTTTCACGTCATGAAACCCTTTCCGATCGCGAGTTTGAAGTGATGCGGTTGATAGCTTCCGGAAAAACTGTGGGCGAGATTGCGGCGCTACTATCGCTGAGCAACAAAACTATTAGTACTTACCGCGCACGGATCCTCGAGAAAATGGAGATGAAAACCAACGCCCAACTTACCTACTATGCGATTCATAACCACTTAGTTGACTAAACTTACGTAACCGCAGAGCTTAACGAGACGCTGAATGAGTAGGGCAAACACTTACCTAAGCAATAGGCGAATCTTTGATTCAACAATCCTGGCAACCGCAATACTCCTTACCCCCTGGATAGCGTTGCGATGGTGGAAATCTTGTGTATTGGCTGGTCCGGGTGGCCATAGCCTCACCGCTCTCGGGGTTGAGTAACTACCAACGCATCCCGCCGAACGCGAGTAGTCTTTCGGTTTTCTGTTTCCAGAAATCTGCGATCATTTCCTCACATCTATGTAAGGGAAATGCCGACAAGAGAATCAAAGTTACTCTGACATTCAGCTTCTCCGTTTTAGCTTATCGTAATTAATAATGGGCGCAGAAAGTTGTTCGAAGAATTTGCGGAGGGCTGGTCTTGGGGCGAACAGCCGCACCGCAAGGTGCGCAGTCCGCTTAGTTGCATATTCTAGCGGATTGCGCGGGAGGCCAGGGGAAGCAGCCTGAGCGGCTAACTTCCCCGCCTCACCACTTGTGTCCATCGGAAGTTTACCTCAAGAGTAGTAACGTTACCTCAAGAGTAGCAACGCTTCAGTCCTACGTCAGCAACCCTTTTAAGCGGATAATGAGAGATTCGTTGTAGATGATTCGGCGTTGTTGCGCGAGCTGGTAGTAGGCTTGCTGTCTGAATTAGCCGGAATCGAATTGTTGGGGCGCAATATCCTTTTGAGGCTTTCGGCGGGTACGGGAGCTGAAACCGATGGTCGTGACTCTTATCCAGGGGCCTGAGCGACCGGATCATAGATCCGTGTCTGAAACGTCGCTGGGCTTGAATCCTTGCGGACAATTCGGCTGACATTTAGCTGTTACTTTAGCTGTACACAACCCGGTGCTAATGAAGCGGAACCGGGTAACGGGATGATGACCGCCCGTTTTGTTGGATTTGAAATTGCCCAAAAACTGATAATCAATCCGAAACGGGTGTTCCTGGTGGAAAAATCAAGACCAGGTGAGGAAAATCTTAAGTAAATTCTGGAGAATCAGGGTTATCATGTACTGTCTCGTACGGTGAAGAAGCTTGGCGATCTCACAAGCGCCTGATGATAGCTAATGTTACAGATGTGGTTATGACACAATGAGGAGCCGGGCCCGCAAAGTTGGCGGTCGCAGAGCGCCCGTCGCTCCGAGTGCTTTTCATGTCAGGTTACTCGGACGACGCAAAGCGTCCCGGTTGGTCTGGTGGATGAAAAGTTGAAGTTCATTCTAAAATCCCTTGACTCAGCGACGGTGGCCCGAAGGTTGATGGAAGACTTGGATTTGCACCCCTAACGACAAGACGTCTGAATCTCATGTGTTCAAGGGTTTTTGAACGGCCAACAGTTGCGGTGGCTCACGATCTCACCGAATGGAATTAAATACCGCGGATAAACCAAGAATACTCATCATCGATGATGACGAACAGGTCCGGCGCGTTTTGTTGGATCTCCTCCAGGATCTCTACAACTGTCGCGAAGTCAGCTCGGCCGAAGCTGGCCTGACGGTCCTGGCCCAGGAGAGCTTCGATCTTGTGATCAGCGACATAAATATGGGTGGCATGAGCGGTCTGGAGCTGGTGCCTCACGTGCACTCCCTTTCGCCTGATAGCGTCGTCCTGATGATTAGCGGGCAAAGTAATATTGAAACAGCTATTGAAGCGATGCACGCCGGCGTCTTCGACTACATCATGAAGCCATTCGACATCCGGCATGTTGAGGCTGCAGTTGAAAGAGCTCTGAAACAAAGCCAGTTGCTCGTAGAGAAGCGGAGGTACAAGGACGAACTGGAAAACCTGTTGCAAGAGCGAACGGCCCAGGTAGACCGGCTGGCCTACTATGACACCCTGACTTCGCTTCCGAACCGCACCCTTTTCGAAGATCGCCTGACACAGGCTGTAGCGTTGGCCCAGCGGGCGAATAGGAGGGTAGCAGTCCTTTTCATCGCTCTCGATCAGTTGAAAAAGGTGAATGACACCTTGGGTCATCTGGCCGGCGATCAGCTGATGCAGCAAGTAGCTGCACGTTTGAGAGGCTGTGTAACGGAAAGTTATACGGTGGCGCGCTTCGGTGGCGACCAGTTTGTCCTGATGTTGCCGGGGATCGAACAGACCAAAGATGCGGTGGACGTTATTGCTTCAATTCAGGAAGCCTTGAATCCCTCGTTCAAACTGGATCGACAGGAGCTCTTTGCGACTGCCAGTGTTGGGGTCAGCTTCTTTCCCGATGACGGCAATGAAACCTCGAGTTTGGTGAAGAACGCAGGTGCCGCGCTTTACCGGGCCAAGAAGTCGGGCGGAAATGAATACCGGTTCTATACCGCTGATATGCACGCCAAAGCGTCCAAGCGTTTTGAACTTGAAACCAGCTTGCGGCGTGCGATCGACAACCAGGAGTTCCTGCTTCACTACCAGCCGCGGGTGGCCATCGATTCTCTGCAGATCGTAGGACTCGAAGCCCTGGTGCGTTGGCAGCACCCGCAGATGGGGTTGGTTCCTCCCGGGGACTTTATTCCCCTGGCCGAGGAGACTGGATTGATCCTGCCTATTGGAGAATGGGTATTGCGAGAGGCCTGTAGACAGAACCGCGAGTGGCAAGATAAGGGCTTCGCCCGCATGCGAATAGGCGTGAATATATCGGCGCGACAGTTTCAACAACAACAGCTGTCGGAAACGGTAATGAGGATTCTGGAGGAGGCCGAGCTGGGGCCGGAATTTCTTGAGCTGGAACTGACAGAAAGCTCAATCATGAGCCATCCGGAAGCGACAATAGACGTGCTTACCAAACTCCAGACAAAGGGAGTCGCTATCTCAGTCGACGATTTTGGCACCGGCTTTTCGTCGCTCTCTTACCTGAAGCGTTTGCCGATCGACTCTCTCAAGGTTGACCAGTCTTTCGTGCGGGAGCTGGCCACAGATCCCGATGATGCAGCGCTGGTCATGGCAATCGTCAGCCTTGGACACACGCTGCGTCTGCGGGTGGTGGCTGAAGGCGTTGAGACTCAGGAGCAGTTGCGCTTTCTGCGTTTGCTCAGGTGTGACGAAATACAAGGGTATCTGATCAGTAAGCCATTGCCCGTTACAGGAATAGAACAGTTGCTGGCGCTTCCAATGCCACTCTCACCGGAGGCGGTGCATGTCTGAGCAGTTGCGTGATCAGGGGGTGAACGAGAGAAATTTTCACGCGGAGTCAACTTATGCATGCACTGGTTATAGATGACGACCCACAGTTGAGGAGATTTGTAAGCGAAGTGCTTCGGGAAGAAGGCTGGGAGGTTACCGAGGCGGAGTCTGCTGAGAAGGCTTTCGAAATGCTGCGCGAGCGCGACTGGGCAATAGTTTTCTGCGATGTGATTCTGGGCGGGGTCAATGGCTTTAGTGTTCTGCGCAGATTCAAAAAAGAATTGCCACAGACCAAAGTGATACTGATGACCGGACACGGCAGCGCGGTGGGCGCTCTGGACGCGACCGCTTATGGTGCTTACGACTACCTCCTAAAACCGTTTGGGGTCGATACCTTACAGTCGCTCTCTCGTGCCGTCGGCGAGAGGCTGGCGAAAACCCCACACCATAGATTGTTTTCCACCAAGGCCTCAGGTGCCTATGAGTCGGACATCGATCTGGTCGGGCGTAGCCAGGCGTTCATCGAAGTGATGAAGCAGGTAGGACGGGTTGCGGGGACCAGCCTGCCGGTGCTTCTGACCGGTGAATCGGGCACCGGCAAAGAGGTCGTTGCCTCGGCTCTGCATCGGCGCAGCCAACGCGCGGAGAAGCCTTTCGTCGCGGTTAATTGCGGCGCCATCCCGGCGGAGTTAATCGAATCCGAGTTGTTCGGTCATGTGCGTGGTTCGTTCACCGGGGCTGATCGCGATCGGCGCGGTCTCTGGGAGGAAGCCGATGGCGGCACCGTCTTCCTGGATGAGATTACTGAGACGACACCGGCTTTTCAGGTGAAGCTCTTGCGCGCGCTTCAGGAAGGGGAGATTCGGCGGGTCGGTTCGAATCGCACACAGAAATTGGACGTGCGCGTAATTGCCGCGAGCAATCAGGATGTGGAAATGGAGGTCAAAGGTGGAAGATTTCGCCAGGATCTCTTTTACCGCTTGAACGCCGTTTCTATCGTCTTGCCACCACTCAGAGAAAGACGGGAGGACATACTGTCCCTGGCCCAGACCTTCGCGCAGCAGATCTATTCATTGAATCCCGCAGTAACCTTTTCTCGAGAGGCGCTGAATTTGTTTGAGCAGTACCCCTGGCCCGGCAACATCCGCGAACTGGAAAATGCGGTAGTACGTGCTGCCGCCATGTGCGACGGCACCGTCCGCGTACAGGACTTGCCGGAACGAATAAGGAACTCTCAGCGCGACAATGATAAATCGCCGGATCTGAAACGTGATCACATCGAGGTGAAGGAAGAGTGGCACACTCTCTCAGAAATTGAAGGGCACTACGTCTCGCGCGTATTAGTCCACACGGGTGGAAATAAGCAAGCGGCCGCGCGCCTGCTGGGAGTGGATCGCAAAACCCTCGACCGCATGATAAAACGGCACAATATCAACAGGGATGCCGGCCATTCACGAGCAGCCTGAGTATTACCGCTCCACGGAGTTCCATCGTTGAGCAGTATCCAGCCCGACGCGACTCTTAGCCATGCCCCGCTGGGGGGGCTTAAGCTTTCCCAACTCAGGTCTGGCATAGCAGGTGCCAAAGAAGCTCTCTGCAGTGGAATTTCGCTGCGTATGCGTCGAATTGGGGAAAAAAGCAGCACTCTGGCGCACCGTTCCTAATAAGACCGCCCCATTTTTCCCTTCGCAGGCCTCATAAGCATCTTCTTCTACGCGCCCCGCCACTGATGTCTTTCGGCGCCTCGACTACCGCGATCGCCAGACAGCATGGCTAATTTCCAGACCACCTCGACTGTGAGAAGCCCAACGAATAGGTTCTACCTAATATGTCATCCGCCCTGCAACAGTCAACGACTGAATCCGTAGCAAATTGGCTCTTGGAACTCCAAGCAAACGAAGACGACCGGCGCATTCTGATAGTCGATGACGAAGGCGCCGTTCGTGAAATGTTTGCCGCCTATCTCAGCGAGACATATGAATGCGCGACCGCATCAAGCAGCGAGGAAGCGCTGAACCTTCTGGCAGTCAAGAATTATGCGCTGGTGATCTCGGACCTGACGATGCCTGGCCGCAATGGTATTGAGCTGCTTCGAGAAATAGTGGCCCACTATCCAGACACGGCGGTGATCATGGTTTCAGGAATGGATCGCCCGCAGCGTGTTCGCGATGCATTGCGCCTCGGAGCATATGATTACTTGATCAAGCCCTGCGAAATGGAGTCGCTGGCAATCTCGGTGGAACGTGCCATCGAGCGCCGCGAGTTGGCGCGCACAGCGAAGAGATACAAAGCCGATCTCGAGCGACGGAATACCGAGTTGGCTGCGCGTACTGCGGAACTCCAACGACTGCAAGCGCAGATCGTTCACAGCGAGAAGATGGCCAGCCTGGGCCGACTCGCCGCGGGCGTCGCGCACGAACTAAACAATCCGGCCGGCTTTATCTACGGCAACATGGACCTCTTGAAGAACTACGTTGCCGGACTCAGCAACCTTTTGACCACCTATGACGAGGTGCCTTTGCCCGAGCCCTTCGGGACCCGAGTGGCGGAGATCAAAACAGACATCGACTACGACGGCGTGATGGCCGAAATGAGCTCGATAGTTGCCGATTGTTTGGAAGGCGCTGAGCGGATACGCGACGTAGTTCAGAATCTTCGCCTTTTCTCGCGTCTCGACGAGGCGGAAATTAAGAAGGTTGATTTACATGATGGCATCGATTCCACGTTACGCCTTCTCTCACGCTACTACAGCTCCGGACATGTGCACTTGATCCGTGAGTATGGTGCACTGCCGCCAGTGAGCTGCTACGCCGGACAGCTCAATCAGGTCTGGATGAACTTGTTGATTAATGCCGCGCAGGCCGTAGGTGCTGTGGGCGATGTAAAAGTATCGACCAGCTGTGAAGGTGACATGGTAGTTGTGGTAATCAGCGATACTGGATGCGGAATTCCTGCCGAACACACCTCAAAGATCTTCGATCCGTTTTTTACGACCAAACCAGTAGGTGAGGGGACGGGCCTTGGTCTATCCATCTCTTACGGAATCATCGATCGCCACGGAGGCACGATTACGGCCGAAAGCGAACCAGGAGTAGGCACGGCCTTTACGGTGAGAATTCCCGTGTACGCGGGTTGCTTAGCTCCCAAGCAGGCCTGAAAAAGTTTTGCATGACTTACAAGCTACTAATTGTTGACGACGAACTGTCAAATCTGCGGCTATTGGAAAGACTCTTCCGTCGTGATTATCAGTGCCTCACAGCTTCATCGGGTGCGGAAGCCATTAAGCTTCTTGACCAGCACGACGTGGCGATTGTAATTACTGATCAACGGATGCCTGAGATGACCGGTATTGAGCTGTTGCGCCAGACTGCGGACCTCCGTCCCCACATGGTGCGGGTTTTGCTCACGGGCTACATGGACGTAGAAGCGCTCGTAGAGGCGCTGAATTCGGGACTAGTCAACACGTATCTTAGCAAGCCCTGGAACAATGAAGACTTGAAGCGGAGAGTGGGTGCTGCAATCGAGTTTTACGAGCGCAACAAGAATCGCCACACCCTGGTGCTGGCCAACGAGCGACTAACAGAGCGCCTTAAGCAAATGACACTTGATTTTGTTCAAGTGCTGGGCGATTCGTTGAAGGCTGAGGACCAATATACTTACGATCACGGAATCCGAGTCGCGGGTTACGCTGCTCTGATTGGGAAACAGTTGGGGTTAACTGAAGAAGCCTCAGCCGGCCTAGTGAGTGCGTCCACGGTACACGAGTTGGGGGGCATTGAGACGGGAAACGCGGTTTGCCTCGAACCGGATTCGGGCGTTGCTCCCGGATCGCTTCCACGTCAACCTGAACGAGCGGCGCGCATTCTGTCTCATGTACCAGAACTAAGAGACGTTGCCGAGATCATTCGTTTTTACCAGGAGAACTTTGACGGCAGTGGTTCTCCTAGAAATCTTGTTGGCGAACAGATACCACTGAGTTCAAGAATCCTGCGAGTGGCGCACGAATACGATCTGATGACCAGCCCGCGAGACTCTGCTCAGACGATAACTCATGCCGAAGCAACAAGCTATTTAGCGAAACACGCGGGTGAAGTGTTTGACCCGCAACTCGTGCACATCTTCGCTCAAATTGAAGTTGCGGAACTGTCCGCTCCCTATTCAATCAAGTTCAACGAACCGAAATCCGATTTCGAGTTTTCGGTGAGTAACGAGATGACCTTACCGCTCTCGATCTAACTACAACGCACGCGTCGCCAGGCATGTTGCTTCGCTCCACTGGAGCGTCGCCGATTCGTCTTGAACCTCTGATCCGGTAGGGTCGCAACGCAAGGTCCGAAGTCTGATCCTTTCAGGTTCTGACCTAACCTGGGTGCCATTCAAAACCTCATGGGGCGATTTTGAGATCGCATAAGTAGCTGCTTCGCCATTCTCTTGTTGCCGAGTCACTCGCTCGTGTAGCATGTGCTACCGCGTAATACAGATTCATGTTTCGTGGAAACTCAAAAGCGAAGGTTCTATAGAAAATATGTGCACTGATAGAAGGGACTTCCTGCGCTTGTCGGCTGGCCTCGCAGGCTCAACCCTACTGGGCCGAACAATCGTCCGCAGCGAAACGGTCGAGCTGGAAACTTCGCAGCAACGCGAAGTTCCTGAATCAATACGCAAGCTGCGACGGATGACGGATGGTATCGCGCCAATTACTCTCGACGAGCGCGAAGAGCGAATTGAAAAAGCTCGGCGCCTGATGAAAGACAACCGGATTGCGGCCATCTATCTCGAGCCCGGCTCGAGCATGTTTTACTTCACCGGAATGCGCTGGGGCTTAAGCGAGAGAATGTTTGGACTGGTGATCCCTGCTCGCGGTGAGATTGCCTGGGTTTGCCCGAAGTTTGAAGAAGCGCGCGCCCGCGAGTTAATCAAAATCGGCCAGGACATTCGCACTTGGGAAGAAGACGAGAGTCCCTACCAGAAAGTCGCCAAAATTTTCCGTGACCGAGGCTTGAGAACCGGCCGCATTGGAATGGAAGAGCGGGTCCGTTTCTTTCTCTTCGACGGGATCCTCAAGGCTGCGCCGGCGCTTCAGTATGTCAGTGCCGATCCGATTACGGCGGGCTGCCGCATGTTCAAGTCCCCGACTGAACTCGCTCTTATGCAGCACGCGAATGACATCACCATCGTCGCCTACAAAGCTACTCACGACAACATGCGCGAAGGCATGACGCAGAGCGAGTTCTCGGACAATTGCAGTGCTGCATTCAGAGCGTTGGGAGTTGGTGGCGGCGTCTTTTGCAGTTTTGGCAAATACACGGCATTTCCCCATGGCAGCAGCACGCCCCAGAAGTTGACAGAAGGCGACGTGGTGCTGATGGACGGTGGTTGCAGCGTTGATGGATATCAGTCTGATATCACCCGCACGTTCGTGTTCGGCAAGCCGACCGAGCGGCAGCGCGAGATCTGGAATCTGGAGCGGAGATCCCAGGACGCCGGCTTTGCGGCGGCGAGAGTAGGCGCGCCCTGTGAAGCCGTTGATGCCGCGGCGCGTAAAGTAATCACTGACGCCGGTTTTGGCCCGGACTACGCGGTACCCGGACTGCCTCACCGCACCGGTCACGGCATTGGTCTCGACGGTCATGAATGGACCAACTTTGTGCGCGGTAACAAGACTCCGCTACAGCCAGG
>JBGTLM010000018.1:0-15943 GCA_041744135.1 Pyrinomonadaceae bacterium
ATCCGACTCGTCCCAGCTTCTCACTTCGCCCGTCCATTGCTAAACTAGCGTCACACGGAGGTGACCTCAGGTTGGCATTAGTTATCTACACAAAGCCGGGCTGTCCTTACTGCCAACAGGCACGGGATCATTACAATGCAAAGGGCATCGCTTTCGATGACTACGATGCTCAAAACGATCGCGAGCGTCGGTCAGAGATGCTCTCCTTTTCGAATGGTGATCCAACAGTGCCGTGTCTTGTAAAGAACGGTAAATACGTAGGCTCAGGCTGGGGCGAACCTCCGCGTGGTTGAACCGTCCACGACTAGTCGGCCGTGCGCCGGCGACATACCAATCAAAAGATTCTGCGGTGCTCGATTCATAGAAGCCGGATCTCCCGATGTCCGCAACTCCAGATTCCGTAACAAAGAAGGTCCGACATGAGAAAACAGTTAAGGTCCCTAATGCTGCTAGTTTTGTTTGCAGCAATCTCCACGTTCACGTTTAGCCGCGCTGCACTAGCCCAATCAAATGGAGGCGGAGCGGCGGCACCAAAACCACCAATGGCAGAAAAGAAATCCAAGACTATAAATATCCACGGCGAGACTCTGGTCGATGACTACTTCTGGCTGCGCGAGAAGTCCAACCCGCAGGTTATTGCCTATCTCGAATCTGAGAATGCGCACACCGATGCCGCGATGAAGTCTACCGCGGCGTTGCAAGACACGCTCTACAAAGAGATGGTCGGCCACATTAAGGAGACTGACGAGAACGTCCCCTATCGCGATGGCGACTATTTCTATTACTCGCGCACGGTCAAGGGAATGCAGTATCCGATCTACGCACGCAAGCGCGGCAACCTCGACGCCAAAGAAGAGATCACGCTCGACATGAACCAGATGGCGAAGGGGTTGAAGTATCTCGGCCTGGGCGCTTATGCCGTCAGCGATGACGGCAACTATCTTGCCTACTCAACGGACACTACCGGATACCGCCAGTACAAACTCCAAATCAAGGATCTACGCACCGGCGACCTGCTGCCCGAAAGCTTTGAGCGGGTTGGTTCTGTGATGTGGGCCACGGACAACAAGACCATTTTCTATTCGACCGAAGATGCGGTGACGAAGCGTTCTGATAAGTTCTTTCGCCATGTGATTAAAAGCGACAAGAGCGATCTCGTTTTCGAAGACAAGGACGAGTTGTTTGATGTTTATGGCGTACGAACCCGCGACAAGGCGAAGATTCTGATCGCCTCGGGCAGCAAGACCTCGACAGAATATCTCTACATACCGGCGGACAAACCGCAACGTGCGCCCACAGTGATTCTGCCGCGCGAGGCTGATCACGAGTATTCAGTTGATCATCGCGCTGGCCTTTTTTACATCCGCACGAATCAGGGCGCCAAGAATTTTCGACTTGTCAGCGCGCCTGTCTCCGATCCGGGCAAGGCAAACTGGAAAGAGATCATCGCGCATCGTCCGGCGGTGAAACTCGATGACATTGATCTTTTTGCGGATCATCTGGTCATTTCCGAGCGGGAAGGTGGGCTGCAACACATTCGGATCACGAACCTTAAAAATGATGAAACCCATCGCGTAAGTTTTCCCGAACCCGTCTACACGGCGTTCGTCAGCACCAACCGTGAATTCAAGACGCGAACGTTGCGCTTCGGTTATCAGTCGATGGTGACGCCCGACTCCGTATTTGATTACGACATGGACAACAAGGCGCGCACCCTCAAAAAGCAGACGGAGGTTCCCGGGGGTTTCGATAAAGCGAACTATCAGTCCGAGCGCATCTTTGCGACCGCTACCGACGGGACGAAGATTCCGCTTTCGGTGGTATATCGGCGAGGTTCAAAGATGGATGGCAAAGCGCCGCTGCTGCTCTATGGCTACGGCTCGTACGGCGCGTCGATGACTCCGAGTTTTTCGTCAAATCGTTTGAGCTTGCTGGATCGAGGCGCCGTCTACGTGATCGCGCACATTCGCGGCGGCGGTGAGATGGGCGAAGAATGGCGCGACGCGGGCAGAATGATGAAGAAGTTGAACACCTTCACCGACTTCATCTCGAGCGCCGAGCATTTAGTCAAGAATAAGTACACGTCTTCGGATCGCCTGGTTATCCAGGGTGGCAGCGCCGGCGGCTTGCTGATGGGCGCCGTGAGCAATATGCGTCCGGATCTATTTAAGGCGGTTGTCTCGCAAGTTCCCTTTGTAGATGTTCTCAACACTATGCTTGACGCGAGTCTGCCTTTAACAACCAGCGAGTACATCGAATGGGGAAATCCCAATGAGAAGGCTGCGTATGAATACATGAAAAAGTATTCGCCTTACGACAACATCGCGAAGAAGGATTATCCGGCGATGCTGGTGAAGGTTTCGCTTAACGATAGCCAGGTGCCTTACTGGGAAGGGGCAAAGCTGGTAGCCAGACTGCGCACAATGAAGACTGATCACAACCCGCTTTTGCTTAAGACCAACATGGGTGCGGGTCATGGCGGATCTTCAGGGCGTTACGATTATCTGCATGAAGTCGCCTTTGATTATGCCTTCATGCTCTGGCAGATGGGCATCGCGCAGTAGGCAGCTTTCCATCCTCCCGGCTGAATCAGAGGGCTACACTTGGTGAAGTGGGCCCTCTTTATAATAGCTCTCTCACAATTCGGTCACAGTGGATGCGGGTAGTGTCGAGAAGGCGAACGCCGTTGTGTTGATCGTCGCGCAGAATCAAGGGCAACTCGGTGCCGCCTAGAATGAGGCCTTCGATTCCATGCCTGGCTTTTAGTTCGCCGGCAAGTGCCAACAGTGCCTGACGCGTTTCGGGAAGGAAGATGTTGTTGAGCAGCTCGCCGATGTATTTGTCATGAATGTAAGTCTGCTCTTCAGGCTCTGGCACGATTAGCTTTATGCCTGCTCGCGAGAATACGTCTGGGTAGAAGCGGCCCTGCATCGTGAAGCGCGTGCCAAACAGCGCCACCTTTTTAAACCCCAGCGCTTGGACTCTTTCACAGGTGGCTTCGACAATACTAATCAGCGGAATACGCGACTGCCGCTGGACTTCGTCAAAAACAATATGTGGTGTGTTCGAGGCAAACGCACCAAAGTCGGCGCCCGCCTTTGCCAGCTTTTCAACCTCCACAATCAGATACTCAGTAACTCTTCCTAACTCATTTACGTTCATCCACTCGAGTAAAAGCGTGAGGTTGACGCTATTAATGAGGATGGCCGGGTAGCCGCCGTCCGGTTTCTGTTCTCGATAGCTGCCGATGATCGAGCGGTAATATTCGATGGTTGATTCCGGGCCGATACCGCCAATAAGGCCTAAGGTCTTCATAGACGCAGAATTGTAGCAGACGGAATAACGAGCCGCAGATACACGCCGACAAACGCGAGAGGTTGCCATTCAATTACGGAACCGAGGAGCGCCCTTTCATATATAGAGTAGCGACCGGGTCAGGAGCGAATGGCTAGTTTTTGGCACTGAAAGGAACTTTGTCGAATCGCGAGAGTTAATCAGAGTTCTACTGTTTCCCCTACCTGAGTGGAATCCAACAAGACCCGGTCGCGACCGCTTCTCGGTTCCGTAGTTGACTCGCCCTATCAAGACCTCGCAAGTTCGAACTAAAGGACCTCTGGCGGGCGAGTTGGCTTGACAGGATTTCGGTAAGTTACCTATCATCCTCCTACAGAGTTATCAGGATCCAATGCATAACACCTACCATTGCTGCTGTTGCTATTGCGCCTGTTGCGCCTGTTGTTTGGGACGCGATCGGGAGAGCACTTGCAGCGTGAAAGGGCATCTGACCTAAGACTAGCGCAGCAAAAGTTTTCTAAAGACCGGTCGCGAACCTGAAAGGAAATCGCGACCGGTTCGTTTTCCGGCAGCATTGAAACTCTCGCAATTGAATTACGGAGATTTAGAAACATGAGCGCCAGTGTTGTTGAACAAAGAGATTTGGGCACCTCTAAGAACTCTATCGAGTTAATCGTCGGCCATACGCCTTTAATTCGCCTGCGCCGAATTACACGCGACTTGCCGCCAGGTGTCGAAGTTTTAGCGAAGGCTGAGCATTTGAATCCCGGCGGCTCAGTAAAGGATCGTCCGGCTTTGGCGATGATTCTGGCCGGCGAGCGTGACGGAAAACTGCAGCCGGGAATGACCATCCTCGACGCCACTAGCGGCAATACCGGAATTGCCTATGCAATGATCGGAGCCGCGCGTGGTTATCCAGTCACCCTTTGCCTTCCCAGGAACGCAGGGCCACAACGTAAAAGGATCTTGCACAGTTTCGGTGTCAAGGTGATCGAAACAGACCCGTTGCTGTCGACCGATGGCGCGCAAGTAATCGCCCGCGAGATGTTCGATAAAGAGCCTGAAAAATATTTCTACCCGGATCAGTACAACAACGAGGCCAATTGGCGAGCTCATTACGAAAGCACCGCACCCGAGATCTGGGAGCAGACCCAAGGACGCATCACGCACTTTATCGCCGGTTTGGGGACCTCGGGGACCTTCGTGGGCGTCGCCCGGCGTCTGAAAGAACTCAATCCCGAGATTCACGCGATTTCAATGCAGCCTGATTCACCGTTGCACGGTCTCGAGGGCTTGAAGCACATGGCCACGGCAATGGTGCCAGGAATCTACGATCCAACCCTTGCCGACGAAAACGACGTAGTGTCCACTGAGGATGCGCAACAAGTAGCGCGACGTTTAGCTGAGGGAGAAGGACTGTTGGTCGGCACAAGTTCCGGAGCGAACGTATTTGCCGCGTTGCGAATGGCGCGCACGCTCGCGACAAATGCGGTCGTAGTGACAATTCTTTGCGACCGCGGCGAGAGGTATGTTGAATAGCACATATGATCCAGTTAGCTGCACGACAACGGAACGAAATCGGAGCTCATGGCGAGCGCGATTATCCATATGAATGCTGCGGCCTCTTGCTCGGCAGCCTTTCGGGGGATGGCGGCGGCAAGGTCTGCTCTGAGATATATCCGATTTCAAATGCACTCGAGGAAGAGGCAAAACGCAATCGATTTCTGATTCGGCCGGAGGAGTTGATGCGCGGCGAGAAATACGCAGCTTCAAAGGGCTTTGACATCGTCGGCTTCTACCATTCTCATCCGGACCACCCGGCAGTGCCTTCAGCATATGATCTCGACCATGCGTGGCCCGGCTATTCGTACATTGTCGTCGCCGTTAAGTCAGGCCGGGCCGAAGACCTGCTTTCGTGGGAAATGCAACCGGATCGTTCACGCTTCAAAGAGGATGAAATCCTAAACGTAAGTTGATGAAAGGAAGTAAAAATGTCAGTCACGATCACCATACCCACCGCCTTACGACAGTTTGCCGGCGGCAAATCTCAATTTGAAGTTGAGGCGGGCACCGCCGGTGAGGCTCTCAATCAGCTGAGCACCCAGTTCGCGGAGCTTAAGAGTCACCTTTATGACGACAAAAACAAACTACGCAGCTTCGTTAACGTCTACGTCAACGACGAAGACATCCGACATCAATCCGGAGCCGAGACCCCGGTCAAAGATGGCGACAAGCTAATGATTGTCCCTTCGATCGCCGGGGGTGCCACCGCAGAAGCGGATGTGGCAGCCGAACCACCTTCGCTTTCCAATGAAGAGATTGCCCGCTACAGCCGCCACTTAATCATGCCGGAAGTTGGGCTCAAGGGGCAGAAACAATTGAAAGCCGCGAGCGTGTTGATGATTGGTACAGGCGGTCTCGGTGCGCCGTCAGGGATGTATTTGGCGGCTGCGGGTGTGGGTCGTCTGGGAATCGTCGATTTCGATGTGGTGGAGTCCTCCAATCTCCAGCGGCAAATAATACATGGCACGAAAGACATCGGGCGCCCGAAAATCGAATCGGCGCTTGAGCGCCTGAGCGATATAAATCCTTACATCAAGATTGAAACCCACGAGACTCGGCTAACGAGTGACAACGCACTCCAGCTCTTTCAGCACTACGACATTGTCGTGGATGGCACTGATAATTTTCCGACTCGCTACCTGGTTAACGACGCTTGTGTGCTAAGCGGCAAACCGAACGTCTATGGTTCAATCTTCCGTTTTGAAGGACAGGCCAGCGTTTTCTGGGCTGACCGAGGAGCATGTTACCGCTGCTTGTATCCTGAACCGCCACCGCCTGGACTGGTGCCGTCCTGCGCAGAAGGGGGCGTGCTTGGCGTGCTACCCGGAATCGTGGGCGCTATCCAGGCGAACGAGACGATTAAAATTATCCTGGGTGCTGAGGGCCTGTTAGTAAACCGTCTGCTGCTGTTTGACGCATGGGCTATGAAGTTTCGCGAGTTGAAGCTACGCAAGGATCCCCAGTGTCCGGTATGCAGTGACAACCCGACGATCACGGAGTTGATTGACTATGAGGCGTTTTGCGGTTTGAGTCCCAACCAGAAGGCTGAGCCGCCGCAACTGGAAGAGGTTACCGCCACCGAACTCAAGCGCCGGTTGGATCGCGGCGACGACATTCAGATTATAGATGTGCGCGAGCCCTACGAATATGAGATCGCGCGCCTGCCTGCCACAAAGTTGATCCCGCTCTCCCACGTCGTCAACCGCATGAGCGAAATCGATCCTGCACGGGAGACGGTTCTCCACTGCAAGGGTGGCGCGCGTAGCGCCAAAGCTATTGAGGCATTGAAGCTAGCGGCTTTCCCAGGGCGACTGATAAATCTGAAAGGCGGAATTACCGCCTGGTCAGATGAAGTTGACGCAAGCGTGCCGAAGTATTGAAAAGGCAGCAGTAAGACGCGGCATTCATCATATCTAACAGATTGAGTCGTTCCGGCAAGTGCGCTTTAATAAACGCGAGCGGACGATTTTCTTCTTAATGGTTCATTGCATAGAGGAGTGGGTATCTAAGTCTTTGCGACTCTTGGTGGGTTCTGTTGGCTATCTTATTCGATATATATACGCGTCTTCAATTGGAGTGCCATTAATCACGTTTCGAGTGAATCTGATACCAGAGATTCCATCACCGGTCTTGATAGCGAGTCGCAGTAAGGAGAGTAGAGGATCATTTGAATCGATCACCGTTATATCCTTGAGCGGGATTCTCGCGTGATCCAACGGCATCCTTGAGATAACAGACTGAACCTGCTTGTAAGCTTTCTTAGGTCCCAGAGTTCTAACCTCAGGGGTGCCAATAATGAGCCGCCACGCATTGGTTTCAGGTATGTAAAGCCATAAGGATGCGGAGACAACGAATCGAGCCTCATCCAAACGACGGGTTAGCGCTTCCCCAGATGAGATCATCTCGCTCGACAAAGATTCTTTTACCAGCGCTTCTGTAACCATGGCAAGATACCTGTCCTTCGGCTGACTACAGCCGATCGGAAATCCTTAGCTTTGGCTCTACTTACCCCACTTGCATATCTAGATTGTTCCGACCAGTCCTTTACAACTGTCCAATTCAGTTCAAAATTAGGGGTCCGCACAATTTCTTTCCGATATTCTGCCTCAAGACCAGACACACTAAGAAGTTTGTTCAGATCGTGAGTATATATGTCGTTAACAAACTTTTTATCGGGAAAGTCATAGCGTTTCGTCTGCTTCGCGATGTATGCCTTGAGCGCACATTCAACGGCATAACCTAAAAGATAATAAGCGCCTTCATAACGGCGGTTGTCAAATAACACCCGTGCCTCTCGCAACCTTAGTCTGGTGAGCGTTGTAAGTCAGTACGATTCATACTGCACAGATGCGTCGATCCACCTCGTGCGACAGGGCTCAATGAGGAGCATCGTAGAATTACCGAAGAAGGGCGTAGCCCACAGACGACAATTTATGCCGCCCCATCGAATGAGTCAAAATACTATTACTACTCACGACTAACAAGTTAGGTTGAACGACGTTACCAGCGCTCAGAGGCCTCGATAGGAATGCGTTATTACGCAATCCTTAGAGCAATTAGACACTGATTAGCAAAAAACACCTTGTAAGAACTCTGCGGTGCTACCAGGCGCAACGGGTTGCGGGACGGCAAAGTTCGGAGTTAAATAGGCTAAGTAAATAAGCTCAAACCAATATCGATGGTAGGAACAACTTTAGGGAATTACAAGATTCTCGAGAAGCTCGGTGCGGGCGGACAGGGGACCGTCTATAAAGCCGTTGACTCAAAGCTGGGCCGTACCGTAGTAATTAAAGTCCTTCCGGAAGAGCTCACTGAAAAAGAAGCGAATCTCAAACGTTTCGAACGCGAAGCCCGGCTCGCCTCAGCTTTGGATCACCCGAACATCTGCACGATTTTCGATTTGAACGTTATCGACGGCGTGCACTTCATCGCGATGCAGTTTTTACCGGGACGAAACGTGCGGCAGTTGGTAAATGGTCGACCGCTTGATCTATCGAGCGCGCTCTCAATCGCCCTGCAAGTGGCCGACGCACTGGCAGCCGCCCACTCTCAGGGCATCATTCATCGCGACATCAAAGCCGGCAATGTGATGGTAAATAACGAGGGGCAGGTGAAAGTGCTGGACTTTGGTCTCGCCAAACTCCTGGATGAACATGCCGCACGCACTTCCGGAATTCACCACACGGAACTTACCGAGGTGGGAGTGCCTTACGGAACGGCGACCTACGCAGCCCCTGAGCAGGCGCGCGGAGATCGCGTCGATTCGCGCGCTGACATCTTTTCCACGGGCGTATTGCTCTACGAGATGCTCACCGGCACCTGGCCCTTTCGTGGTACTACAGCTGTCGACGTGCGTCACGCGGTGTTGCACGATGAGCCCGTCCCTCTCGCGGATGCACGCCCGGATCCCGTGCCCCCTCGTTTGCAACAGGTTCTCGACCGCACGTTGAAAAAAGATCCCCGCGATCGTTACCAGAAGATCGCGGAGTTTAGAGACGATCTACGTGCAATTATTCGCGAGCTGTCGGCCGGTTCTGGAGCCCCGATGGACGAGAGTGCGCCTGCAGTTGCGCCCCGGCATTTGAATTCGGAAAGCCCGGTTTCTCGCGCCTTCCGGTGGCTGAAGAGCGTTACTGGCGCTGAAGTTTCATCTGGCGCCACCAACCGCGCGAGTAACCTGAGCCAGCCACGGGAAACTCATGAAACGCCGCAAACGAGTATTGGAGAAGAACGTAAGAGCGTTGCAATACTGCCTTTCAAGAACCTGAGCAACGACCCGGAAACCGCATTCTACGAGTTCTCGCTGGCCGACGCTGTGATTACCGATCTGGCGCGCGTGCGTTCGCTCGTCGTACGTCCATCATCTGCGATTGTTAAATATCAAGGCAAGCAGGTGGACCCCGAGGAGGCCGGCAGAGAAATGAGTGTCGAGGCGATACTCACGGCTAGTTTTCTGCGCGCGGGCGATCGACTGCGAGTGACGGCGCAACTGCTCGACGTGCGTACCGGAGAAATTCTGTGGAGCGAACGCATCGATGGGGACGCCAGCGACATTATCGCCGTTCAGGACACGATGGTGCAGCAAATTGTGGAAGGGTTGCGGCTGGAGCTCAGCCCCGAAGAAAAAGTGGAGTTGGGCAAGGGCTCAACGTCGGATGCGGCTGCTTCGGAAGAATACCTGCGGGGGCGGAACTGCCTGGGTCAGTTTATCTATCACACCGTGTCTCGAGAACACATCGATTCGGCGATCAAGCACTTCCAGCGTGCCATCCAGCTCGATTCTACTTTTGCCCTGGCTCATTCCGCGCTCGGTGGTTGTTACGTCAACCGCGTGCTCAAAGGACTTGGTGAAGCCGGCGATCACGAGAAAGCCGAGATAGCCTTCAGCCAGGCATTGGCACTCGATCCTAAGCTGCTCGAAGCGCGGATGCATATGACCTTCATCTATCTTCACCGCGGTGACAAACGGAAAGCGCGCGAGGAAGTTGAGCGTTTGCGCGATGAGTATCCCAATGACGTAGGTGTTCATTTCGTGCGCGGCGTGCTGGCGCGGCTAGATGGCGACTATGATCGCGCCTTGCGCAGCTTCGATCGCATGGTCCGGCTGAATCCCGCAGAGCAGGTGGTAGCCAGTTACAATCGGGCGCGGATTCTAAATTATCGTAAGCAGTATGAGGAAGCCCTGGCCGAACTCGATAAGGGCGCTGCGCTTGAACCGGACCACCCACTGATTAGGACGTTCCGCGCGCTCGTGCTCTACTACCGCGGCGAGGTCTCGGCCGCAACGCGAATACTCGAGCAGGTGCTGCAGCAGCATCAACAGATGGATGGCGTTCGGCCTATCCTGGCCATTTTCCTTAGCGCCCAGGGCCGGCATCGCGAGGCGGACGAGCAGCTCACGGAAAAAACCGTGGGCGCCGCGGCTGCCGATCATGATATTGCCTACTGGCTGGCAACTGCTTACCTACTTCAGGGCCGCCTGACTGAAGCTTTCCGCTGGCTGGAAACGGCAATCGATCTTGGAAACGAGAACTATCCGTGGTTTGAGTCGGACCCCAACTGGACCGAGGTTAAGGAGGATCCGAGATTTGTGACATTGATGCAGCGGATCAAGAGCGGACGCGTGAAAGGCGAGGGCCACAGGGCATGAAAACATTTGTTATCGGAGACGTTCACGGCCGTTGTGCTCAGTTGCTAAGCCTGCTGGAGATGATTCCGCGCGAAGAGTCCTCCGACACCCTCGTGTTCCTGGGCGATCTCATTGACCGCGGCCCTGATGCCCCTGGCTGTGTCGAGCATGTGCTCAACCTTTCCCGCAGCAATCCGGAGCACGTAACCTGCCTGCGCGGCAATCATGAACAGATGCTTCTGGATTTCATCGACGGCACCGGCAATATCTGGATCACGCCTGTGACTGGAGGGGAGCTCACGTTTGAACAGTATGCCGGTCAAACTCTTGTCATAAACAGCGAAACGGATATCGATGACGCTCGGAAGACCATCGTGAACAAGATTCCGCGGGAGCACTTGGATTTTTTCCGTGGGCGGCCTTTCTATCACGAAGACGAATACGCATTCTATGTTCATGCGGGATTGGAGCATGGGAAGCATCCCAGCGAGACTTCGCCGCAGTTACTGCTCTGGTCGAGAGACATGAAGTTTTATAAGAACTACCGCGGAAAACCTTGCGTCTTTGGCCATACCCCAACATCTTTCCTTCCTTTGCGCGGACGAGTGGGCAGGCACGGCATTTACATCTTCCACAGTGCGATCGGGATCGACACAGGCTACAACCATAGCTCTCCTCTGAGTTGCCTCTCGTTGCCGGACTTCACGCTTTACCAATCTTTCGCGGACGGCCGCGAAGAGACCCATCAAATAACCTCCTTCATTCCGGAAACTCTGAAGGCCATGCGAGCTAAGACACGGATCGTCTAGAGTCTCAATTAGCACCGGAGGTGCGGCAGAGGGTAGTTAGGAGCGAAGCCGACAGTTCTTGAATTATCCCAAGCGTTGGAGCAGAATGCGGCTACAAAGCCGCGCCTCGAACAGTGCCGAAATTCCCTAACCAGTTCCTTGCTCGTTTCTTCTTGTCTCGCGGTTGAAGGGTACCAAGTTGATCGGTCAAACGATCTCTCATTATCGAATTATCGAAAAGATAGGCGAGGGGGGTATGGGCGTAGTCTATCTGGCCGAAGACACGCACCTGGCTCGTCGGGTAGCTATCAAGTTTCTTTCTTCTCTCGACCATCACTATCGCGCCCGCTTCCTTCGCGAAGCCCGGGCCGTGTCCGCGCTTAGCCATGCAAACATTGCTGCTGTTTACGACTACGGCGAAATAGACGACGCCAAGCCTTACATTGTGATGGAGCTGGTTCGGGGTCAAACGCTCGGGCAATTGCTGGAAGATGAAAGCCTGACACTTGCACGCTCGGTGCAGATTGTCTCATCCATCGCCGAAGCACTGGGCGAGGCGCATCACCAAGGGATAGTGCACCGGGACGTCAAACCTTCGAATGTGGTGGTCACGGAACGAGGGCAGGTCAAGGTTCTTGATTTTGGTCTGGTCAAACAGATCTTCGAGTCAGCGATCAACGATACTGACGCCAGCGCTCAAACACTCTTTTCCACGCACACCCGCAGTGACGTAATCGTCGGCACTCCCCTCTACTTTTCGCCTGAGCAGGCAACCGGCAAACCGGTTGATGGGCGCAGCGACCTGTTTGCTCTCGGCGCCCTGCTCTATGAATGCATTGCCGGTCGCTCGGCGTTCTCGGGGTCGAGCGTGATCGAAATCGGCGCGCAGGTGATTCATGTGGAACCGCCGCCGCCATCCAGGTCCAATCCTCGCATCTCGCCCGAATTGGATCGGATAACGATGAAAGCCCTGGCGAAGAAGCCTGAGGCGCGTTACCAGTCTGCGGAAGAAATGCTCAGAGACTTGCGGCCCGTCCTAGTGACTCTCAGTTCCGACAACCATATCACGCCTCTGCGTTCGCCCCGCTCGACTTCGTCGTCAACTCCTCTCCCCACCAGCACCTTGATAACTCTGACCGAGACTCTGCGGCGTCCGCGTCTGTCTCTGGGGACATTTATCATCGCTATTCTCGCGATCTCCCTGGCCGGCTGGGCCATCCTGCGATTCTGGAAACCGGCGCCCTATGTGCCCTCGCCGGTGGCCATTGACTGGCACCACAAAGGAACAGAGGCAATGCGAAATGGAGCTTTTCTCCAGGCAACGCTGGCATTGAAACAAGCAATTCGCGCCGACGACAAATTTGCCCTGGCACATGCTCGTCTCGCAGAAGCCTGGACCGAACTCGATTACGCTGACGAAGCCAAAAACGAGATGTTACGGGTCGCGGAACTCGCCCCCGACCGTTCGCGGTTGCCGCGCGTTGACGCTCTGTATTTGGAAGCAATCCACGCCTCTGTTACCGGAGATTTTCCTGGCTCGGTGAAGGCCTATAGCGAGATTGTGCGTCTGTCGCCGAAGGAATCACACGTCTATTTTGACCTGGGCCGGGCACATGAGAAGAACGACGATACAAAGAAGGCCATCGTAAGTTATATTGAGGCGACAAGTCGTTCTCCGCAGTTAGCGGCCGCCTTCCTGCGCGTGGGAATCCTTTACGGAAGACAATTAGACCTTGCCAGCGCTGCGGCCAACTTCCAACAGGCTGAATCGCTCTACCAGGCTCTCGGCAGCGTTGAAGGCCAGGCTGAAGTGTTTTATGAGCGAGGCTTTCTATTAAATAAACTCGGCAAAGTCACCGAGGCCCGGGAACAACTTCAGCGAGCGCTCGCGTTGGCCCAAACCGCCCACAATCAGTATCAGCAAGTAAAGACTCTGCTGAAATTGGGCGACGTCGCGAGTGACGTAGGAGATCGACCGCAGGCGCGGCACTTTACGCAGGAAGCGATAAACCTGGCGCGGGCAAACGGTATCGACAATTTGACCAAGCGCGGGCTCGTCGACTTCGGCAACATATTTCTCGTGGATGGGAATTACCCGGAAGCAAAAAAATACTATGAGCAGTCGCTCGAGCTTGCCCAGAAGCAGAAAGACAGTCGCAACGCGGCTAGGGCACTACTGTCGTTGGGAAGTCTGGCTGAGCGACAAAGCAAACCCGATGAGGCCTTGAGCTACATCGAGCAGGCGCTTCCTTTTTACCGCCAGGGAGGCTACCGACTCGAGACTTTGCAAGCTTTCGCACTCCTCGCACGCAACAAGGTGCTGAAAGGAGACTACGAGGGGGCGCTTCTGGGGTTTGATGAGCAGTTGAATATTGCACGGCAGTTAGGTGATAGGGCTCAGGAAACGCTCGCTCACATAGACATTGGCGTCCTCCTTACTAATCAGGGAAGATATCCGGAAGCCTTGCCTCATTTCGAAGAGAGTCTTGCGTTAGCGAAGTCATTGGGCCACGAGAAGAATGCCTGCTTAAGTCTCATCAATCGAGCTAACGTCTTTTGGCGGCTGGGACGCTATCCGGAAGCAAAGGAAGATCTAGAGCAAGCGGCTGCCATTGCAGAGCAGCCCGAGGCCAGCAAGGGGCTCTCTTCCTGGTTTTCTTTGGTGTTGGCCCGCATGGCGCTTAGTGAACGGCGGCTACACGAAGCCAAGGTGAAGAGTCAGCGGACACTCACGCTGGCCGGCACGCAACTCAAAGGCACGGCTGCGGAGGCGACTTACACCCTGGGACTGGCGGAAACCTTTTCCAGCGCGGCGCGCGAAGGGCGGTCCAAATGTGAGCAAGCCGTCCTTTTAGCAACGGCGTCTGGCGATCTCGTGCGACTTTCAGAAGGTCTCCTTGCGCTTTCCGAGGCGATGCTGCAAACGGGCGACGCTCAGAACGCACTAACAACTTCACTCCGTGCACAAGAGATACTCGCTCGGCTAGGCAAACAGGACTTTGAATGGCTTGCCTGGTTGAATGCTGCCAGGGCCAGTAAGAGCCTCGCGGACGAAAACAAGACTCGTGAACGTGCCACGCGCGCCGCGAATCTCATGGCCGGTCTGCAGCAGCGCTGGGGAGGCGACCACTACAATAGCTATCTCAGACGGCCGGATATTGTTTTTTTTAGCAAGCAACTTAGCGATCTACTTCGCTAGGTAAACCGTAACCTCACTTTACTCTCAGAGGAGAACCAAATGTCAAACGGGACGGGCGATATCATCATCAAAGGCGGCTCTGCCGAAGTTGAATTCGACGGTGACGTCTATAAGCAGGATCCGAAGAACCGCCGCAAGTACAAAAACGCAGATAAGAAGATCGTACGCGTTGTCATCACCGGCGATATTAAGTTTGACAGCGGCGAGAATGCTGGCGGATTGCGGTGCGAGATCACTGCTTTCTGTAAATAGGATTCCTCGCGGGTGACCAACGTCGAACTGGTTGAATACCAGAATTCCGCTGGTGCACCGAGATTCGCTAACAACCAATCCTCTCCTCATCGCCCTAATCCGCGACCTGGTATAGGTTTGCGAGCTCGAGTTTGTGGGGCGTCCCTCCGTGGGTGCCCCTCGTTACGGTACAAGGGCCTCTGGTCCTGGCGGGGGCGCCCACGAAGGACCGCCCCTACATCGTTAACCGTCCGCATTACTTCGGCGGTTCCATAGATATTTGACGGCCGGCTAACGACGGCGAGTCATCAATGCGATCACCGCCACAAACAGTGCCGATCCAATGATTGACCAGATAATCGGAAAGTTGGTGGTCCCGATTTGAATCGCGAAGAGCTCCGGAAGCGCCAAAGCACGGGCTAGCCACACTCCCAAAACCGCCCCCACGAACCCAAGTGCAATTGATACCAGACATCCACCCCGCGAGTAGCCGGTAATGGCCTGGCCGAGGGCCCCGCAAATGCCTGCGACCAGGAGTAAGATAAGCAAATCAAACAGTGTCATAAAATTCTCCTCACGACTACACCTTGCTATCCCTCAACGAGTGATCTCGTTGCGAAAAACCTCGCCACCTTTCATTACGAATCGTACCCGCTCCAGTTCGGTGATATCCCTTAATGGATCGCCGCTGACGGCAATGATGTCGGCAAACTTTCCCGCCTCGATGGCCCCCAGAGGGGTCCCACAGTCTTGATGCGTTCGCCTTCGACGATTATCCCCTGGTTCTCGACCACTCGTCCGGCGCGGACGTCAATCAGCCGACCGGCTTTAATGAGCACAACGGACGAAGGCGCTTTGGTTTGAGCAAACGCGGCGGCTTGCACCAGAGAGAAAACAACGACCAGGGTAAGCGGTGTTCTTTTCATATCTTCTCCTCTGACGTATTCCAGGCGCTGGTCTAATCTTCGGCGGCCCTCAGCGAAATCTGTCAGAACGGCGAGCGGTAGCGACCCGGTCTGATCTGCGGTGGTTCTCAGCGAACCCTGTCAGAACCACCAGGCCGTATGCTTCCCAGTTGAGACCGGGTCGCTACCGCTGGCCGTTCTGACAGGCACCTGGTGACTTGGCGGTCCAGCCAATTCAAAACCCTTTCCGCTTGATCCACTCGCGCACAACTTCTGCCGGACCACGTTTGTTTGCGTCAACCTCATAGTTCAGCTGCCGCATTTCTTCCGTCGT
>JBGTLM010000019.1:0-9306 GCA_041744135.1 Pyrinomonadaceae bacterium
GAGACGTGCCTGCCAGTGCGGGTCTGATGGAACCAATCGAAGTGATTGCTCCGGCAGGCAGCGTGGTGAATGCCGTTCATCCTGCCTCAGTAGCCGGCGGCAATGTCGAAACCTCGCAACGCATCGTGGATGTCCTGTTCAGAGCCCTCGCCCAGGCGTTACCGGATCGCATACCTTCTGCCAGCCAGGGCACCATGAACAATCTAACAATTGGTGGCATCGATCCGCGCACCGGCCGCGAGTTTTCCTACTACGAAACAGTGGCGGGCGGCATGGGTGCGCGGGTCAATCACGACGGCATGAGCGCAGTCCATACTCACATGACCAACAGCCTCAACACTCCCGCCGAAGCGCTTGAGTATGCTTATCCGCTGCGAGTACGCGAGTACAGCATCCGCAAGGACTCAGGTGGAAAGGGTAAACGGCGTGGCGGAGATGGGGTGGTTCGCGAGATCGAGACTCTCGCCCCCGCCCGCATGTCGCTGCTCGCTGATAGACGAAAGCAAGCACCTTACGGGCTAGCCGGCGGGGAGGTAGGAGCGGTGGGCCGCGATGCCATCATTCGCCAGGGGTCCCCTCGTGAAATAGCCTCGAAAGGGAGCTGGGAACTACAGCCGGGTGACCGTGTGCGAATTGAAACCCCCGGAGGCGGTGGTCGAGGAAGTGGTGGGAGGCAGGGCAAGTAGGCAGCAAAAGCCCCGTCACCATCAAGTCAACGGTTTTCAAATCACGGGGAGATTACTCAGCTTGGAAAACGCAAGATTGGAAACCTCTCAACTGCAATCAACCTCACAAACATTGTCAGGTCAGGAAGGCGGACTCTAGCACCCCAGCGCGGCTGCCGCGCAGGGGACCCCGCCCTGTCCCCGCTCTTACGTTAAAAACAAAAAACCTTTAGACTAACGACTCAATTCATTCTCACTCTTCAAGGGCTTCCTCACATGGCTCGCAAATGGTCAACAATATCCCAGGCGCACTCCACTATATAACCGGCAACTTCCTTGACCGCACTCCTGTCTTCACTGAACCCTATTGCTGTAAGGTCTTCCTTGATGAGCTTCAGAAACTAAATCGCAATTGGCCCAGCAAGCTGATCACTTATGTGCTAATGCCGGATCACCTTCATCTGATAGCCAATCCCCGGGATGGTCGCATCAAGGAACACCGGCCAATTGAAAGCGGTTTCCGCGAAGGCCATCATTCGGGCAAACAGCCGCTTTGTTTTTCCTGAGAGGGATAAAGGGCACCAGGTCTGGCAAGAGAGCTTCAAAGATGTGGCCTTGTGGAGCGGGTGGATGATCTGGCAAAAGATCAACTACATCTATGCCAACCCGGTGAAGGCGGGCTTGGTAAGATCTGCCAAAGACTATTACTGGTCGGGCTTTCGATCGTTTCACTCACATGGTGATGAGCCTGTGGCAGTGGATCATGACTGGTGGTGGCCGGAAGATTCCGAGAAGCTGTCGAAGGCGATGAAAGAGATGGGCTGGTACAGCTTTGGAAAGAGGAGATGAGGTTATGGAGTTTGCTGAGTGGTATTCAAACTTGAGGCGGGGACAGGGCGGGGTCCTCTGCGCGGCAGCCGCGCTGGGGTGCTAGAGTCCGCCTTCCCGACCTGAGATGTTGTCGGAGTTGAGAGGTTCTAGCTTAATGGCGATGGCTTTCAAGGTGAACGGGATAATCTGCTCGAACTCACGTAGTCAGCCGACGATAGATACCCGGCAGTCTCTCAGGGAGTGAAAGTACGTCGTCGATGATTGTGTATCCGATCTCGCCGTAGAGGTCACGTAATTCCGCCTCGGATTCCCGATCGATGGTAATGCAGAAGGGCGTGACGCCCTGAATCTTGGCCTGACGTAACGCTTCGCGCGTGTCCTCCCGAGCGTAACGGGCGTCCCCATAGTCGTGATCGTAAGGACGACCGTCAGAGAGCACAATCAACAGACGCGTGCGCACTTGTTGTTTTGCCAGCTTCGCAGTCGCATGGCGAATCGCAGCCCCGAGTCGAGTATTGTTTTGGTAAGTAATCCCGCCAATACGACGCTTAACTTCGTCCGAATACTTCTCGTCGAAATCCTTGACCACATAAAACTTCACATTCCGCCGGCCCTCGGAAGTGAAACCGTTTATCGAGTAGATATCGCCCACGGCTTCCAAGGCTTCGCTCATCAAAACCAACCCTTCTTTTTCAATTTCGATGATGCGTCTGCCGGGGTGCGTGTAAGGCTGCAACGGATGCCGGCCTATTGTGCGGGCCGTTGACGAGGACTGATCCAGCAGGAAGGAAACTGCCACATCACGACGGCGACGTAAGCGTTTCATATAGAGTCGCTCGGATTGATGCCCGCCGCCGACCCCCGCGGCCCGGCGATCGAGGACGAAATCGACAACGGCGTTGAGATCATATTCCTCGCCGTCAAGTTCGTTAGCCACTCGCGTCAGTTCGTCAGGTTTGAGCAACTGAAACTGGTGTCGGATCGACGAGATGACGCCCCGGTAGCGGTCCCGTGTTTGGTCCACGAACAGCCGATCCCCCTGCTTCACCTGTTTCTCGATCACCCGGCACCAGGCCAGGCGATGATCGGTGAGCTCGCGATCCCACTCATCGTAATTGTAGGCTACCTCTCCTTCTTCCAGGTTCTGTTCCGGGCTTTCGGCCTCGATCCAGGCTTCGCCACCCTCGAGGTCGTCAGGATCTCCCTCGGCACTGGGATCGTTCCAGGCGTTGAAGAGTTCGCGCGCGTCACGTCTCTGCGGTTCGCGATCACGAGGGCGCGATTTGAGTGTTTCGCTGAGCGATGGGCTTTGATCTTCGTTATCTGACGAATTTTCGGTCGTCTCCAACTGCTGGAAAGAGTCGTCCGCTGGAGCCACTGACTGAAATAGTGAGTAGACTCTGCTGGTGGCCATCAACGTGTCGGCAACGGTAGCCGCGGAATCCGCCAAATACCCGGCTGCCACTGTCTCCAACTCTGAGACGATCTGACCGTAATACTGCCTTGAGTCATCAAGCGCGCCGCCCAGCAGGGTAATCTGAAAAAGCAGCTCAAACGGAACCAGGGTCGCCGGAAGATCGAGGATGGCAGGGCGACTACGGCGCAAGTGTTCTCGAATTAGATCGAGATCCCGAGCGAGACCACGATACTGCCGTCGCAGCCGGGCGTCTATGCGGCCATTCTCGAGTGTGCCAAAAATCCTTCGCGCCAGTTGTGGATGGGGAAAGAGCGCCAGCACCGCGCGGTAGTCGCTATTCGGAGGAAGCTGGTATCTGTCCTCCGGGCCAATGGGCACTTCCTCTGCCGGCGACATCGCTGCTTCGCTTCTCTGAGGATCGTTGATGTATCCATCAAGAGCAAACGCGTCCCTCGCGTTCACGTTGGCAGGGTCGTAAGTTTCCGCAATCGCCGAGTAAGCAGCGCTGAGACCCATCGCGTCACATTCTTGAGTACCGAATTCGATTTGGCCGGCGGCGTGCGCAGCCAGTGCTTTGTAGAGACGAAAATCAAGATCGTCGTCGCCAAACTCAGCTACCAACGCGGGCAAGTGGATCGTGCGACCGTCGCCAATTCTCGTCTCTACGGGGACGGCGGCGATGGGCGCCAACTCCACTTCTCGTCCAGTTAGGGCCTCGACGTAGAGGCACAACAGATGCTGGATCGAATCAAGCGTTAGACCACTGCTGTCGCTATGGAGCACCTCGTAACTACCGCGAGTCTCGAGGGCAAAATAACTTCGTCGCGCGCGGGTGTCGTTAGGTGAAAATAAAAGACCCCGATTCACCCATTCCTCAAACTGTTCGATCGCCACCGTCCTCAGTACGCCGGGACTTGCTCGAAAACAGGCAAGTGCTGCCTCTCCGTCCAGGCGTGCGATCTCCGCGGTTAACGATACGACTCGCTTTGAGAGTTCAAGGGCCCGATTACGGTCCATCCCAGTCAGGAATCCACGCACGAATCGCTGAGTGCTTCGCACAAATGCCACCAGACTGGCATTGCCATGTCGCGCAACCACCCAGAGCAACTCGATCCAATCGTTGAACAATTCCGGCAGGGTGCGCAGCACCTCTCCCCCCGCAAGCATAAGGTGCAAGGCGCCGCCGCCGCGCTCGAGGAAATCTCCCGTTCGATCGAGTAGTTGCAGAGCTGCTTCGGATTTTAGATTCGCCAAAGCTGTCGGCATTGCTGCCCAGGCGTCGGTAGCGATTCCTCCAGCCCGGAAAGCAAAGGCGGAAGCTAGCGCCAGCGCCCTCTGCTTAACGGCTCGGTCATCAAACTGATCGAGACATTGCATTACCAGTGGAGTGGCCGCGAGAAAATCTGAGCTGTGTTTCGCTGAGCGGCGGGAAATTTCTGCCGCGGTTTCCAAAGTCGCGACGAGCGTCTCCGAATCCGGTACAGCTTCTGACAACGCTCCAACTTTGCGGAGCGTTGCGGCGGCAATGGGCACGGAGAGCGTCATCTGACGAGAACACAATTGGAAGACAATTGCCCGGGCGTCCGGCGGCAGACCCTTCAGATCGCGTACGCCGGCAAGGAAGAAGCTGATGGCGGTCTCAACATCGCCGAGCGCCAGGCGCCGGCCCATCTCGCCCCACAGTCGCAGCTCAGCGGCGGCCAGAGTTTCCGCAACTTCCGGCGCGGCCCGCAAGAACTCGACACTCGCGCGTAAAGAAACACCGGCGATCGTGGCGCTGGTTTCGAGGGTCGCAGCCGCCTGATCCAACGACAGACGCGCCAGCTCCCGGGTCAGTTCCAGAATCGATTGCCGTTCCGTCGCATTCTTAGCCTCTGAGAATTGTTTTCGAAGTGCCTGTTCAATTGAAGCTGAGGAAGCCTCCGGGTCCGGGGACGAGCCGTGGCCTGACTTTGGTTTAAGATCGGAATCCATGCCAGGGGCTGCGCCACAACTAGATCACGGTGGTCACGATCTCGCGAATGCTGCGCTGCAATTCGCGGTCGTCAGTGATTGGTGAGCACATTGCGACATCGGCGGCAGTGATGGGTGGAATACCGAGAGCAATCATTTGGGCCGCGTAAATCAACAGCCGGGTAGATACGCCTTCTTCCAGTCCATGTCCCCTCAGGTTGCGGACCTTCTGACCTATCAGCACAAGATCGCGCGCTATGCCTTCATCCACCCCGCCTTCACGCGCTACGATTTCAGCCTCAAGCTCTGGCGGCGGGTAGTCGAAGTCAAGCGCGATAAAACGCTGGCGCGTCGACTGCTTTAGGTCTTTAAGGATTGACTGGTAACCGGGATTATAAGAAACGACCAGCATGAAATCAGACGGAGCGTCGAGAATCGTTCCGCGCTTTTCAATTGGGAGACGCCGGCGATGGTCCGTCAAAGGGTGAATAATGACGACCGTGTCTTTGCGTGCCTCTACCACTTCGTCGAGATAACAAATCGCGCCATTGCGCACGGCCGCGGTGAGAGGTCCATCGTGCCAGACCGTTTCCTCACCCTCAAGCAAGAACCGCCCGACCAGATCCGTCGCCGATAGATCTTCATGGCAGGCGACGGTGATCAGCGGGCGCTCTAGTCTCCAGGCCATGTGTTCGACAAAACGTGTCTTGCCGCAGCCGGTCGGCCCTTTGAGAATAACGGGCAAACGAGCCGAGTGGGCGGCGGCAAAGAGGTCAACTTCCCCACCGACAGCGAGGTAATAAGGTTCCTCACCGATTCGATACTCTTCAATAGCGCGTTCGGGCATGGGTCGGGAATCGTGAATCGTAAAAGGCGTTTTTGCCGCTCAGTGACGCCTACCGGAGCTTGCGGTATTATTACAATCGTCAGCGGCGGGGCGAGCCAGCATCTTAGCATTGGGTTTGAAAGAGCGGCAAACTGAGCATATTGCCGATACTGGTGCAGTTTCAAAATCGCCCCACGACTTTTTGTAGTGACAATCCACTACGGAACCGCGAGCGTTAGCGACCGGATGCTGGATTCGACGCGCATTTTGGCTTAGGTTTTGGCCGTCGTAATAACAGAAGCCATTGTTGAGTTTAAGTCCCGGTCGCTACCGCTCGCGGTTCCGTAGTGGAGTGACATCGTGGACGTCGAACAAACCGCATCATTACCCAATTTCCCCAATCGCCAAAGGATTTAAAACGCCAATCTAAAATTGGCAATCGGAAATCAAAAATGCGAATCGCGGTAGCAATGAGCGGCGGCGTGGACTCTTCCGCGGCGGCGGCAATTTTGAAGGAGCAGGGACATGACCTGGTCGGCTTCTCGATGCAATTGTGGAATCAGCGCCGCGGTATCAGCGTCGACGAGAATGGCGATCCGCTTCCTTCCCGCTGCTGTTCGCTGGATGACGTTTATGACGCGCGGCGCGTGGCCGAAGAACTGGGGTTTCCTTTCTACGTGCTCAACCTCGAGCGCGAATTTGAGCGTGACGTCGTGCAGCCGTTCGTGGCGAGTTATCTCAATGGAGAGACGCCGATTCCCTGCGTTTCATGCAATAGTCGTTTGAAATTTGCTTCGCTCGACGCCCTCGCTGCGAGTCTTGGTTGTGAGAAAGTCGCCACGGGACACTACGCACGCGTGGAATTCGATCAATCGGCCGAGCGGTACCGACTTTTCCGGGGACGCAATCTGCAAAAGGACCAGTCTTACTTTCTCTGGGAATTAACTCAGGAGCAACTGTCGCGTTCGATGTTTCCCCTGGGTGAAATGTCGAAGCCGGAAGTTCGTGAAGTAGCGCGCGAGCACAGGTTGGCAGTGGCTGAGAAAGCGGAGTCGCAGGAGATCTGTTTCGTTCCGGATGGAAACTATGCTGGTTTCATCGATCGTTATCTCGAAGCCGAAGACGCGGTGACCCGATTGCCCGGACCGGGCCAGATTGAAGACGCGCGCGGTAACGTCGTCGGTCAACACACCGGCATCCACCGGTACACCATTGGTCAGCGACGCGGAATCGGCATTGCGAATGAGCGACCGCTCTACGTCCTCGCAATTGATGCGCCAAAGAACCGTGTTGTTGTCGGCGGCCAGAGGGAACTATTGAGCCGAGAGTTTACCGCTTCCGGTGTGAACTGGGTCGCTTACGACAGTCCGGCAACTCCCGTGCACGCACACGTGCGTATCCGCTATCGCCATGCTGAAGCTCCAGCCACCATTACCCCACTCGAGAATGGCCGCGCACATGTCTTGTTTGATGAGCCTCAGCGGGCCATCACTCCGGGCCAGGCTACGGTGTTCTACTGTGAGGACGAGGTCGTCGGCGGCGGATGGATAGTGAAGGCCGGCGGGCAATAGGCAGCGGGCAGATTGCAATCTCCGATTGCCAAGTGTCGATTTGCGGTCTTCAACGATTAATTGCCTCCCTCTGAAGCCAATAATGCCGCCTACCAAAGCCCAAAATCGGCAGATGGCAATGGGAAATTAGCAATCTGCGCGTCACCCGCCGGCCCCTGCTTTTCTAAACCTTTTCCTCATCAATGACGTACTCACAACGCTACTAATTCCCCTAATTCTGGCTGCTAAACTGCTGGGATTAGCAACAAAGGCAGCAAATAACTATGGCAATGTCACGCACGCGTAAAACAATTCTTATTATCACCGGCCTTCTCGTGTCTTTGGTTCTGGTCGCTCTCCTGGGCGTCGCACTCTTGCTAGCCGCGTTTGGGCAAAGGACTCCCACCATTCGGGACAATAGCGTCCTGGTACTTCGGGTCGCCGGACCTTTGCCCGACTATGTGCCGGACGACCCTTTGCGGAAGTTCTTCGGTGGTCCCGAGGAATCGCTCACGAACCTGGTGCTCCAATTTAGGAAGGCCAAGGGCGATAAGCGGATTAAAGCAGTCGTCCTCGACATCAACATGTCAGGGGCTGGATGGGCCAAGGCCGAAGAGATTCGCGATGCTATTACCGACTTTCGTTCCTCAGGCAAGCAGGTTTATGCCTACATGGAACTCGGCATGAACAAGGAGTATTACATTGCCAGCGCTTGCGATCGTATTTATCTCGCACCGCCAGGAGAGTTGTTCATTAATGGTCTGGCAGCAAACGTGATGTTTTTCCGCGGCTCGTTGGATAAGCTGGGTGTCTATCCGGATATCTACCAGATTGGGAAGTACAAGAGTGCCGGCGACACATTTACACGAAAGGAGATGTCGGAAGCCCATCGTGAATTCATCAACTCACTACTGGATGATCTTTTCAAGCGTTACCTGGAAGCGATTGCCAAGGGGCGCAGCAAAACACCGGAAGAGGTGCGCGCCATCGTCGACAACTCTCCTTACAGCGCCCTGAAAGCGAAAGAGGCTGGATTAATCGACAGCGCGGCCTATCGTGATGAGCTCGACAAGGAGATCAAGTCGAAGCTCGGGTACAAAGACAGCGACGAACTCCGACTTGTGAAAGGTTCTGAGTATCGGCAGGTGCCGCCAGAATCGTTAGGCCTCGATAAAGGCGAGCGGATCGCCGTGATTTATGCCACCGGAGACATTGGTTCGGGCAGATCCGAAAACAGTCCCACCGGCGATCAGTCGATTGGCTCTGACACCCTCGCGAAAGCATTCAACGACGCGCGCGATGACAAAACAATCAAGGCCATCGTTTTGCGCGTCGACAGTCCGGGCGGTTCCGGTCTGGCGTCAGACATCATTTGGCATGCCGTCGAAGGTGCGAAACAGAAAAAGCCCGTCGTCGTTTCTATGTCCGACGTGGCAGCCTCAGGTGGCTACTATATTTCCGCCAGCGCCAACAAGATAATTGCCCAGCCTTCGACTATTACCGGATCGATTGGTGTGGTTGGCGGTAAACCGGTGATGAAGGGTTTCTACGATTGGATTGGGCTCTCCAACGAATATGTGCTGCGCGGTAAAAACGCCGGCATGTTTAGCGAAACGGAGAAGTTTACTCCGGATGAGAGAGCGAAGTTCGAAGAGTGGATCAAGACGACTTACTATACCGACTTTGTGCCGAAAGTTGCCAAGGGGCGCGGCAAAGATGCGGCGTATATCGACTCGGTCGGACAAGGACGCGTCTGGACCGGCTCGCAGGGGAAAGACCAAGGGTTGGTGGATGAGTTTGGTGGTCTCGATCGGGCGATTGCAATTGCCAAACAGTTGGCAAACATCCCTGCCGACAAAGAGGTGCGTCGCGTGATCCTTCCGTACCCGCAGACATTTTTGCAGCAACTGTTGAGCGCTGGCGATAGCACGTCGACGGAGCGACAGCAGCAGCGTGCCGTTTTTGCCGCACTTCCGGAAGACGCGCGCCGCGCGCTCCGGTATATGAAACTATTGGACCAGATGAAAAGCGGGCAGTCGATGCTTTTGATGCCCTTTGAGCTAA
>JBGTLM010000020.1:0-38772 GCA_041744135.1 Pyrinomonadaceae bacterium
ACTCAAACGTTGGGACAGTGGTAATACTGGACGAACAATGTCTTCTATCCCTCAACAGATTCCGGTGCCGAACTCGCTGGATGTGGAAGCGATTGAGCGGATGCTTGCAGACCTATGGAAACAGACCGCGGGACACAATCAGACTTCCGGTGATGACGCTGTTTTGCGCGCCCGAGCCGCAGACTTAATGGTCTTCCTGAAGGGCGGATCGTTATTGTCTGATACTCAGCAGGTAGTCAGTGAACTGGCTTCTTTCCACCCTTGTCGAGCTTTGCTGATGGCTGGTGATAGAAAAGCCGCTGCGCGTGACATAGAGATGTTCGTGTCTGCTTTTTGCCCGAGTCAGAAACGCACAGACTCGAGGAATCTTTGCTGCGAGGGGATTACCCTTACTGCGCACGGCTCTTTTGTTTCTGAGTTGCCGAGCGCAGCAGTACCGCTGCTCGTCCCCGACCTGCCGGTATTTCTCTGGTGGCGTGAGGAACTAGGTGCTGAGGAAAAGGTCTTTAGCCAACTTTGCCTGGCCGCTGACCGTGTGGTGATCGATTCCGCCGATTTTCAAGACCCACCTTCCAATTTTGTCGCGGTCGCCCGGCTCGTTAGACGAAACGGGGACGAAGCAATAGTCCTTAGTGATATTAACTGGGCCAGGCTCACGGAGTGGAGAGCATCACTGGCAAATTTTTATGACGTGGAGGACTACCGCGCTGACTTGGATCAAATTACCGAGGTGCGGATTTGCTTTGTAGCTGAAACCGGTAAAACCTTAGCCGTTTCCTCGCAAGCACTACTCATCGCCGGCTGGCTCGCCAGTCGCTTGAACTGGAAATTTGACGGCACAATGCGGATACAGCCCCGAGGTCTAGCTTTCCGCTTTAGGATTGATAATCGTCTCATTAAACTGAGTTTCAACGAGGTGCACCGTCCGGCAATGAAATCAGGAAGACTCGTTGAGATCGAATTGAAAGCTTCTGACGCGCCGGCCAGTTTCCTGGTCAACCGTAGCGAGGATGGCCTCCATTTAGAGACCCGGACAACTATCGGGGAGCGCTCGTATCCGGGTCGGTTGCTACCTGTCAGAAATTGGAGTGCGGCCCAAATGCTGAGTCGCGAGATGGAGATCCTCTGCGACGACAAGATCTACGAGCAAGCAATCGAATTGGCCGCGCAAATGATGCGGCATCACTCGCAGGAACTTGCATAGGATCGCAGTTGAATAGGAAAGGAAACCCTTAGCCGCGGATTAACGCAGAAGAGCGAATCTGAAATACTTGATTGTGAAGCAGGCCGAAGCTGGAACCTATACAATTCTATTTGGAGAGGGCCCGATCCGCGTTCATCCGCGAAAATCCGCGGCTTATTCTTCTTTGTCCCGCGCGCTTCACTTCGGTCGCGCAGGTGGTTTCTGTGGAGGGGACGCCCGTGGAATATCACCATCATCGATCACGAGCTGACTGTTTTGTGCTTCAATCTTTGGTGGGTCCCGACGGAGTGCCGGAGGTAGCTTAGGTGTGGGTATCTTGACGGTCGCAATCTCTTCGGTGCGTCTCAGGATTGCACCACCACTGCCGGCGACCCAGATGTTAGAACCACCGCGGTAAGCGACTGAGAAGAGTGGAGTGCTGGTAATGGTTGGTTGCACCTCCCACGTTTGACCTGCATCTTTACTGTGCAAGATTCGGCCATGGTCTCCCGTCACCAAAACGTCGTCACGTCCCACAACTGCAACGGCAAAAAGGTTCGTGGTCAGGCCGCTCTCGACATCCGTCCAGTTGGAACCACCATCGTCCGTGCGGAGAATGACTCCCCGGGCGCCCACCGCATATCCTCGCTGAGCGTCAGCAAACGTCAGTGCGTATAGCCATTCTCTTAGGTTCCGGTCAACACGTTTCCAGGTCTCGCCGCCGTTTTCGGTACGTAGAATTGTTCCATTTGAACCCACGGCAATGCCACGCCTCTCATCACTAAAGCGCACATCTTCAAGCCAGCTAAAAGTGTCGGCTCGTTGGGCCAGCCAGGTCTTCCCACCGTCTTTCGTGTGTAGAATTGCTCCCCGCGCACCCACAATCCATCCGTGCTGGGACGAGACGAAGTCGATACCGAAAAGATCTTCCCGAATTTCCACCGCCACCTGGGACCAGGTAACGCCACCATTGACAGACCTCAGGATGGTCCCTTTGTCTCCCACTATCCATCCCTGCGTCTGATCGATGAAGTCGATCGCGTTTAAGCGCGCCGTGGTAGATGATGGTCGCACGGTCCAGGTCTCTCCCCCCGAGCTGGTAAAGAGAATCCTGCCACGTGAACCCACCGCCAGTCCGCGAGAGTTATCGAGGAAGACGATGTGTGAGAGGTCGTCACGCCCGCCCTCGGTGAGACGCCGCCAAGAGAGGCCACCGTCGTCGGTGCGGACCACCAGTCCATCAGCACCTGCGGCCCATCCTAACGATTCATCGGAGAAATAGACGGTGGCCAGCCTGGGGCTTGTGCGCACATTGAAGGGCAGCCATATCGTCCCGCCGTCGCCGGTAGTCAGTACGACGCCGTTATCACCCGCCGCCCATCCCAATTTGTCGTCAGCAAAATAGACGGAAAGAAGATCTGTGGTAACCAACGAATTTATGGACCGCCAGGCGACGCCGCCATCATCCGTTTCAAGAATGGTTCCTCCGTAACCGACAATCACAGCTCGCTTGGGAGAACTAAAGGCGACCCCAGTTAACGTTGAACCGCTAATGCCAATATGCGGTTTCCACTCCGCACCGCCGTTGTCAGTAACCAGAATTGTGCCCCCTGAACCAACAGCAATCCCGGTCCTGCTATCAACAAACGAGACACAGAAAAGGTGGGTAGTCGTGTGAGAATTCTGTCTCTTCCAGGTAATACCGCCGTCACTGGTTGAGATGATCGCGCCAAAGCTACCGACCGCCCATCCGCGCAGAGGATCACCTTTAGCGAAGGCCAAAGAAAAAAGGTGGTCGGTAACGCTCGTGAGTCTTTCAGTCCATTTACCACCGCCGTTGGTAGTGGTCAAAACTATGCCGCGCGCTCCGGCAATCACTGCCCGCGATCTATCCCTAACGTAGAGGCCGTAGAGCGTGGTGTTCGCGGGAGACTCCTGCTCTTCCCAGTCAAAGCCGCCATTCCGGGTACGCAGAATTACCCCTTCGGCTCCAACTGACCAGCCATTGGTTTTGTCCTCAGCGAATCTGATGGCATTAATTGAATTGCCCTGAGGAAGGGGATTCTGCCACTCCCACCCCCGCTCGTTATATTGGGCGAGTGACGCGATGGGGCAGAGCAGCAGCAATGCGAGTAGCGGAGAGACCAGTCCAGAGCGCGATAAGCGCAACCATGTGAAACGATTGAGGAAGGATGGGCTCAAAGACACGATTTTCCGTTCTAGTACTGAAACTACCGTCGGGGAGTACCTGCGGTGACCGGCAGAGGGATTATAGAGATGAAGCCGCGCGAAAGCTAATCCTCGGAAATCGTAGACCGGTTCAATTTGAGTTCTAAGTTCAGAGTTCAAACTGTAGGTTGCGGGCTTAGCCGTTCGACAAGCTAATAAAGCTTGAACTCAAACTGAGCCAGAATCGGCGAAACTATTTAATCAATGGTGAGTGATGACGACGATCAATTCTCCATTGGCCTGAACTGAGTTTAAGTCGGGCGATAGTTAGTCCATGCGACTCGCCGCAGGCACGCCAACGTCCTTTGAAATGCCTGTGGCCCTGATTAGCATTCCCTTTTCCAAAAACCGCAGCCGCGCTTTCTTCGACTCTCGAATTCTCCATCTTAGAACAGTTTGGCTCGACGGCAGGGACAGCGTCATTCTCCTTTTCGATATAACTAATGCTAAGAAAAAGAGTGCCATCTACGTCTGGATTGGGCAACGCCTGCTCTATTGGCTCAGGTACTACAATCTCGTTACCCTGGCAGTCGATAGCCAGACCCGGAGAGATAACCACACCGTTGCCGCTCTTGGAAACCTCGAGTCCAAAGACTACTCCGAAGCCATGTAGATATCGGTTGTGCCGTTTCAGTTTTTCGCGAAAGTATTCTTGTTCAAGCTCGAGGTCTTCGGCCGTCAACAGTTTTCCCGGGAAGAAGCGATTCCTTTTCAAGTAGCGCAGCGTGGCGATCATGTCAGTAGCGAGGCGGCATCAGTCGCGGAAACCTCAACGGTCCCAACCTTCTCTTCCGCATCGCGTAGAACATCTTCGTCAACTCGCCCAAGGGTGGCGATGCGTCTCGCCGCCTGATCGACAGCTTCCTGAACGAGGTGTCCAGCGTGGCCCCTAGTCCATTCCCATTCAACCTGGTGTCGGCTCGCAGCCTTATCGAGACGCTGCCACCAATCGTGGTTCGCTTTGCGACGAAAGCGTCCACACATTGTCTCAACAACGTAGCGCGAGTCAGTAAACAGATGAACGCGGCACGACTCGCGCAAAGCTTCCAGACCCACCGCTGCAGCGGCAATCTCGGCTTGTTGGTTTGTCGCATTGCCAAGGTACGTGCCGACCGAGCGCCAGATACCTCGAAAGCCTAGCAAAGCTACGGCGGCCGCCCGAGTGTCAGCTCGGCCGTTACCAAGACTTGAACCATCGCAGAAGATGGTTACAACTTTTGGGGGCTGAATCGTACGAGGTTGTTTTTCGTTTCTTGACTTCAGAGTCATTCAGGTTAGCAGGCTGCCCGGATAGTTAACCACAGTTCGAGTTAGCCTATCACGGCAACTGCCAAAATTGCAGTTCACGTCAATAATCAGCCAACCGAGCTGCACTAGAATGAGCTTGATGCTCCGGAAGAATCATCTGGCTCGGTCACGACCGCATCCGCACACGATATAGCGTGAATTCTTTAGAGGGTTCACCCGCGTCACCTTCGTACCACTTATCCAGAATGGTGAAATCAATGTTCTCTGTCGGCGATGTCAGGGCGTAAGTGAGCAGTATCCATGAGATACGTGCCGATCGACGGTCGAGAGGTGAATTCAGCGCACCGCTGCAGCGCGCTTTCGATCTCCGGAGCGGTTACGGTGGTCCGGGTAGAGCGGGATTTGGAATGAGCTTAACTTCGTCGGATCTGTTAGCCACGGGCTGCGGACATTATCTTTGAAGCCCCGCTTGGACCGGCCTCGGCTCCATCCAGAGTTTCCTCGATCAGCCGGCACATCTCCCTGAATCGAGGGCCCCAATCGGCCAGTTCAGAGACACGACGCCGGCGCAAGCGCGTTTCCTCATCTCGAGGCATCCCTAGTGCCTGCGTAATGGCCTTCAGGAAGCTCTCGGTCTCGGCTACCGCGGTTATTAAGATCCGATGCTCTTTGTTGAAATCACACACGGTCGGCAGCGCCGTCGAAACCACAGGCTTACCCATGGCAAGATATTCGTTGATCTTCGTCGGCACGACCGTCGCGGTATAGGCACTGTTCACATAAGGAACGATGCAGACGTCGAACTGTCTCACGTAATCCGCAAGTTCGCTATGCGGCCGTTCCCCAGTCAGGTGAACGTTTGGCAAACCATCGAGGTCATCGAGCGCAGCCTGCAAAGCACCAACGCAGACCCAGGACCAATTGGGTCGCCTGAGGGCCATCTCCCTGATCAGTCCGAAATCCACGTGCCGGTGCATTCCACCCATATACCCGATCACGGGTTTAGGGAGCTGCCCGATAAAGGCTGACCCGGCGAAGTCGCGTGGCATTTTCCCATGGCCATTGGACCGCACTGGCCCACTACCCGGACTATGATCGTATGGAAACGCGTCGAGATTGACGCCGAACGGAAAGATGTACGCGTTCGGGTTTACTGGCTCGAACTTTCGGGCCTGATCTCTGCAATGTGTGAAAAGGACATCGCTAGTGGCGACGATCTCGTTCTCGCTTTTCTCTAGTTGTTCGACGTGTGGCGTCAGCTGCGTGAAATCGGCAACACAATAGTAGACCAGTCCGTGACAACCACGCCGCCGCTGAATGCGAATAAGCTCGAGGGTGGTGTCATTCGGCAGATAAGTCCAGATCAGCGGGTCGCGCATGGCCAGGTTTGTTGCGGTGCGCAACAAGAGCGGAAGGAAAAGTCGACGGTTCGCCTCGCGACGCCAGCGGGGTCCGAAGGGAGGCAGAACGACGGGCGAGCAGACGTGGATGTTTGGCGCGACTTCTCGTACGCCCTGAGACCCGAGAGCCCCAGCCCAACGCTTGAGCCGCAGCGCAACCCGCCTGGCATCATGTAATCCGGGAGCGCGCACCCCCGTATTCTCAACGTAGAGCACACGGTTGCCGGCAGCAGCCAGACGTAGCGCTATTTCCTGGTGACCCTGCCAAAGGAAACTCCACTCAATACTGGAGATGTAGATGATGTCTCGTCCCGTTATCATGAATCGAATCGCTGGCGGGTCGTCAGGTAGTGAGCTTGACTAGCTCAGGACGCGCGGCATAATACCATAGGCTTGTCGCCGGGCGTTTCAAGCCATCGCGGAGCAAACGCGCGGTCGGAGTCCGTAGTAACTTAAAGCGGGGTGGGGGCAGTTCCGGCGGACAGTCCTTTTAAGTCGGAGTCACCAGCAGGGCGAAGTAACGCAGCTTGTCGCGCCCACTCTCGACCAAATTTGAATCGTACCTTCGCAACCCCTCCCCAGGTGACCCGCATTTCATATGTCGAGAGTCGCATGCACGCCTCGCTGAGCAAACTTTTTACCCGCTAGTGCGACTACTAAAATTTTTCGACGATGAAGCTTCATATTACTTTTAGGCAAGCACACGACCTTTGGCTTAGAGTTGCTACTCATGATTATTCACTGTTGACTGGCTGGTGAAGAGCAACGCCTTCCGAAAGCACTACGCGGTGGATCGGGACCGAAGAATATACGATTAATCGGGTTTCAACCCGAAACTCGGTCCACTCCTGATTTAGAAACTCAGCCCTTCCTGGGTCGGAGGCGACCGGCCTGCTCCCGTGGTATGGCTATTCATTCACCTTAAGAACTGCCAGAAATGCTTCCTGCGGAATCTCCACTCGGCCCACCTTTTTCATTCGTTTCTTCCCTTCCTTCTGTTTCTCAAGCAGCTTGCGCTTACGCGATATGTCACCGCCGTAGCATTTTGCGATTACGTTTTTCCCCAGGGCCTTCACAGTTTCGCGGGCTACTACCTTGTTGCCGATGGCCGCCTGAATGGGAACCTCGAACAGTTGCCGAGGGATCAACTGCTTCATCTTCTCCGTTAGCAGCCGGCCTTTCGCCTCGGCTGTGTCGCGATGAAGCACGAGCGAGAGTGCGTCTACGGGCTCGCCGGCAACCAGCACGTCAAGTTTGACAAGATCACTCTCCCAATGGCCTGCCAGGCTGTAGTCGAGTGAAGCATAGCCGCGCGATACTGACTTCAAGCGATCGTAGAAGTCGAGCACAATCTCGTTTAGCGGCAGTTCATACGTCAGCATCACCCGATTGCTGGCAATGTATTCAAAGCCCTTCTGAACCCCGCGCTTTTCTTCGAGCAGCGCCAGGATGCCGCCAAGGTATTCGTCAGAAGTCAGTACCGTGGCTCGAATCACCGGTTCTTCTATTTTAACAATGCGACCGGGATCCGGCATCTTGGCCGGCGAATCAATCTCTGCAACCCGCCCATCGGTGGTGGTTACCGTATAGCGCACCCCCGGCGCGGTGGTAATTAGGGCCAAATTAAACTCCCGCTCCAGACGCTCCTGCACAATGTCCATGTGCAGCAACCCGAGAAAGCCGCAGCGAAAGCCGAAGCCAAGCGCGGTCGAAGATTCGGGCTCATAAAAAAAGGACGCATCATTCAAGCGAAGTTTATCGAGGGCGTCGCGCAACTCTTCATATTGATTCGTGTCTACCGGATAAAGCCCCGCGAAAACCATGGGCTTGATCTCCTGGAAGCCCGGAAACGGTTCTTTGGTTGGGCGAGCAGCTTCGGTGATCGTATCGCCAATCTGAACATCAGCGACTTCCTTGATCGAAGCCGTCAAGAAACCCACTTCACCCACGCCCAGCCTATCGATCGGCGTGGGCCGCGGCTTATTTACTCCCAGTGTCTCGACCTGATAATCGCGACCGGTGTTGAAGAAACGGATTTTCATTCCCGTGCGAATGGTCCCGTCAATGACTCGGAACAGAACGATCACGCCACGGTACGAGTCGTACCAGGAATCAAAGATCAGGGCCTTCAGTGGCGCATCGGGATCACCCTTCGGTGAGGGCACATCGCGCACGATCGCTTCCAGGACATCCGCCACGCCTTCGCCGGTTTTGGCGCTGGTGAAAACTGCATTATGCGTTTCCAGACCAATCAAGTGTTCGATCTGTTCGATTGCCTTCTCCGGCTCAGCACCGGGCAGATCGATTTTGTTGATCACCGGAATCAGTTCCAGATTGTAATCAAGTGCCAGGTAAGTATTTGCCAGCGTCTGTGCTTCCACGCCTTGCGAGGCGTCGACTACCAGCAGCGCGCCTTCACAGGCAGACAGCGATCGCGAAACTTCGTAAGAAAAATCGACATGACCTGGCGTGTCAATCAGGTTCAAAACGTAAGCCACGCCGTCTTGGGCGGTATAATCTAGTCTCACCGCGTGCGACTTAATCGTTATGCCGCGCTCGCGTTCGAGGTCCATGTTGTCAAGAATCTGCTCGGACATGTCGCGACCGGTGACTGCACCAGTCAGTTCGAGCAGGCGATCTGCCAGCGTCGACTTGCCGTGATCGATGTGAGCAATGATGGAAAAATTGCGGATGCGTTCGGGAGTCATTTCAATCGGTCAGTTGTTTTTCGTCCGCTGTCCGTAGGTGCCTCTTTTATGCAACGGAGCAGCGAAGTTTTTCGAAGCCGTTGGGCAACTGACTACTAACAACTGACCACTGACAACCTTCAACATAACAAAACGGGCGCGAAACCGCACGCGCGCCCGTCTTGAGAATGGGTCAGTTTGAGTTGCGAAAGTTCTGAGTTCAACCTTAGGTTGTGGCCTGGCGTTGCGGTCAAGCTAAAGCTTGAAGTCCAAACTATGCCTGATTCCCGATCCTCGCCAAGAAAGAATTGTCGGAAACGCAATCGTTAATCGTTCAGATGCGCTTCCACGAAAGCTCTCGCTTTTTCCGGCGTGTCAATAGTTCGCGTGAAGTCTGAATTCGTCAACAACCAACTAATGTGGTTCCTCACGAACCCCGCATAGTCCTCACTAGGAGAGCCGTCGTCCGTGAACAATCCAAGTTTAATGTTCACCCTTTGCATTAGGGCAATGTCGTTAGCTGCGCCGCCTGCGTGGAAGAGTTTATGTTTGTCATCATCAGACATTGAAGAGGAGGACGACGACTCATCTGAAGGATCTGACGAGGTGTTGTTGTTGGTGTTTGTATTTATGTTGAAGTTTGAGTTGCGGTTCGCATTCCGGACTGTAGGCTGCCGTTCAAAATAGAAGTAAAGAATTGCGCCGGCAGCAATGACTACGAGTAGACCGAGACATCCTGCACCTCCGCAGCCAAGGGCGATCTTTTGGTTTTTGTTCATTGCTTCCCCATCTCAAAGTTGAGTTCCGGCGGCCGCTTGCCACCGATCAGCTTTGCTTCTTCATCCACGCCAGGCAGCGCTGCAGATGTTCACGCATGTTATTAACGCTATCATGATGGATGTCACCGTGCCCGGGTAGTACCCACTCAAAATCGTAGCTCAAGAGCTTTTCCATGGAACGCGTTTGCTCGGGCCAGGAATACCAGGCCACGCTGCGGAAGGCAGTCAGGGTTTCCCGCTCCGGAGACCAGGCCAGATGATCTCCGGGAAATAAAAACTTCTGCCGGTATAAGAAAACCACATGTCCGCGGGTGTGGCCGGGCGTCGGTATAACAATCAGATCGTCATCCAACCTCAGTTCTTTCTCGCCCTCGATAATTCGTTCGAGTCCCAGGCTGCGCGCACCATCTGCGGCATGCATGATGCGCTCGCAACCAAATTTCTCGGCAAACAATTCGTGGTCGGCAACATCATCGCGATGGGTTAACAGCAGACGCTCGATTCCGCCCAGCGCTGCGACTCTCTTAACGAGTTGGCTGGCGAAGCGCGGCGAATCGATCATCACATTGCCACCATCCTGCTCCGGTCGCACAATCAAGTAGCTCCACCCACCAAAGCTCGACTCAGAAGTAAAGCCACAGAAATGAACGTTGTCGGCAATCAACAGCGGGAACGCGTCGATGCCGATGTGGAAGTTATGTTTTTCCGTGGCTCCGATCGATCCAGTTGGACACGCAACCAGGGCCATCAGCGCCAGGCGAATTTCCTCATCCGTTTGCGGCTGATGATAGACGCTACATTGCTCGCCGTGGTCGCGAAACATCGTGGGCGCAAGTTGACTGCACGTGTCACAGTCGATGCATGAAGTATCGACAAAGAAATCGCCACTAACGTTTTGCGGCAGTCGCTGTAGAACATTTGCCATAGGTTGAACCGTTCAATGAATAATGGCGCAACGGCCGCGCCTATTCAAGTTTGGAGACTCGAGCGGTAGTGCCCAAGCTGAATAGGGTGTTAAGGGCTGGGGCGGAGAGGCCGACTGGAGCATCTTCCACTTCATCACTCATTCCGCATCTGTTGTCTGAACCACGGGTGCCGCGCAAGGCTCAATTCCGGAGTTCAAGTTCCCGGTCACTTTAAGCTCCAAACCCGAGCCTCAGTCTGAGCATATTTCTAGGCCCAATCCATCTTCGGGTTCATCGTATGCCAGTTAGTGGCGCGCTCGAATGCCAGTGCCACTCGCAACGGTGCGCCTTCATCGTAAAGTCCGCCAGTGAACATAATCGATTGCGGCAACCCCTTGAGAAATCCGCAGGGAACGCAAACCGCCGGATGCCCGGTGAGATTTGTAACTAGTAGACCTGCGCTACCTGGCGCGGGCGAAACAAAAACGTCCCACTTCGACATCAGGGCGTCCATCTCGCGCATCAACAGCGTGCGTGCGCGCTGCGCCCGGATGTACTCAACTGCTGGAATGAAGCGGGAGCTGCGGAATGTGTTGGGCCAATCCCCCGGCTCCTGACCCGAGAGCTGGTTAATCCCGCCACTCCGAGTGAGATCATCGAAGGCTGCCGCTGCTTCAGCAACGAGGATGATGCGCAGCGCCGCGGTTGAGAATCTGGGCAACTCTACGGGTTCAAGTTTGGCGCCTGCATTCCTCAAGGCCTCAAGGGCCGCCTGGTAAATCGCCTTTCGTTCAGCGTCTTGCTGCTGATCAAACTCTGTCTTGAGAAAACCAATCCTCATGCGAGTGAGCGGGACCTCGGTCGACCAGTTAAAGGGAACATTCCCTACCGTTAGATCTTTCTCATCTGGTCCATAAGTGGCATTCAATGCTGCGGCGCAATCCTCAACGCCGCGGCAGATAGGGCCGATCTTGTCCATCGTCCAACTTAGTCCCATGGCGCCAAAACGACTAACACGACCGTAAGTCGGCCGTAGGCCCACAACGCCGCAACGCGAAGAAGGCGAAACGATTGAACCCAGTGTTTCTGTTCCTATTGAGAACCCCACGAGTCCTGCGGCTGTGGCTGAGGCGGGTCCTGCTGACGAGCCGCTGGATCCGGTTCGTTCTTCTTCTACTTGCCACGGATTTCTCGTCATTCCTCCGAACCAACGACCCCCCTGCGCCAGTGCGCCCATCGAAAGCTTGGCCACCAGAACTGCGCCTGCATTCTGCAGGCGACTTACTAGGGTGGCGTCATAATCGATTACCTGTTCCCGGTAAGGTTCTGCGCCCCAGGTGGTACGAATGCCCTTGGTGGCGAAGAGATCTTTTGCCCCCCAGGGAATGCCATGCAGCGGTCCGCGATACTTTCCCTGTTTTATTTCGCGGTCGGCCTCCGCGGCTTGCACAAGCGCGAGTTCTTCCGTGAGCGTAACGGTGCAATTGAGTTTTGGTCCGTAACGCTTCAAGCGCGCGAGATACATCTTAGTGAGATCGATTGAAGAAATCTTGCGGTTGCGGATCAAGTCCGCGAGCTGCGGTACAGTGGCAAAAGCCAAATCTTCGACCGTTTTGAAGTTAAGTCTCTCGATCTTGCCAAGCTTGAAGGTGACGGCCTTGGCGTTGAATCTCTTCCCGGGCAGGACCGGATGAAAACTGGTGGCCGGCTCGGTGTCGAGCGGAACATTCATTTCGCGAAGTGTTTCATATCGCTCAAGGTTGGAGTTGGCGTTCTGGAGAGCCATTTGCTTCTGCGCGTCTGTCAGTTCAATGCCGAACAGTTGTTCCGCGCCTCGCAGCATCTCCTTCGTCACACGCAGGGGAGTAGGCGACGGTGAGGGTGAGGGTGAAGCCACCGGGGTCGGTGAAGGCGCTTGCGCGAGTGCAGAGATAATCTGCAGATGGGGATAGGAAGCGGCGGCGGCGCCGAGAGCGGGAATGAGTCTCACAAACGTGCGCCGGTTCAAGCCATTGTCGACGGCAACTGCAGAAAGACTTCTTGTCTTTCCTTTTTTTGCGCCTGGTTGTTTTCTCTTCATTCTCTTCTCCTACTTGAAGATCTGATCGCTCCAGACTTGCTCTCGTTTCGCTTTTCGCAACCTGGCAGCCGGCGGAAAAACCAAACTACGATCCACGAATTAACACGAAGCCGCACAAACGCATGTCATGGTTCGTGTTTTCGTGATCGTCTTTGCTGTTCGCGGCCGTTCATCAGTTGTTCAGCAACCCGCAAATCCGCAACCGCTGATTTACTGCCGCGGAGAAGGATTGCCATACTTGAGCTTCACGACTTTGGTTTTGCGAAATCTCTGAACGGTCACGATGAACATGTTGTCGTACTCTTGCTCAGGAATCTCCGGAAGTGCTCCTCCGCCAAGGGCCGAGATAACGGCCGGCACGCTGTTGCTGTGGCCCGCAACGAACGCCACGCCGCCCAAGTGGTTTGACTTAATTTGTCTGACCAATTCTTCTACATTGCGAGCGTCGAGTTGATTGAGCGTAAGCCCCAACCGATCTGCGAGTGGCCTTGCGGTCCCTTGGGTCCTCAGATACTGCGTAGCGTAGATGGCGGTAATTCCCGATTCGCCAAGCATACGCACCAAGGTCTGCACGCGTTCATGACCGGCGGGGGTCAGGGCCGGGTTTGGGTTGTTCGGCTCAATGTTTTTCTCAGCGTGTCGCACCAATATGACGGTGGTAACCGGGCGATCAGCAACGAAGTACGCCGCCGTGAGAAGACCGGCCAACAAGCCCGCGATAAGCAAAAGCATAAACCAGGGATTAGCCCATAACCGTTTCTTTAACATATCGGATCGCTCCAACTGGTTTTAACTGGTGGCAGAGCGTAAAGGACAGCATAACAGTAAGACTGGTCGCTATTCGCGCGGGATTATATCGCAGGTGGAGTAGTCCCCGGGCCAGATGTATTGCTGTTCATTAGGTTTAAGCTTCAGCTGATCCGTACCGCTAAGCCGCAGCCTATAGGTTGATCTCTGCACTTGCAGACTCAAAATGAACCAGCACCGGCAGATGGAGTGCCATATGCATGAGAATGCGGAAGATGGTAGTCTATCTTTTAAAGCTAGGCCGCCAAAGTGACGGTGTTCGAAACCCGTAAACAGATATCCGAGTGTGAATATCGGGGAGGATGAAAGAAGTTGGAGCAGAGCAGCACAACCGACCTATCTGAACTAATAGCCGAGAATTTCGGCGCCAACGCGACTTATGTTGAAGGGCTATTTGGACGTTTTCGCAGCAATCCAGAGTCGGTTGACGAATCGTGGCGAGCGTATTTCACGGAATTACTGGGAGGGGATGGAGCGGGCGCCTCTGAAAACGGACGCAGTGCTTCCGCTCCTCAGATCGTGAATGAAACATCCGCCAAAGATTCGATTAAGGCGGACTCACCTGCAAAGGCAGACAGCTCGGCAACTGCGACCGCGGCAATAGCTCCGGCAGTTGCGCGCGTTGCCCCTAGCCCTGTTCCCAGCGCTGAGAGTCATGTTGAAGTGGTGGCGATTCGAGGGGCTGCCCTTAAGATCGTCGAGAACATGGAGGCAAGCCTCTCGGTTCCCACCGCCACTTCGCAGCGTCGGATACCGGTAAAGCTTCTTGATGAGAACCGGGGGATTATCAACAAGTACCTTGCGGCAAACGATCGGGGCAAGGCTTCCTATACTCACTTGATTGCCTGGGCCATCTTGCGCGCCCTCGATGAGTATCCGCATTTAAATGACGCCTATGACGTGGTTGATGGGAAGCCGGTGCGTCTGCGCCGAGAGAGCGTTAATCTGGGCGTAGCGATCGATGTGGAGAAGAAGGACGGCACCCGGAATCTCCTGGTCCCAAACATCAAGAACGCGAACAAGCTGCGCTTTTCTGAGTTTCTGCAGGCTTATGACAGCGTGGTAAAGCGTGCGCGCGAAGGAAAACTGCAGCTAGCTGATTTTCAGGGCACAACTATCTCGCTGACAAACCCCGGAACTATCGGTACGGTTGCCTCCACACCCCGGTTGATGGCCGGGCAATCAGTAATCATCGCCACTGGTGCAATCGAGTATCCGGCTGAGTACCAGGCAATGGCGCCGGAAGCTCTGTCGCAGTTGGGCATCAGCAAGGCGATTACGATTAGCAGTACCTACGATCATCGCATCATTCAGGGCGCGGAATCAGGTGCCTTGCTAGCAAGGGTCCATGAGGTTCTGATTGGCCAACACCAGTTTTATGACGGAATTTTTTCCGTTCTGGGGATTCCCTATCCTCCTCTGCGCTGGAGTTTTGACCGCAACCCCTTTTTTACTCCGGGGGATCACGCTCGCGAACAAACGATCAAAGAAGCCAGGGTGATAGAGCTGATCAATGCCTATCGCGTGCGCGGGCACTTGATTGCTGATGTAGACCCGCTTCACGCGATGCCGACGCTCTACCATACCGAGCTGGATATAGAAACCTACGGACTGACCATCTGGGATCTGGATCGAGTTTTCATTACCGGCGGATTGGCGGGAACGGAAAGCGCGACGCTCCGCGAGATTCTCGACATCTTGCAACGCGCCTATTGTGGGAAAGTCGCTACTGAGTATCGTCATATTCAAAGCAAGGAACAGAAGCTCTGGATTCGCGATCAAATCCGCAAGCATTTTGTTGAGCCCGAGCCGCTGCCCAACGAAATCAAGAAACAGCTTTTGTGGAAACTGATCTCGGCCGAACAGTTTGAGCGTTTTCTGCACACTAAGTATCTCGGTCAGAAGCGATTCTCACTTGAGGGCTGCGAGACCGTCATTCCCTTGCTCGATCGCTTGATAGAAGATGCCGGCGAACGCGGCGTCGAAGACATCACACTGGGCATGGCCCATCGCGGGCGTTTGAATGTGTTGGCGAATGTCATTGGCAAATTTTGTGAGCGCATCTTTGCTTCCTTTGAAGGGTCGATTCATCCGTCCTTTCCGGCCGACGAGGGTGACGTTAAGTATCACCAGGGTGCAGTCGGAGAACGTCTGACCGCGGGAGGACACAAGGTCAGTCTCACGCTTTCTCCTAACCCCAGTCACCTGGAAGCGGTTGACCCGGTCGTGGAAGGAATGGTTCGGGCGAAGCAGGATGTCATGCAAGACAGGCTAGACGCCTCTCGGGACGAAGTAATCGACAAGGCGTTGCCGGTGCTACTGCACGGCGATGCCGCTTTCGCCGGACAAGGTGTCGTGATGGAGACCCTGAATCTCGCCGATCTAAAAGGCTATCGCACCGGAGGCACGATTCACATCATCATCAATAACCAAATCGGTTTCACGACGTCTCCGGAGGCCGGGCGCTCCACCATTTATTCTACCGACGTGGCGCGCATGACTCAGTTGCCAATCTTCCATATCAACAGTGACGACCCCGAAGCCGCCTACCGTGCGCTTCAGATCGCCCTGGCATACCGGCAAGAGTTTAATAAAGACGCGGTGCTCGATGTCGTCGGCTTTCGCAAACTCGGACATAACGAGACTGATGAGCCGAGTTACACGCAGCCACTAATGTATGCGCGCGTAAAGGCCCACCCCGGGGTTCGGACAATTTATGCGAAGAGACTTATCAAGGAAGGGGTGATTGACGAAGCCGAGCTAGCCGCCTTGATTGAAGAACGCGTGCGGCGTTATGAAGAGGCGCTGGCCCGGGCGAAAGGCATCGTCTCTCAGCAACAGCCGAAGCCAGCGGCGCCTCCGGTTGAAGAGATGGATGGGTCGGTCGTCGTCGATACGGGCGTCGACGCTGAGGTGATTAGGAAAGTCGCTCAGAAGATCGCAGTGGTGCCTGAGGGCTTCAATATCAATCCGAAAATGGTGGGACAACTTGCTCGGCGCGCGAAAATGGGCGAAGGCGCGTTGCCCATCGACTGGGCTTTTGCCGAGGCCGCCGCCTTCGGCTCCCTCGTCATCGACGGAACGCGCGTGCGATTGAGCGGACAGGATTCCGGCCGTGGCACATTTAGCCAGCGCCACGCTGTTCTGTATGACACACAGACCGGCAAGCAGTGGGCGCCGCTTTCCGAGTTACGCTCGGAGGCAAATCCGGAGGCGCGATTCGAAGTCTTCGATAGCTCGCTATCGGAAGAAGGTGTGTTGGGTTTCGAATATGGCTACTCGGTAGTAGCTGCTGACGCCCTCGTTATCTGGGAAGCCCAGTTTGGCGACTTTGGGAACGGCGCCCAAACGATCATCGATCAATATATCGCTGCCTCGGAGGACAAGTGGAGGCAAACGTCTAGACTAACCATGCTCCTGCCGCATGGTTATGAAGGACAAGGACCGGAGCACTCGAGCGCGCGCCTGGAGCGCTTCCTGCAGATGTGCGCCGAGAATAATCTGCAGGTGTGTTACCCAACGACGCCGGCGCAGTACTTCCACCTTCTGCGACGACAAATAAGACCCGGCAGAGAGCGCCCCTTGATTGTGATGACACCAAAGAGCCTGCTACGACTACCTGCCGCCGCGTCGTCCCTCGACCAGCTTACTAGTGGTGGGTTCAACCCCTTGATTGATGACGCTGAAATCAAGGAGGCTTCGTCCGTTCAGCGCGTGGTCCTTTGTAGCGGCAAGGTTTTCTACGATCTCATCGAGACGCGCAGGAAGTTGGAGGAAACGCGCGTGTCGATCGTGAGACTAGAGCAGTTCTATCCATTTCCGATGCAGCGTTTGGGCGAGGTGATTGCCAAATATCCTAAAGCGAAACAACTCGTTTGGGCCCAGGAAGAGCCAAAGAACATGGGCGGTTGGACCTTCGTGGAACCTCTTCTGGAAAGCCTTTTGCCGGACTGCGACCGCCCGATCTATATCGGACGCGCTTCATCTGCCAGCCCCGCCACCGGATCATATGCGGTCCACCAGGCCGAGCAAGCCACCATTGTGCAAGAAGCCATAGCCATTTGATAACGGTGATGCCGTACCAGTCACAAACGATTTAGCAGTTCAGCGTGGGAGGTGCTAGAGGATCTCTCCTTAGTAGCAAGCGGGCGGCAGCGGCAACAAAAGAGACATCGTTGATGAAGATTAACGCACGAACAAGGTCCTTGATCTGCTGTCGCCTGCTACCGCGGGCTGGTTCGACAACACAGACTAAAGTCTGTGCCACTCCGCGTTTCAGAGGCTCACAAGAGCTTTGCCTCACAAAGTACTTGACAATGCTCGCGTAGCCGCGTATGATTCCTCCGCGATGAGCTTAATTCGCCTGGTTGCCCCAGAAATAGACCACCCACCGGCGTTGCACGAACGCGCCATGGATAATCTGCGCTACATCCGCGAGACGATGGAGCGCGCCTCAGCTTTCACTGGAATTTCGGGCTGGGGCCAGGTTGCGATTGGAGTCACGGCGCTTGTTTCAGCTTTCATTTCCGCCCGGCAGTCCTTTCAGGTTTGGCTGGCGGTCTGGATTGCCGAAGCGATAGTTTCCCTTTTGATTGCCGGTTGGTCGATGGATCGAAAAGCGCGGGCGGCAAAGATGCCGCTTCTGTCAGGACCGGGTCGCAAGGTGGCGTTTAGTCTCTCACCCCCACTCTTCGTAGGCGGGTTGCTAACCGTGGTGCTCTGCCAGGCGGGTTTGACTAATGCGATCCCCGGCGTGTGGTTGTTGCTTTACGGAACTGGAGTAGTCACCGGAGGGATGTTCTCCGTGCGTATCGTTCCCATCATGGGTCTCTGTTTTATGGCGTTGGGCGCGGTCACACTTTTCTGTCCTCAAGCATTTGTTACTTGGTTCCTGGCGGCCGGCTTCGGAGGGCTTCATATCGTTTTTGGCGTCATCATTGCAAGGAGGTACGGTGGCTAAGCATTCTGCGCTAAAGCAAGCAATCCAAAAAAAGCACAACCAAGCCGCGAGCGGTCTACGTGACCTCAAAGGAGGAAAAACCAGAAGTCTGGCGCCGGAGCTGGATCGGCTGATTCATGAACGACTTCGTCTCGGGATTGTCAGCGCTCTCGCCGCTAACGAGTCTCTGACTTTTAATGACCTCAAGAGCTTGATGAACACAACCGACGGAAATCTCAGTGTGCACGCGCGCAAGCTCGAAGATGCCGGCTACCTTACTTGTACCAAGTCTTTTGATGGCCGCGTCCCCAGGACCGAATACAAGTTAAGCGCGGGGGGACGGCGAGCTTTGGAGAGTTATCTCAATCACATGGAGACGTTAATTCAGCAAATGCGGAATCGCTAACGGGGAGTGCCTTTTTTTTTGCTCCATTACTTTGCACTATAAAGCTCTTTGCTGTAATGCTAAATGCGCTTTCAACAACTTGAAGCCTATTGAGAACTCAAATGTACACAAACGTAAGTCTCGCAGCCCCAATCGGAGCGCTGGCGTTTCTGGGAACCGGGCTGTTTTTTTTTCGTCGCCGGTCTGATCTTTCTCTCCCATGAAAACATCTGATGTAATCATCGTTGGCGCTGGCCTGGCGGGTTTGCAGTGCGCACGTCTCCTTGGCCGGCAAGGATTGCGAGTGTTGCTGATTGATCGAAAGACCTCCCTCGATCAGTCGATTCACACGACCGGCATTTTCGTCCGCCGGACGCTCGAGGATTTCGATATCCCCGCTGACTGTCTGGGCCCGGCCTTAAGGCATGTCACCCTGTATTCGCCGTCACGTCGCGAGTTGGAACTCCAAAGTCCTCACGATGAGTTCCGTATTGGACGCATGGGCCGTCTCTACACACACTATCTCGACCACTGCTTGCAAGCGGGTGTCGAGTGGATGCCTGAAACACGCTACGCCGGCCATAGTTTGCTAAAAGATCACCTGGTAATCCGTCTTGACAGTCGTGCTTCCTCCAGTTGGGTGAAAACCCGTTACCTCATCGGCGCTGACGGCTCCAACTCGCGGGTGGCGCGCCAGCTTCAGCTGGAAACCAATCGCGACTGGATCGTTGGTGTGGAAGACGTGCTTGCTGATGTTCCGCTGGAAGGACCGTCGCGACTCCATTGCTTTTTGGATCCCGCATTGGCGCCCGGCTATCTTGCCTGGATCGCTCACGACGGCGAAGAAGCCCACATCGGAGTCGGTGGCTACCCGGGCATGTTTGATCCAGCCCAAGCCCTGGAAAAATTTCGTGCCAGTCTAAGTGAGATTATTGATCTGCGGCACGCGAAACACCTCGAACGTCGGGCCGGACGAATTCCGGTCGGCGGAGTGTTGCGAAACATCGCAAACAAGCACGGCCTACTTGTTGGTGATGCTGCCGGGGCCGTCTCGCCGCTGACGGCAGGAGGCCTTGATCCCTGCATGCGACTCTCGACCCTGGCAGCGAGAGTCGTCGCGGAGTTTCTCGAATCGCAAGACGCCCAGGTGCTCGGTGCATACTCTGGGGACCTCTTTCGCGCTCGATTCACGTCGCGATTGTGGATGCGCCGGATTGTGACGACCGCGCGTCAGCCCGCGTTGATGGAACTGGCCTGCGCAGGTTTACGGCTGCCAATACTTAACCGGTTTGCATGGCATGTGTTCTTCGGCCGGGGTTCTTTTCCGGACATTAACCTCGAAATGCCTGCCCCCGTCGCCGTAGGTGCAGATTAATCACTAGGCGGGGCGGATCTGTCAGTCTACAGATCTCAGATCTGAAGTCTTTGAGTCTTCGTCACTGTGGAATGCTTATGCGTCGCCAAGGGTCATGTAGCTATCACATAGTCTTGCTGTGGATCGCCACATTGTCGCCTCTGTCACTTCCATTTGAAGATGGAACATAAACACGGGCTGATATGGGGCTGCCCCCGGCTGAAGTTATCCAAACAAACCGATCTGCTTTTGGGAGTACTGTCATGACAAAACGAATCATTGCTATTGCATTAATCTTCGTCTGTGCATCAATCGCTTGGGCAATCCTCGGCGGCACGATTTTCTCACGCACCTATTCGCTCGATGCGGTAGCGGAGAATCGGGTGGCGTCAACCTGGGGGACTCCACAAAACCAGGCGCCGCCCAGCGCCTCATTCACGCGAATTGTTCCGAAGTCTGAGGAGATCACGGAGAACGGCAAGAAAACAGTTAAGACGATCCCCGAACCGGTAATCACGCCTTTGCCCTTGGAAAGCAGTGTGATTGATGTGGCTCTCGATCTCGAGCACCGGCAGAAGGGCTTGCTTTGGTACAGCACGTATAAAGTTGCGTTTTCGGGTCTCTATGGATTTCGCAACCCGAGTGACCAGGAGGAAGCGGTCGATTTCGTTCTGAAGTTCCCTACGGCCCAAGCCATGTACGACGATCTAACGTTCAACCTAGATGGCGCCGCAGTACCAATAACCAGCCGTGATGGCGCGTCGATGGGTAGGATCAAGGTGGCGGCGGGGAAAGCCGTGCAGCTGGCGGTAGGATATAGATCCCAGGGGCTGAACGAGTGGCGCTATAGCTTTGGAGGTCAGGATGTCATGCAAGTTCGCGACTTCAGCCTCAGGATGAAAACAAACTTCAAGGACATCGACTTTCCTGACAACACCCTATCGCCTTCCCACAAGCTTGAGACTGACAAAGGCTGGGACCTGACCTGGTCTTTCAAGAATTTGTTGTCCGGATATCAGATTGCCATGGTAATGCCGGAAAAGTTGCAACCGGGCCCACTTGCCGGAAGGATAAGTCTATTCGCACCTGTTTCCCTCTTCTTCTTTTTCTTCATCATGCTCATCATCACAACCATGCGTAGAATCGAGCTGCACCCAATGAACTACTTCTTCCTGGCTGCGGCCTTCTTTTCATTCCACCTACTGCTTGCCTACCTTGTTGACCACGTATCAATTCACATGGCGTTTGCGATTTCAGCTGCCGTCTCGGTCTTTCTGGTCGTCAGTTATCTTCGGCTCGTCGTCGGTTTGCATTTCGCCAGCAGGGAGGCTGCTTTGGCACAGTTCATCTACCTGGTAATGTTCTCCTACGCGTTTTTCCTGAAGGGCTTCACTGGATTGGCAATCACTACGGGCTCGATCGTTACGCTGTTTGTGGTGATGCAAGTGACCGGGCGAATCCGCTGGGCGGACAAGTTTGCGCTTAAACCAACCGCTGAGCCGGCCGGGGAACTGACTTAACTGTTAATAAGTCTCAGGCTTTCCCGTTAACGTTGTGTGACCTTCTCCTCTTCATCAGTGAGGTAAATCGCCCCGGCGAAGCTGGAACGCCTGGCGAGGATTGTCCACAAACTTTCTCGCGAGATCTGTCGTACAGCCCGATAAGCGGGTTGCCGCCACGCCCCTGGCCAAATCATGAAAGCCCTTTTCTCCTTCTATTCTGACGCCATGAAGATTGCCCTGCAGTCGATTTTCGCCCACAAACTTCGCGCGTTTTTGACTCTGATAGGGATCATCATCGGCGTCGCTTCGGTGGTGGTGGTCGGGGCGTCGATCAGCGGCCTCAATACCTACGTCGTCGAAAAGGTGAGCAAGGTCCTGGGCAGCAACCATTTCATGATCGCCCGCATGGCTTTTCATGGCCGCATGTCTGATGAGGAATTCGAGCTTCGTAACCGGCGCAACAAGAACCTCACCTGGGAGGATTATGAGTGGGTCCGCGACCACTGCGGTTCGTGCAGCGAAGTGGGAGCTCAGTCCAATGGTGGAACGGATCTCAAGCAGGACGGAATTGAGTTTCCTGGCGCCCGCATCATCGGCGTCAGCGCTAACATGGTAGACATCGAGGATAAGACTGTTGAGGACGGTCGATTCATTTGGCCCGATGAAGTTGAGCGCTCAGCCCTCGTGTGCGTCCTGGGCGCCGATATCAGAGAGAAGTTTTTCCCTCACTCGAGCGCGGTAGGCAAGATTTTGAAAGTACGTGGGTTGCCAATGCGGATAGTGGGCGTTGAAGAAAAGCGTGGCTCATTCTTCGGCGATTCTTTTGACCGTCATATTTATCTTCCGGTTACCACGCAAATGCAGATCTTCGGCCGCAATAACCTTCAGATACACGGAAAGACCGGCAACCGTGAAACATTTCAAGGGGCACTTGAAGACGCGCGCGTGGCGCTGAGAAACAAGCATGGACTGAAGGGCAATGAAGAGGACGATTTCGGGGTCGTTAATGTCGAAGAACTCAACAACCAGATCGATCAGTTTACGGGCAGCATTGCCGCAGTTGTCGTGCCGATTACTCTGATCACGCTCGTGGTAGGCGGCATCGTGGTGATGAATATCATGCTGGTTAGTGTCACTGAGAGAACTTTTGAGGTGGGGTTGCGCAAAGCGGTAGGCGCAACCAGGAAACAAATTCTGCTCCAGTTTCTGATTGAGTCGGCCATCCTCTGCGTTTTGGGAGGGCTACTTGGATTACTGCTGGCGTGGGGGGTGACTCAATTAATCACGACTCTCGCGTCGATCACCATGACCATCACGGTTGGCTACATTCTGCTGGCAATTATTGTGTCGACGGCGATTGGCATGATTGCCGGCATCTATCCGGCATTCAAAGCGGCTCGACTCGATCCCATTCTGGCGCTAACGCAGGCGACATAGTTCAGACGCCCGTAAGCAGGGCACACGACAGAAATTCGTAGTTATTCCAGTTACGTGAAACTTAAACTAAAACTTCCTCAAGGCGTCTTACGCGCAACGCTGGCGATGGCCTTGGATAGTGTGCGCGCGCACAAGTTCCGTAGTTTTCTCACCGTGCTGGGAATTGTGATTGGAGTAATGACCGCCATAATCATTGCCTCTATTTTGACCGGTCTGCGCCAGAACATCGTTTCTATCATTGAGGAATACGGGACCAACAACATCTATGCGTTTCATCTTTCAACTGGACCCCGCGTCGGCGAGGATCGCTCTGAACGAACGCGCAAGCCTTTGACAGTGGCCGACGCCGAGGCCATCGAGGCGCAAGCAAGCGCTGTCGACGAGGTAGCTGAGGTGGCGCCAAACATTGGCTACAGCGGCGGCCCTTTTGACGACAACATCACTTACCAGGGACACAATTACCGCTGGGGAAACACGCAAGGCGTTTCGTCAAACTATGCAGACATCTCCAACATCGTTCTCAAAGAAGGCCGGTTCATAACCGATCTGGACGATCAGCAGCGCGCCAACGTAATTGTGATTGGGGTCAACGCCGCGGATGCGCTCTTCCCAGGCCAGAATCAGATTTCCGGAACGAAGGTCCGTATGGGCGGTTATAACTTCCAGATTGTCGGGGTATTGGAAAAACGAAAGGCCGGTTTCTTCGGCGAGAATGAAGAAGACAATGCCGTCTTCATTCCTCTCCGCACAGCTCAGAAGGTTGCACCGGCTAAAGGTTATTTACTCTTAGTCATCCGCGGCCGTTCAGGGCAAGTGACCGAGGCGTTGACGCAAGCCGAGGAAATTTTGCGGCGACGACGCAACGTGAAGTTCGGCGACTCGAATAATTTTGACATCAAAACGGCAGACAAGTTCATCGAACAGTTTGACAGCATCACGGCACTGGTAGGCCTGATCGCGATTGCGATCTCCAGCCTGGGACTCCTGGTGGGCGGAATTGGTGTGATGAACATCATGTTGGTCAGCGTCACGGAACGGACGAAGGAAATCGGAGTGCGGAAAGCGTTAGGCGCACGCCGGAAAGACATCGTGCGTCAATTTCTTTTTGAAGCGATAACCCTCACGTTTCTGGGTGGGATTCTGGGTGTCGTTTTGGCTGTCGGGATAAGCAAAATCGTCATGTTGCTTGTTCCCAGCTTGCCCGCATCCATTCCCAGTTGGGCGGTGATTACCGGTCTCAGCGTCTCAATCGGCGTTGGTCTGATCTTTGGTGTCTGGCCCGCCCGCAAAGCCTCGCGCCTCGACCCCATCGAGTGCCTGCGTTACGAATAGCTAAGCCACACAACTCTTTGCGTCTATAATAAGTTTAGAGTTCAAGCAGTTTAGAGTTCGAGCCTTAGCTTGTCCGTAGCGCCAGGCCACAACCTGAAGGTTGAACTCTGAACTTCCGGTTTCAAATCAACATCGGTGGTCTTAGGCTTCGCCTCAGAATAACGACTTGAAAAAGACAACTTCACAGCGCGATCTAGTCAAAGAATTTCTGACCTACATCCAGGTTGAGAAGGGCCTGGCTCGTAACACACTCGAGAGTTACGCGAGAGATCTTGCGCGTTTGGAGAAATGGGCCACCCGAACAGCTAAGCCAATCCAGGAGTTAACCCGACCGGACTTGAGGCACTGGATCGCAGGACTTTCCCGAGAAGGCCTCTCGCCACCTTCAGTGGCCAGGGCCGTCAGCGCGGCGCGCGGGTTCTTTCGCTTTCTCATGCTCGACGGCCACACTAAAAACCACCCGACCGAAGATCTCGACACGCCACAGCGCTTTGCTTATCTGCCGCAATTTCTAACTGAAGACGAAATCGACCAGTTGTTTGCCGCGCCCGATACTTCGACAGAGGAGGGCATTCGGGACCGAGCGCTGTTGGAAGTAATGTATGGAGCCGGACTGCGCGTGTCCGAACTGGTCTCATTAAAACAGGCGGAGGTGGATATTCTCTCGGGGCTGGTAATTTGCCACGGCAAAGGAAGTAAAGAGCGCTGCGTTCCGATCGGCAAGAGTGCGGTTCACTGGCTGCAGCAGTACAGTGGCGTTAAAGCAACCTACGGGAAAGCGACGTCAGCGTACATGTTTGTGAATCGCGGTAAACCACTGACGAGGCAGTTTGTCTGGTCCATGATTAAGCGTTACGCAGTCAAAGCGGGAGTGAGGGACATCTCGCCCCACACATTGCGACACAGCTTTGCCACGCACCTGCTACAGAATGGAGCCGACTCCCGTTCGGTACAGGCGTTGCTGGGTCACAGCGATATCTCTACCACCCAGATCTACACACACATCACCGATCGCCATCTGCGTTCGTCCTATGATAAACATCATCCGCGGGCCCGCGCCGCATCATTAGGAGACAAAACAAAGGACTAGGCGAAGCGGATTTAGAGCCTGCGGAGCGTGGCGAAAGCATAAAGCCTAGGGTGGAGCGAAGCGGAACCCTAGGTAGCGTATCGAAGAACGGCTGCGAGCACGCAAAGCGGGCGACAGCAGATGAATGATCTTGTTAGTGCGGGTCTTATTCAACGATCTCTATCTAGTTCGCTGAGAGCCAACCAGACCAGGTCGCTACCGCTTCCTGTTCTGACAGGGCACTGTCGCCCGCTTCACGGGCTATGAATTTGTTTTGTGGTTAACCTGGGGCTCACGCCCCAGGCTTTGTGCTTTCGCCGCGCTTCGCGGGCTCTCACCAATGTTCTTGCTTTGCCAACCCTCCCCAGAAACAATTCGACGATTTATTTCTTCTCAGTGCGAGCTGCTGTTTTCGTACCCCGAAGTCGGCGCTGCCGCAGGCCAACTTCCGGCCGGGTTACAATGTCGATCGCAATCTCATCATGCTACGCACGGGAAAGGGGACTTACGAGCGTGCGTTCGCGGCGCTGCGAAACTGGAAGCAGTTTGACCTCGGTTGGGTGAAAATAGTGCCAGATGAAACACCCCTTGAGGTGGGTGCAACCGCTGCCATCCAGGCGAAAGCGTTTGGTTTCTGATCTCTCAGCGCCGCTCGAATCGTTTATCTTATCAACGAAGACGCGCCTTTGAAGAGATTCGGGTTTTGCCTAAGGCACTCTGCCTGATCACGTCGAATGTGGGGAGGAGCGCTTCACAATCGAATGGGACGCCGGCGCAGATTCAGTTTGGTACGAGGTTTTTGCTTTCTCCCGACCCCAAAATCCACTTGTGAGGCTTGGCTTTTCCTTGGCACGCATGCTGCAGCAGTGCTTTGCCAGAGAGTCGCTTTCAGTTTGAGCGCGAGCTCCAGGCATTCCGGATTCAGGGAAAACAACAATTGCCTAACGACAGGTTAGAGAGTAGAGTAGCGCGCGTTCTCCGGTTAGCTCCTTTCCAACCGACGCGCCTTCGCTAATTTGCTTTTACGGCCATCAACTGGCCACGGATAATCCCAGGCTAGGGCCGGTTAACTAGCGGTGTTTTGCAGGAGAAGCTTCATGCAGGAGATGCACCCCCCACGGAATTCCGTAGCATTGCCTCGCAAGCGCGTCCTCATTGTGAACTGCTACTTTGATGATTCCCGACAACCGATTCACCGAACCAACAAAATGCCTTACGCCGTCGGTCCGATTTACCTGGCGGGGGCCTTCGCGCGTGATTTGTGTGACCTTCGTTGCTACAACGAAGTAACCAGTGGCCCGTTAGAGCATGAACAGCTGTTCGGGTGGCCTGATATGGTAGTCCTCACCGGTCTAACTAACAGCTTCGATCGCATGCTGCATCTCACAGCGTATGCCCGGAGCAAGAATCCGAAAGTCATTATCGTCGCTGGTGGCCCACCAGTCCGGGCATTGCCGCTGCTATCAAAAAAGTTTTTTGACTATACTTGTCTGGGGGACATAGAAGAGCTGTGCGAGGTGATCGCCGAAGCTTTTGGTCCCGGGTATGTGGCTAAGCAGATGCTCCCGCGTTACGACCTGGCTTACTGGTTAGGAAGAATCGGGTATGTAGAATCAACCCGTTATTGCAATTTCCGTTGTTCGTTCTGCGCGCTTACGGCTGAGGGACGTCCGTATCAAACTTACGACCTGGATCACATCCGGAAGCAGATTATGGCGTCGGGCAAGAGACGTCGAATGCTCTTCATCGATAATAATTTTTATGGAAGCGACCGGAATCATTTCCGGGCTCGCATCGGCTTGATCAATGAGATGCGCCGGGCGGGCCAGTTTCAGCATTGGAACGCCCTCGTCACCAACGATTTCTACCGGAGCGACGAAAATTTGCGACTCGTAAAAGATGCCGGCTGCGAGATGCTCTTTAGCGGTCTTGAATCGTTTGATAACGACTGGTTACGCAGATTCAACAAATTGCAGAATACTTCGTCGCCCCAAGTCGAGATGGTTACTAAATCTCTGAATGCGGGAGTGGTGTTTGGATATGGTCTGATGCTCGATGTTACCACCCGCAGCATTGCTGACCTGCGACGCGAGTTGGAGTTCATAACCGGCACCCCGGAGATCACTCTTCCATCATTTATCACGCTCTCGATTCCGCTGCTGGGGACGCCTTATTTTTTCGAGTCGGTGGAGAAGGGCACGATACTCCCCGATACCAAGCTTCGCGACATGGACGGAACCACCATCCTGCAAAAGCCATTGGATGACATCCCTGAGGTGGTGAAGTTTGTTAACGACCTGCAGAGCCTCAGAGGATTTCACGGCCGCATGGTGAAGCACGCCGTTGGTTTTGCCAAAGTTTACCGCTCCAAGCTGACTAAGGCTCAGATGGTGCTCGCGCTGGGCAACAACCTGCTGATCTGTGCGCAACGTTTGACCACTTCGTTCACAGGACTGGGTTGGATCCCAGCTCGCCCCAGGCCACGTACTTTCATCAGCAGCACCGAACCACTCGATCACATGTACACGCCGGCATTTCGGGTTGAATCCCGCTATGCGAGTTACTTTAAGCCAACCATGGTCACGGACAAAAACGGACTGCTGCATCAAGATTTAATTGAATCAGGCGTGTTGCAAATGAATGCCCGGCGGCAAGCTGCAGTCGGGGCCTAAGAGCGATGGCCCGATATCGAATCATGACGTTCGATGGTGGCGGCGTCCGTGGATCGTTGATGGCCACGCTAGTCAAGCGCCTGGTCGACCGGTTTCCGAATTTGCTGGAGCAGGTGGATCTTTTCGCCGGCACGTCGACGGGCTCGATAGTTGCTCTCACCCTGGCCTCCGGACATACTGCCGATACGCTTGTTGATTTCTACTCTATCGAGAACCTCAGATCTGTGTTTTCGCCCTCCCGTTTCCATCTCTTTCGACCAAAGTATAGTAATACCAATTTTAGAAATCTTCTGGAGAGTCATTTTCCCGGCAGTCCCCGTCTCGGCGATATTAAGAAACACAAACTCCTGGCGCCCTCCTTCAAACTTGACGACATCAGGAAGCATGACTGGTGCCCGGTTTTTTCTCACAACTTCCCTGGCTCACATCATCTGGAGGAGCTTATCGTTGATGTTGCTCTTCGGAGCGCGGCAGCCCCGACAATCTTTCCGTCTCACCAGGGTCATGTTGACGGCGGCATGATGGCAAACAACCCAAGCACCGCGGCAATCGCTTTAGCCCTGGGCCACCACCAGCCTCGTCCGGATCTTGAGGATGTTTGCCTCTTATCGCTCGGAACCGGATTTAGTCCGACCATAGTCAGCCTCAATACCAAAGGTTGGGGTATTATCCAGTGGATGCTAAACCCGTTCCGATTACCGGCGGAGCCCCTCCTCAACATTCTTTTTGACGGAGTTGTCGAGGCAGATGCCATAATGAGTCGACATTTGCTCCGACCGCACTACTGGCGACTTAATCCACCGCTGCTCCGGCAGACAGCACTTGACGATTGGAAAGCCGTTCCGGAATTGATTAAGACAGCGAACGACTATGACCTACAGCCGACATTTGATTGGATTGCAAGCAATTGGAATTAGGCTTTAGGTGACGGTTTCTCTCGCTCACGCTGGACCAGCACGCGTCTCAATATCTTTCCTGCCGGGCTTTTCGGAATCTCGCTCACAAACTCCACCAGCCTGATTCGTTTGTGCGGTGCGACCCGCGCCGAAACGAACTCCATAATTTCGCCCACGGTGGCTGCGCCTTTAAGCACCACGAAGGCTTTGGGTACTTCGCCGGCCTCTTCATCCGGACTGGGAATCACAGCGGCATCAGCGATTGCCGGATGAGATAGCAAAACTGCCTCGAGTTCAGCCGGCGCCACCTGGCGCCCCTTATACTTGATTAGTTCCTTCAACCGATCGACCACGAACAATCGCCCGTCTTCCTCCGCATAACCAATGTCGCCCGTACGCAACCATCCGTCCTCGCGAATCATTTCCGCTGTTGCCTGGTTGTTGCCGAGATAGCCCTTCATAACTTGCGGCCCACGAACCCAGATCTCGCCTGCCTGATTGGGACCGAGCTCGACGCCACTAACGTAGTCAACGATCTTGCATTCAGTATTAGGCAAGCAGTATCCGACCGAGCCTTGTTTATCAGGTATTGAAGCCAAGCTGGAATGGGAGAGTGGACTCACCTCCGTCAGACCGTAACCAAACCGAATTGGACACCCCAAACGCGCTGAACACTTCTCGGCCACCTCAGCAGCGAGCGGAGCCGCACCGCATTGAAGCAGCCGCAGGCTGGAGAGATCGTATTGATCCACTTCCGGAACGCGAGACAGTTCCAACACAAGGGGCGGGACGAGGGGCGCCACCGTGACTCCGTAGCGCTCGAGTGTTTGCAGGAATTGCCCCAGGTCATAGCGCGGGAGGGTCACTATGGTAGCTCCCTGGCTGAGTCCCAGATTAACAACCACGTGCAAACCGTAAAGGTGGGACATCGGTACCAGACAGATCATGATGTCATTTTCAGTGAGCGCCTCGCTGGCGTGAAGCTGGCACAACATGGAAACCAGGTTGTAATGTGTCAGCATCACCCCTTTGGGAAAGCCGGTAGTGCCGCTCGAGTAGGGTAAGGCTACCAGATCGCTGCGAGTGTTGATTTTGATTTCCCGAAGCGGGCCATCATGTTCCAGCAGGGACGTGAAAGGGACTGCACCTTCAGTGTCGCCAATGACAAAGATCTGCCGGATCTTGCTGCCTTGTCTCGCCTGATTCGCTTTATCCAGTAACTGCGGAATTGTCAGTAGATAGTTAGCACTCGAGTCTCTTAGTTGGGTTTTTACTTCCGTAGCGGTAAACAAAGGCGGCACCATGGTAGTGGCGCCACCCAGCATTGCGGCGGCGTGAAAAGCCAACGCATATTCAGGAGAATTGGGACTGTAGATGGCTAGTACATCGCCTCTCACAAAGCCGTGGCTCGCTAAACCGGCCGCCAGCTTACGTATAGTGGGGACCAATTCCCTGAAGGTGATGATACGGCCTCCGTTGGACCCATCGATGAGCGCAGGTTTGTCACCAAACTCCGGAGCGCGCTGCAAAACGTATTCTGCAAGTGAGGTCTCCGGAATCGTTACAGCTTTGTGAGGACTGCTGAAGATCATATCGGTTCATCTCCAAAAGAGTCGCCTTGTCCCAAAAAGACGAAGTCAATAGTCGGGGGGCAACGCCCCCGGAAAACTGTAAAGCTTACCAACCCGGAAGAGGTCGCAGCCCAGTCAAAGATTCAGCCCGTGTGATGAGTTCGTCGTGACTACGACCCTTTCAGGGTCGGGACTGAACCTTCGCCTACCCGGGGGCGCTGCCCCCGGCTACTAACTTCATGCCTTTCAGGCATGTTCACACTCGTTTAAGTGTTTTTCCGACAAATACCTAAAGCTGGGTGTGAATGAAGTCGCTAAGCAAAGCCTTTGATACAGGCAACTAGCTCTCAACGGTCACCGCTCCGGCATCGGCAAATGGTTCATCTCGTTCTTTGACGGCTTGCTTAAAACCAACCTCGGCCGCCCGGTTTTGAAATGCGTAGCCTTCCTGAGTGTGGCGAGCGATGCCGTCGAACATCGTAGCCAGGACCTGCGCCGTGTTCAGACCCTGGGCCAACATAGTTTGATTGATCATGAGCTTCATCATTACCAATTGACTGATGGGAAGACGCGCTACGCGCTCAAGTAGTCGTTCGAATCGTTCGTCAAGCTGCTCTGCCGGCGGTGCTTCAGTTGCCAGGCCCCATTCCAGCGCCTGCTTTCCGGAGAGGCAATCTCCTGTGAAGAGAAGCCGTTTAGCTTTTTCCACCCCGACGCGGTAGGCCCAGAGCGCGGTTGTAGGCACACCCCACACGCGCGCAGGAGGATACCCAATCGAGGCTCGGTCCTCAATGATCAGGAGATCACAGCAGAGTGCCATGTCAGTGCCGCCGGCTACGCAAAAGCCATGGACTTTACACATGACTGGTTTATCGCTGTGGAAGAGACTCATGAATCCACGGACATTGCGACTCATCATGGCGTAATCAAGCACGGGGTCCCAGGTGGCGTGAGGATCATGGTTAGCGATCTGGACCTTGGGATCCATTGGCGAACCTGTAGGCCAACTGGTTAACCCCTGGTCTAGACCGAGCCTTTGCTCGGCTGTAACGACCAGGTCATAACCCCCGCAAAAGCCTTTGCCGTTTCCCGCGAGGCCGATCACATGAACGCCTGGGTCCAGGTTGGCGCGCTCCACACAAGCCGCTAATTCGGCCGGCATTTCCAACGTGATGCCATTGCCGCGCTCAGGACGGTTGAGAGTAATGCGAGCGATGGGGCCCGTGACTTCGTAGGTGAGAGTATTGAGTGTATCCATATTTCAGATCTCAGATCTCAGATCTCAGATCTAAAATTTCAAATCTGAGATCCGAGATTGGTAATCCTCCTAACCAACTGGTCAATCAAAACCGGGTGCCAGCATTCGGGTCATCGCAATGGGGTTCTTGATTTCCTGTTTGCGCATCCAGGCATCGGCTTCGGCAATGAGTTGCCGGCCACGTTCGCTCCCGATTATTTCGCCTAACCGGCGACGCGTAGCTGCCGCATAGAGATCGATATCCGCCAAATCAAAGTTCTCGACAGCTTCTGATAGGAGATAAACTGCTTTAGATGATTCTCCTTGCTGGTGCGCTATTCCCGCCCGCACCAGACTGGCAAAAGGCAGCCCCCAGGCGATCTTCTCTTGAGCAATGCGGTGAGCCATGTTCCCAGCCACTTTAAGACGATGTTTCTTGTCATTACTGCCGGGCGCCGCGGCGAGGGCGGCACGGGCCCGCAGGTGCATGGCTTCAATTCTCAAGACTTGAATCCGAGGCAACATAGACTGCTCCAGAGCTTTCCATTGACCTTGAATATGTTTCCAGGCAACTTCGACGTCGCCTGTATAGAGTTCTATCTGGGCCAGCGCGTGCATGGATGTGTAGTGTTGAAGATGGAAGCCTTCGTGAGGCCAGGCTTTCAGGGCTTCGATCACTTCGGCGCGCCCCCCGTTGGGGTCATCGGCCGCCAGCCAGATGAGATTTAAACGCGTGCGCATGTCCATTGCGGCGAGGAGATTTCCCTGTTCCAGAGCGGCGGCCAGCAGAGCAGGCACACGCCTCGAGACTTCGGCTATACGCCCCAAGTTAATCAGCGCGTTGAGCATGAAACGATTTGCTATCGTTAGTTCCCAGGTAACCCCGGTGCACTGATCTCGCAGGACTTCGGCAGCCTGCTCGCAAAGTTCCGCGGCCTTCTTCCAGTGGCCCACCATGTAGGCGCCTACAGCGCTGGCCCAGATCGCCAGACCAATGGCATGCGGATGCCCAACGCGATGAGCCAACTCGTCAGCGCGCTGCGCAATCTTCGAGGCTCGTTTCCGGGTTGGTCCGCCGCGTGATGCAGTCTGGGCCGCCTCCATGGCCATGGCTCGCGCTACCCGGAATGGGTCACCGGCGCGCAATGCAAGCAGCAGGTGGCGGCACTGAAAATCCGCGCCGCGGATGAGATCAACCACCCCCAGCCCCGCCGAAACCGCCCAACAGAGATCTATCCGGAACAGATCCCCCTGGGAAATCTCGCCCGCATCGCGTTCCGTGAAGTTGAGTCCGCGCAGACGGATCTGAATCCGCTTCAGTATCAACGAAAGCAGAGCTCTCTTTGGACCAGCGGGCAAGGTGAACCCGACAGCCGCCAGCACCGATCGCATGATCTCGAGACCCTCTTTGATGTGACCTCCCATCAGTAACTGTTCGGCGGCCCGGCGCTGGTAGTCCAGGCTCCGCGCTGCCGACGTGTCACGGGCTAAGTCAAGGTAGGCCTGCGCGGCTTCGGCCGGCCGGCCGGCATAAGCCAGAGCTTCAGCGAGACCATGTTTAAGTTCGATGAGTTCAGCACCTCTTGAGGGAGCCAATTCCAGGGCCCGGCGGAAAAAGGCCGCGGCGCGATCAAACGCCAGAGCATCAGCCGCCTTCTTGGCCGCCACGCCCGCGTGTGTGGCGGCGCGCACTCGCTCCCCCGCGCCCATGTAATGCTCGAAGAGTGCCTCGGGGTCGTCAATGCCGCGCGCTTCCAGGGCGTGGGCCAGGCGCCTGTGAATCTGGACCACGGTTTTATGGTCAAGTTGTGATGCCAGTGTTTCTCGAATGCGATCGTGATAAAGCTCGACCGTGTGATTGGAACCACCGCTACGAAGGAACTGCGCGGCGCGCAAGGAACTTATTAGTGGCAGCTCATCGCCTGACAATCCTGCCGCCTGGTAGGCGACTTCCGGATTAATTGGCCGCCCGGCAACAGCCAGCGCCTCAACAAACTGACGCGTTCCTTCAGGAAGATTACGCAGCCGCGATTTGAGCATTACCCCGAGACTGATGCCGGTGGTCGCTGTTTGATCGCTCGTTGACGCGTAGCGAGCCAGTTGCTCCAGTAAGAAAGCATTTCCCCGCGCTTCGCGAATAATCGAATTCACCACGGGTTCCATGGCGGGCGCGCTGGAACCGAGCAAACGGTGGGCAAGATCGCGCGCCTCCTCTTTATTCAAAGTTGCTACGCGTAGCTCCCGCCGGCTCTCAGTGCCCGTGCTGTTGAGGAGTGTTCTGAGAAAAGGCTTGGCTTCGATATCCTCACTGCGAAAGCTGGCCACCAGTAGAAGTGGCGGCGGGTCTGGAGGCCGAAGGAGCTCACCCAGCAGCGTGGTGCTATCGGCATCAGACCATTGCAGATCATCGATGTAGAGCACAAGGGGTTGGCGGTCGGAAATACGGCCCAGCAGTTCGCGCAACGCGGCGAAGGCGCGACGTCTCAGCGTGAAGGGATCAGGGATCTCCTGTTCGCGCTGAGGAGCGTTAAAGACTGAATCAACCTGCAGCATTACCGGAAACAACCGCGCGAGCGCGAGCACGTCGCGGGGCATCGAGGCTTCCGCCTTCACCCCGGGAAGCGCCAGGAGATACTTGGTCAAGCTGTCGATCACGCCATCGAGTGCTTTGTAGGGCACTGATTCTCGTTCATAGCAACGACCCTCGAGTATTACCACATTGCTCTCGTGAGCTCGCAAATCGTCTAGAAAATGCCTCGCCAAAGCAGTTTTACCGGCACCCGAATCGCCATGAACGTAGACCGTGATCGTTTGGCCTTGTCGCGTGGCGCTAAAAGCGTCAAGGAGTTCTCGCTTATGCCGTTCGCGGCCGATGAAGGGTACACTGCGCAGCGATGACGCCGGCGTTGGCATCAAAGGCCGATTCAGAGGTCCACTTGTACCGTGGCCCAGGATTCTCAAAACGTCTCGACCGGTGGGCCGATCCTTAGGCTTGCGACGAAGCAGGCTGACGCAGAGATCATTCAGTTCTTCCGGGACTCCTTGAACGAGTTCTGCCGGCGCTGGAGGATCTAAGCTCTGCTTGTTCATCATTACTTCAAAAAACCTGCCCGAAAAAGGAAGCCGGCCGGTAAGTGCCTGATACAACATCACGCCTACGCTATACCAATCGCTGGCGGTTGAAATTGGCAGTTGCCCTCCCTGTTCCGGAGACATGTAGTCTGGAGTCCCGGCCAGGCTGATACTGTCGTGTAATCCCTGGCCCTGCACTTCGGCGACGAGGCCAAAATCAAGAATCACCACCCGGCCTTCTTTCGACACCAGGACGTTGGAAGGCTTAATGTCGCGATGCAGCTTGCCGGTCTCGTGCAGGCCATGAAGACCCTCGGCGAGCTGCCGCAGGGCGAGCCGTAAACGATCGAGATCGAGGCTGGATCGCGACAATCTTGTGTTGATTGAAATATCGGGAAGCGTATCCTCGACGAAGGTTGTCCTTATCGAGTCCAATTGCTGGGTTTCTGCCTCGCTATCCGCAGTCTCCACGGCTTCGCCCGAGGCAGCTCTGAGCAGCGTCGGCGTGAGAGAAGGTTGACTACGCTGCGCTTTGTACCCGGGACGGACATACTCGAGAAAATTGCCTCCGTCTACTAGTTCCATTGTGAAGAACCAATATTCACCGTCGGACATAAGCTCATAAAGCGCGACCAGATTCGGATGTGAGACATCCGCTAATGACCGAAACTCATGTTTGAAACGAGTGATGTGTGAGGCTTCGGTGCGCGTCAGAGCTTTCAGGGCAATGACTTTGTCCGTTTGCCGGTCATGCGCTTCATAGACCACACCCATTCCTCCGGAGCCCAACCGTCTGCGGATCCTAAATCTTTCCGTGCCGAGAAAATTGTTGGTGATGTCGCCCATTTGTAGCTAAAGGAACAAGAGCTTACGGAATGACTTTGGAATTGTAAGATGGGAGTGGGCAAAGCACCAGTGAATGGTATAAAAATGGGAATCCTGCAGTTTGGCTCGATGGGAGAAGTGTCTCCCAGCATAGACCGGTGAGCGGTGGTGACTGTGTGAAATCACTCACGCCGCCGGCCCCATGAGGTCAGTACCACCATGCGGTAGCGGGTGGGTCCTCGTTAGCTATGCTCAACCATCAAAGTCTGGGATAGTAATCCGTCAGACGGCGATCGAGTGCTGAGTATCCATCACCCACCCGCTACCGCATGGTGGTACTGACCTCATGAGACGGAGGCTTGCGTGCTGAGAAGCCAAGACCCACCGCTACCGCGAGTGGGACCGACCTAACGTTGGGACAGCGGTGATCTCAACTTTCGTACTTACAGCGACGTCATTCGAGAATTCGGGTGAAAGGCGGGGACTAACATGGACTGGCGGGTCTTTCTGACGACGTTTGGTGTGATTTTTCTGGCAGAGATGGGAGACAAAACCCAGCTTGCGGCGATGACTATGGCAGCGCAGTCGAAGCGACCCTGGGCAGTTTTCATCGGAGCGGCCCTGGCATTGACTGCGGTCTCGGCGATTGGTGTGGTTGTTGGAAGTGTGATCGGCAATTACATACCGTTGATGTGGATCAAGCGAGCCGCGGCAGTCGCGTTTATAGTTATCGGAGTGCTCATTCTCATGGGCAAGTTCTAACCACTCAGTTGCTTTTCAAGATCTGAGACTTAAGATCTGAGGCTTGAGATCCGAGATCACCACTGTTCCAACCGTTAGGGTACAAGACCAATCACTTGGCAACTCACTCAAGCCGCGGTCTCATGAGGTCAGTACTCCGGGTAGGCCCAGCGGTTGCCCACCAGGCCCCCCACAGATCCGGACGTGCGCAATTCGCGCATCCGGTTCGTCAGTTCACCAGTGCGTCGGCACGCGCACTAGCGCAGAACGTTAGCTGCCCTGCAGACGCCGTCAGATGGAGTGGACGATCCGGGGTGGTGGCAACGAAAAGACTGCGAGCAGCTCCTCGAAGCGCTGGACGGTCATACGCTTCTTGCCGCCGCGACGGGCGAGCCAGCTACGCCACGCCCACTTCACATGCTCATAGTAAACACGCAAGCTGGCATAGTTGCTCCGGATACCATAGTACTGATAGTGTCCCCGCAGCTTTAAGCTCAAAGTCTTGTGTTGCTCGCGCAGCGGGTCATGTCGATGGTGCTGACACCACTGCCAGACTCGTTTTCCGGCACGCCGTAGTCGCTTCGCCGCCGTCTTTCGTTTCACTGCCCAGGTTCCCTTACGCCCGCGCGCCCAGTAGTGGGTAAAGCCCAGAAAATCGAACGTGCCGTTACCCTTACCATCGTCTTTTAGCTTTGGTCTACTGAACTTAACGAGCTTCGTCTTCGTCGGATGGATCGTCAGGCCATAGCGCCCAAACCGCTTGGGCAGCACCGCCATGAGGCGCTGCGCGTCACTCTCCAACTCACAGCTGATTACGAAATCATCTGCAAACCGGATTAGAAAGCACTGCCCCTTCATGCGCGGCTTTACGTCCCGCTCGAACCACTGGTCCAACACCTCATGGAGGTAGATATTCGCTAACAGCGGGCTGATTACTCCTCCTTGCGGGGTTCCTTTCTCGGGATAAAACAGCTCCTCCCCATCCAGTACTCCCGCATTCAGCCATTTCCCTATCAGCCGCAATATCCCCCCATCGTTGACCCGCTGCCGGATTACCGCCAGCAGCTCGCCTTTTGGGATGTTGTCGAAGCATCCACTTACATCTGCATCCACCACCCAGTTGATGTTCCCCCACGCACTTTGGTTCCTTAACTTCGTCAGCGCCTGGTGCGGACTGCGGCCAGGTCGGAAGCCATAGGAGCAATCATAGAAGTCTTGTTCATAGACTGCTGCTAGCAGCATGACCACTGCCCGCTCGACCACCTTGCTTTCAAATACCGGCATCCCAATCGGTCTTTTGCTCCCGTCCTCTTTCTCAAGGTAGGTGCGCTTGACCGGCGGCGCGTAATACTGCTGTTTGCGCAGCCGCTCGTGTAGGTTGCTGAGGTTTGCTTCCAGGTTCACGCCGTATTCCCTGGCCGTGACCCCATCCACCCCCGGACTGCTATCTTTCCGCGTCCGTTGGTACGCTTCCCGCAACAGTTGCACATCGATTAGGTGTGCCAGCGTCGTGAACACCATCTCTGGTCGTGTCTTCGCCTGCTCTGCTATCCGCTGAAGTCGCGTTGACACAGGTTGTGAGCTCAAGGTCTCGCCCATCTTTCCCTCCAGCTTCTGTTCTGCCCGGCTTCGCCTTCCCTACAGTGGGTCCCTTGGGCCTCGGTTCCCCACCTTCCCAATCTGCTCCGCAGCAGACTGTCGGTACTATGCTCCGCTAAGACTTCCTGTTGCCCTTCTCGCAGCGCTCCATTCGTCACTTCGCCCTGCGATACCTTGCTTACTCCCTCCTTCGTTTTGTGTGTCCCGTCTCTCTCGGCTCACTGTGCGGCAAGGAAGCCTCCGCTCAGCGCCAGGTCTCTTTTCTCCGGCAGACCTCGTTTCCGGTTTCCGCGCAAGGAGACAACTGGCTCTCCCAAGTTCCCGTGTTACCCGCTGGTCGCATGCCCTGCTCTTGGACCCCGGTGGTGTTTCCGGCACTCGCCCTTGCGCACCAGAAACTGCTGCCTTCCCTCAGAGGTGACTGGGTCGGCTTTCCCACCCTTCCGTAGGTGGTTATCCCTGATGGACCACGATCTCCTACATTTCGGGGCTCTATCACACGGCCTGCTTCCTCGCTACACCCGGCCTCGTACCCACCATTACTGATGGCGCACGCGGGTTCGCTTCTGAGTTGCTGGCTAAGCTTTGCTCAGGTGGGTCTTGGTAGTAACCTCACCCACCGGGCAACTACGACGAGTTTCTTGCTTGCGCCTTCCCCTCGTCACGGGCTTTCATGGCGCGACACCTCGCTTAGGCTGGTGCTGCCGCCACATCGAGCTCTCTTAGCAGAGCCCCGGTGGCTTCGGCTCTTCCTTCCCACGCTGTTGCTGTTTCCCCGAGCGCCTCACGGTACAGTCGGTGCCGTCTGGCCCAGGTAGAAGCT
>JBGTLM010000021.1:0-5549 GCA_041744135.1 Pyrinomonadaceae bacterium
TCAGAGGTAGAACAAACTAAGCCGCGGCACTGCAAACTGCTCCCTGAGGCCTTTTAGCAGCAGGTTGTCGAAAGTCTGTTGGTAGACTGTAGCGTCCATGTGTTTGCGATAAGGGCGCAACTGTTCTTTGACTTCGCTTGCAATTGCGTCGAGTCGGTCCGCGCTGACAACCGAGCGAATTGCGTCGCTCAACATTCGCTCCAGGCCGGTAAGTGAGACTTCGAGTTTTTGCGCATCCGCAACCGCCGACTGTTTGAAGTCGCGTTCCAACTCTTCCAGCAGACTGGCAGCCCGCGTCAGCGCGTCAGTGAAATCATCTTCCTGCGATTGTTTTCGTTCACCCGACGCCTGCACTAGAGCTGATCTTCCTCGCCGCAAGTGCTCCAGAATCCCCTGCCGCGGAAACGGCAAACGTTCACCCTCCGATCCGGCTGCAGCAACCTTACCGTCACCACCCGTTTCGGCTCCGACGCGAGACTCCAACCACTCGGCGTACTGAGCCTCAACTTCTTCCTGGCAATAAAGAAGGGACTTGACGCTGCGCTTCCTTGGCTTTGCTTCCCATGAGTCGAACGCCTTCTCAATCCCGCGCAATGCGACATGCAGCGGGACCTCCAGCGTTTTCCAACTTTCGATCAGGGCCCAGTCCATTGGGCTGAGTAGCAGATGCTTGCCGCGGCGACGAACAAAGGCGTCTTCGATTTCGGTGAAGTAATTGAAGTAATTCAATGTCCAAGGTTCACTGTCGAATGTCCAACGTCTAAAAGCGCACAGATCTAGTGATCTAAGATTTGAGCTCTCAAATCTGAGAGCTCAAATTTCAGATCCTATTGTCTCCTCGACTTTGAACTCTGGTCTCTGAATTAAAATTCCGTTCGTAAACCAGCCTCAGCCCTTCCAACGTCAAGGTCTCATCAACCTGCTCAATGAATTCGGAACCAGTGGCAATCAAAGGTGCCAGTCCGCCCGTGGCAATCACACGAGCCTTACCACCCATTTCCTCGAGCATCTTGCGCAACACGCCATCAACCAGACCAACGTAGCCATGATAGAGCCCTGACTGCATCGCGCTGATGGTCGATGACCCAATAACTTTCTGCGGTCGTTTGATGTCCACCCGCGGCAGCTTCGCCGTCCGATCAAATAACGCGTCCGTGGAAATCATGATTCCGGGGGTAATAACGCCGCCGAGGTATTCGCCTTGCGCGTTGATAGCATTGAACGTGGTGGCAGTGCCAAAGTCGACGACTATACATGGTGCGCCATACTTATGAATGGCAGCCGCCGCATCTACAATTCTGTCGGCACCTACATCCGCAGGAGGTTCATAAAGAATTCGGACTCCTGTGTCGACGCTGTTGTCCACGAAGAATGGCGTCAAATGGAAGTAGGTCTCGGCCATCGTCTTCAAAGTGTAGTTTAGCGGCGGAACTACCGAGGCGATTGCAATCGCGTCGATGGTTTTGAAGTCGAGGCTGGCAAGCTCGAACAGGTTACGCGCGTGGACACCATACTCGTCGACGGTGCGAGCTCGGTTTGTGGTCAGGCGCCAATGCGCCACCAGCTCGGGCCCACGGTAAACACCCAAAGAAGTATTGGTATTTCCGACGTCAATTACGAGAAGCATAGACCGGATCTTCGTTTGCTGTTTCTTTTCTCTGGAAGCCATTCAGGAATTCTTCTATCAGGTTGGAGGCGGTCGCCGCTCCATTTTCACTGCGCAAAAGTGCACCAACTTCCCTGGCTTTCAACGGATATTGAGGTTTGCTCAACAAGTTGTCGAGTTCTCTCGCCACTCGTTCAGACTTGTAAGAGCGCCGATAAAGCGTGCGGCTGGCGCCAAGTCGGGCTGCGTGCGCCGCGTTGTCCGACTGATCGAAAGCAAAGGGTACGATTAACGTGGGAATACCGGCACGAAGTCCCTGGGAGGTAGTACCAACTCCGCCATGATGGACCACGACGGATCCACTCTCAAGCAACAATTCAAATGGAGCATAATCGACTGCAATCATGTCCGACGACAAAGGTTCCTGCGGAAGGTTGCGCTCATCGCCGATCAACAGGACCGCGCGCCGTCCCAGCTTTTTCGCTGCGGCGATACTCTCGTGGAAGAAATCGCGCGCCACCCAAACGGCCGAGGAACCCAGCGTGAACACGATAGGCGCCGCACCTGAGTTTAAAAAGTCCAACAACTCGGGCGGCATTGGCTTCTCGTGCCACCCGTCGTAGAAGGGAAAACCCGTAATCTGAGTTTGCGCCGGCCAGTCAGGTTGCGGGACGGCAAAGTGTCTTGAAAAGAGGGCAAGCACGAGCGCCGGCGAGTGTTGCCCGTCAAAAACCGGATTTCCATAGTCCGGAATACCCAACTCCTCTCGAAGTTCATCTACCAACTTTGCTCGGTAGTTCCGTTTCACTAAATCCATAAACGCCTTCATAAAACGGGGACCAAGGAGTTGGAGGTTATTGATCCATGGCCAAAATGGCGACATGGGTGGGTCGTAGGCCGAGAAAAATGAGACAGGAGCCAGCGCGGTAGAGATCCAGGGGATACCAGTCGTTCGCGCCACAAGCGGCCCGGCGAACGTGATTGGATGAGTCACCAGCAGATCACAGCCCTTGGAGGCTTGCATCAAGTCGGCATAAGCTTCGCGCACGTAGGGGAAAATGAGTTCTTCCATTAGATATTTCGGGCCGGATCTTGGTTCCATGATCCTGTCCATCATCTCCTGATCCTGGTCCCTGGGAGGAGGCAGATCAGGACGCATCGGTGCAAAACTCAGGCCCGCGCCTTCGATCTTTTCCCGATACAGGGCGCTGGTGGCGATCACGGGGTTATGGCCCCGCGCCCGGAGTTCCAGCCCGATCGCCATGTAAGGATGAATGTCACCGAAGGACCCGAAGGTTGTTAGCACGATGCGTTTGCCGCTGCGCATAGATTCTCGCAATAATTCCTTAGCAGACTGCTGAAAGACAAACACGATTGTGGATCGATTTAAAGCTTCGATTGCGGCTCATCACTTTTCGGGCAGTCGGGCAGTGCTTAGTTCTACACCGAGCGTACGCAGTTCTGTAACATCTCCGGCTCGAAGAACCCGGATCTTACCCTCGTCAGTTTCGACACGCAGCGCACCATCGCTCTCGAGCCCGCGCGTTGTCCCTTCCAGGACCTCCCGCCCGTTGGCAAATCGTATTCGTTTTCCGCTCGCATAAGAGGATCGGAGTGACCATTCCCGAACAATCTCTTCTCCACCACGGACCGCCTGCAACATCTGATAACGCAGGTCGAGGGCAACTATTAGGTTTCGCAAAATAATCTCCAGGTTCGGAACCTTACCCGTCTCCAATTGCACACAGGTGGCAATCTCGCAAAGTTCTGGTGGAAAGGCTGAGCTGGTAAGATTAATACCGATGCCGACGACTACCGCTAGCCCCTTGGTCGTGGCCACTGTCTCCGCCAGTATGCCGCAAAGTTTGCGATTATTTGACAGGATGTCATTGGGCCACTTGATGTCTGTCTTCAGCGAATATGCTTCGAGCAGAGCCTCATGCACAGCGAGCGCGGCGGCAAGAGTAATCAACGGCCAACTGCTCTGATGGATGCGCGGCCTCAGGACAACAGTAAAATACAAACCCGCGCCCTTCGGCGATATCCATTGTCGTTGCAATCGGCCGCGCCCTGCAGTCTGCTCAGTTGCAACAACACAAAGACCTTCTGCAGCGCCTTCCATGGCCCGCTGGGCGGCCTCGAGATTTGTGGAAGGCAACGACTCGAAGCGCAGGATTTGCGGGACAAGTTTTGACATCGCTCTTTTTAACATCCGGCAGTGCTCCGGAATTGTAACTTCAAGAGAGCACGTTAACCAGACCACGTCTTTCCGGACTGGCTCGGTTTGGTTAGAACGCGGCGACCCGGACTAGTTTTCAGAACCGAGGAACGGTAGAGGCTGTGCGAAAACAGAATAAGACTTAAGATGATTTGCGAAGCTTGGGCTGTCCTTTGGTTCAAGGATTTACATGCACCCAGGAGTCACTCTGCGCTAACATGCCTGCGCAACTACGCCGCTGCCACTTAAGGAGGATTCGCCGATGAAGGCTCTCCCGCTGATGCTTTCATTCGTCCTGGTTACAACCACCGCAGTCGGTCAAAGACGCAGGGCGGTTTTACCATCCGGAACCGTTGTCGATCTCTCGTATCCCTTTGATTCGGAGTCGGTGTATTGGCCCACGGCCGAATCCTTTCATCTCACGAAAGACTTTGAAGGTGTAACTGAGAAAGGATTCTACTACTCCGCCTACAAGTATTCCGCCGCCGAGCACGGCGGGACACACCTCGATGCTCCGGTTCATTTCGCTCAAGGACGCCACACAGTCGATCAGATACCGCTCGAACAATTGATGGGATCAGGCATCGTTATCGATGTGACCAAGCAGTGTGAAGACAATTCTGACTACCAGGTCACAATTAAAGACTTTCTGGCCTGGGAGAAGAAGCATGGGAGAATAGCAGCCGGCTCTATACTTCTGTTGCGCACCGGCTTCGGAAGATTTTACCCAGACCGCAAGAGATATTTGGGAACCGAGGAGCGTGGGCCAGAAGCGGTCGCCGGGCTTCACTTTCCCGGACTTCACCCACTGACAGCTCGTTGGCTGTCTGCTAACCGATCGATCAAGGCCATCGGGTTGGATACGGCAAGCATCGACTACGGCCAATCAACACTCTTTGAAAGCCATCGCATTCTCTTCGACAAAAATATCCCCGCGTTCGAAAACGTCGCGAACCTCGCAAGACTGCCGCCAAAGGGATTCTCAGTAATCGCACTCCCCATGAAAATCAAGGGCGGGAGCGGCGGGCCGCTGCGGATTCTTGCGATATTGGGTCAGCCCTGAACTATTTCGGAATGATTGATTGGTTCCCCATCCGGTTGTCATTCGCGGTAGCGGGTGCAGCAACTTTGATTGCGCTCGTAGCCGGCTCGGCGCTTGCCTGGCTGCTGGCGCGCAAACGTTTTCCCGGGCGCAATCTGGTTGACGCCCTAATCACCTTGCCGCTGGTACTACCTCCCACGGTGCTCGGCTATTACTTGCTCGTTCTACTTGGTACTCGCTCTTCAGTGGGTGGTTTTCTCTACAATCGCTTTGGTATCCGGCTAACATTCACAGTGACTGCCGCGATCATCGCGGCCACGATTCACGCTTTGCCACTCGTGACAAAGAGTCTGCGAGCTGCCTTCGAAGGCGTAGACGTGGAGCTTGAAGCTGTGGGGCGAACCCTCGGGATGAGCCCTCGCCGGATCTTCTTTCGTGTCACTTTGCCACTCGCCTCTCGCGGTGTGCTGGCAGCAACAGCCCTGGCTTTCGCGCGCGCTCTGGGCGACTTCGGCGTAACGATTATGATCGCCGGTAACATTCCGGGCAAAACTCAAACGGCTTCGGTAGCGATTTACGACGCGGTGCAGGCGGGCCGGGACAACGAGGCGTTTACCCTCGCGATCATTGTTTCTCTCATTGCTGTGGTAATGCTTTATTTCATCAACCGCTTCGGAAGATTG
>JBGTLM010000022.1:0-1853 GCA_041744135.1 Pyrinomonadaceae bacterium
TTATTAACCAGGCTGCACGGGTAGTTATTTGCGGACAAATCTCCCTCTACAACCTCGACCGACCTGATGTGGGGCCACGGCCTCAGCCATATCTCCTAGTCAAGAGTGCCCTGATGCAGGGATTCATTATCACGGGCTACGCTTCCCGCTTCGCCGAGGGCGTGGAACAGTTGGGGCAGTGGGTGCATGAAGGGAAGATGAAGTACGCCGAAAACATTGTCGATGGGTTTGAGAATACTCCGAATGCCTTTCTGGGTTTATTCAGTGGCGAAAATCTGGGTAAACAACTGGTTAGAGTGGAGAACTGATTCGCGCTACGAATTACGCTGAAGCGTTGGCTAGTTCCAGCACAGGGTTGCAGCAACCCTGTGTGGATCTGTGCACAAAAGAATTCTAACGCTGAAAGCGTTGGCGAATGGTTGCGCACGTAACCTCGTGAACTCTTCAGAGTTCGCGAAGTAAGATTGGGTGGAACTGGAATCCCAGGGTTGCGGCAACCTTGGACTGGACCTAGCCAACGCTTTCAGCGTAGTCTTCATCACCTACCATCTCCCCAACCCTCTTCCAGAAAGGGTACCAAAGTGTCTTTCTTTCCTGCGCGTTACTATCAGCAGAAGGTGCGAGTGAACCGGCTGGCGGGGATGGCCTTGCTGTTGATTATTGGGTCCGTACCAGCAATGTCCGCGTCTGAGCGCTGGTCAACTAAACTCGACGGGCGTGTTCTCTTTTACCAGGCGACTGAATTGGGATTGGTCGTGACGGGAACTGAGAAATCGCTCTATGCCATCGATGGCGAATCGGGTGACATCCTGTGGCGTCGGAAAAATGCGCGATTGGACGAAACCGATGTGGCAGCTGTGCCGGGTACGGACATCCTTTTGCTCAGTATTGAAGATGGTAACAAAACGCGGCTCGAGGCGGCAGACCTGGTCACCGGCGAGACACTTTGGCGGAGCGACAGAGTGCGCGGTTCGGTAATGCAGATGGCGCTGGATCAAAACCACAACCTGCTCGCTGCAGTCTTCGTACGCGACGCTCGCGGCAAGGCCGGCGATGCGTTGAAGCGCAAGCTCGTCATCCATCTTTTCGATCTTGGCGCCGGCCGTGAGCTTTGGAAGCGCGAACTCGAGAGCGAAATTGAGATGATGCCAACGGTCTGGAGTGATAGCGATGACGTGCCTTTCACACTCGACAATTATCGGCCGCCGGTTTTTCTGGATGGTCGACTCTATCTGTTTTACGAAGGCCTCACATCGCTTGATGCGGAGACAGGAAAAGATCGCCAGCGGGAAAAGTTTCGCATCAACGAAGAAGGACTGGCTCTGACGGAGGCCGATCCGGTTGCCGATGAGCGTGCCATCTTCCTTTCGGGGCGCGGCCGCGTGAGGTCCATTTCGCGCCGAACAGGTGAGGAGATTTGGGAATCGGAAGATCTGGGGTTGACCCCTGAGATGATCCTCACGCGCCAGGTTCTTTACGTGCGAACAGGCGGACAGTTTACCCGGCTTCGGGATGGAGAAACGGTTGAACGCGGCCCTTATGGTGTCAGTGCACTAGACGTCGATACCGGTAAGGTTCTTTGGCGCCTCAAAGGAGCCGACAAAGGCATCACCAACATCACGCTCCCGGATGCTGCGACGATTCTGGTTGCTGATCGCGATGACTTGATGGTGATTGATACTTCGACCGGTAAGCGTCGCTCTCAGGCTTCTCACAAAGTGGAGAAGGCTGCGTTCCTCCTGCTCAATGAGCGCGGGGAAGCCGTGGTGGGCGGGCGAAATGAGATTGCGGCTTTCGATTTTGTGGCGGGGCGAAATGTCTGGCGTTCACGTCACAACCCACCGGGCCGCGGC
>JBGTLM010000023.1:0-12118 GCA_041744135.1 Pyrinomonadaceae bacterium
CAGGAGCGCTTCAAGCTACCTTCTGATCTCCAGATCGTCAAAGACCACTTCGGCAGTCTCGCTGGTGTACAGTCCCGCGACCCCGCGTTTGAGGTTCTCATCATCCGTAATCCGGGTGAGATAACGGCCATTGACATAGAACTGCAGTTGATCTCCCCTGGCCCGTATCTCCAACTGGTTTGGGAGTGTGCCTGAGCGAATCACCGCCGACTTGGTCCAGGGCACGAGGGTTTTCTGGTTTCCCCCTTTATGCATCACTACCTGATACTGAGGTTCGGCACCTGTGTAGATAAGCAGCGCATAATCTTCCAGTTCGTTGCCCGGCGACTTCTGACCGTGAACAATTAGGCCATACCCGGAAGCGGGGCCGCTGCCGTCCACGCTCCTGGTAGTTACCCGCACTGTCGCATTTTCAGTGGCGTAGTCACTTAAGGGAGCATACATCACCAGATACGTCTTCTCTTTGGACCGCATGTGATACTCGTCGTCTTTGTACCAGATGTCTCCGAATTGAGAGTTTCCTGCTCGCCACTTTTCTTCGGAAAAGTTGTCAGTGAAGGAAGCCGGCAGGCTGCTCGTGTTGGAATTAGCATTCGCAGTGCGGTTGGCGTTGGCGCTTCTGTTGGTGTTAGCAACCCGCGTGTTCGCGTTCCTATTGCTGGCATTCTCGTTTGCACTGAGGCGAGTCAGCGTCAGCATCATGACGATCAGTCCGACGCCGAGAATTCCGACAATGGCAATGCCGCCGATTACCCACCAGACGGCGTTGGATTTCTTCTGCGGCCGCAGCTGCGGTGTCGGCGACCACTGCGGAGGCGCCGGCTGCGACCGGAGCATCTCCGGCACCTGATTGAGCAAAGGTTTTTGTCGGTAGATCTCGGTGGGTGGCTGCTCGCTGCTATGGTGCGCCGCCGGATACCGTTCGGTCGCTTTAGGATCGGAGGCAGGGGCAACTTCGCTCACTAGCGGAGTGCCGTCTTCCAGACAAAAATTTAGTGAGGCATCGGTGTAGGTACGGTTGCAGCTAGGGCAGCGCTTCATGACGTAACTCGATTGCTTTTAGCCGCCGTTGAACGTGGAATGTTTATAGTACACGATCGATTATATCCTTGCTTGCTACAGCTACAGTGACTTGTTAGTTCAATATGAGTAACTCAAAGAGATTGAGCTCGAGAGTAATCGTTTCAAAGCACGATTGGGATCAGCGCCTTCTTACAGAACCGGGAGCGGTAGCGACTGCACTCAGCGAGCTAAAGGATCAGATTGCGTCGGCTGCTCTAAACCCCACGAGGCTCTCTCTACGGAGGCACTGCGGAACAGAGCGCGCCGTCTTTTCGATTCCTGTCGTGAATGCCGCCTTGCTTGAATGCGCTCGCTCCCGGTTCTGTTCCAGACGCGGAGCCCTCTTCATTGCTCTTCGTTAGCAGGATGCGGCCACGGAATTAACCATTTGCTCTTAAACAACGATCCTGTTACACAGGCTGACGCTCAGGCGTGGATCGGTTTTCCGCAACGCCCGCAAAACTTTGTGCCCCCTTTATAACTTGTGCCGCAGTGCTTGCAGAAGACTTCCACGGGCCGAGGGGCCTTCCAGTCAATCGAGGAGGCACCGAGGGGAATTCCACATCTGCCACAGAAACGAGTTGCTATGGATTCCTGATGACCGCAGCCTGGACAAGTGAGGCCGGGCGGTGGGGTCGGGGCGGCCGAAACAGTCGCCGGCACGTTCGTCTGAGTAAAGGTTGAGACAAGTTGCAATACGCTATTTCCGCAGCGACCACAAAATCTCGTGCCCTCTGCGAATCGAGAACGGCAGCGGGTACAGACGACCACGCCTGTCGCAAGTGGCTGAGTACCCATCCTGCTGTCGAGGCTGCCGCCCTTGGAAGGGCTCAGCTGGTCGCTTGAAGGGGCGCTCTTGAACTGGGCTTGAATGATTTGTTCCGCGCTGTCGGGCCGAATCTCAATCACGCGTTCATCGTCTTCCTCTCCTATGCGAGCCACCCGCAGGACGTGCTGGCCCGGAGCGATCGATGTGAGCACGACTCGCCCTGAACGTCCCACGCTGCCTCTTCTCTCATCATCGACGTACACTTCAGAGCCTGCAGGGGCCATGATTACCACCCGCGATTCGCCGGACCTTGAGTCGTCTGCCCTGACGCGTGTAGCTGCTTCAAACTCTTCCAGCCAATCGCCGGCAGTCGCCGGTCTATCTGCCGGTTCCTTCGCCAGTGCGTGCCTTACCGCTTGATCGATTTCGCTTGAGATGTCAGAACGCAGTGACGTCAAAGCAGGTGGCGCTTGGAGCAACTTCTGCGCAATTAGTTGCGTTATGTTTCCCGTGAAGGGTGAACGTCCACCGAGCATGTGGTAGGCAATAGTTCCCAGCGCGTAAATATCCGCCCGCACGTCAAGCCTAACTCCCTCTTGCATCTGCTCCGGAGCCATGTATTCAGGTGTACCGATAATCCCCCGGGATTCAGGTCCGCTTTGGGTCTCCGAGCGATCGGAATGGATGATCTTGGCCAAACCAAAGTCCCCGACCTTAACAAAGCCGTCATCCGCTGTACTCGCGGACTTGCGGCGCTGCTGCATAATGAAAATGTTCGCTGGCTTCAAGTCGCGATGAAGGATGCCTTCGTCATGTGCGGCTTCGATGCCGGCAACAATTTGACGCAGCAGGGCAGTAGCGCGCTGGATGTTGAGCGTGCCTTCGCGCCGCAGGAGTTGGTAGAGAGTTTCACCTTCGACATATTCCATCACCAGGAAGAAGACGCCCTCCGGGCTCTTGCCGAAATCAGTTACGTCGACGACGTTGGGATGCCGGATGGAAGCGGCAGCGCGTGCCTCCCGCTCAAATCGCGCGACGGCTTCACCTTCCTGCAAATCTTCGTCGCTGAGTATGTCGGGCCGGACCGTCTTCACCGCCACTCGGCGCGTCACCAGATTCTGGTCGCGCGCTAGATAAACCTGGCCCATGGCCCCTCTACCAAGGCGCTTCTCCAGCAGGTAACGTTGGGCTAGCAGCGTGGCCCCGGGCAAAGTGCTTTTGGTGTTCGCGGTGTCTTGAGGACAGACAAGGACGTCATCCTCATAGCAGACTTCGCAACGGGGGCACTCGCGCATGACGGGGAGTCTAGATGACTGTAGTGGTTATTGGTAGTGACGAAATGAGAACATTGCAGATTTCCAATCGCCGTTTGGCAATTGGCGTTTTGAACCGTGACTAGCGGCAATCGCAGCTGCTCTAAATCGGCCACTGGAAAGTGGCAATCGTCAATGCACTTTTTACCCAGTTTGCTCCGACGCCACACCAATTTCAGAACAACACCCAGAACAGCGAGTTGCTTCAAGGGGAATTGCCGAAAGGCAGTAACGGCAAACTCTAACCGCCGGCTTGTCCTGCTTAAGTTTGTTGACCTGTCTAACAATCAAGAAAACCACCAAGGCGATAATGAGAAAGCCTATCACGTCATTGATGAACATGCCGTAAGCAATTACCGGCAGGCCTTTGAGCTGAGCATCAGCCAATGACAGAGGTCGCTCTCCGGAGAGGTCGATCAAGAGGTTTGCGAAATCTACGTTGCCGAGCATCATGCCAATTGGCGGCATGATGATCCCCTCGACCAATGAAGTTACGATCTTGCCAAACGCCGCTCCAATAATCACCGCCACGGCCAGATCGAGGACGTTACCCCTGGCTATGAAGTCGCGGAATTCCTTAATCATCTCAAGCTCCCTTCAGTCATTGCCGATTGCCGATTGCCAATTGCCAATTGATGTGCGGGTTCAGTTTAGAGTGCGACCTTGGGCTTGCCCGCACCCGTAAGGCGCAACTTAAGGTTGAACTCCAATCGGCAATTGGCAATCGGCAATTGGCAATGTGTTTAGTCACTTGCACTCTTTGGCCGGTTTGTACCCCGCCTTCTCGGCTTCAAGAGCGGTTTTGAAAGTTGTGCGGTTTGATGCGCCGATCTCTTTGGCCACCTCGCAATCGGCCGGATAATAGATCTTGCTCTGCTTATCGCCAAGGATCTCCTCCTCATTCTCCTCGCTATTTTCTACCAGCGCTGCCCTCTCCTCTTCTTTGGCAATTCTGCGGGCCGTCAGAATCGCATCGGCGGCTAGATCTAAAATACGGAAGCTCGGCCCCTGGGCGACGCTGGAAGCCGTGACCTGAAAATCCGCGCACTTCATTTGTTGTCCCTGCGACTTCCATGGTGACCAGGCATCAGGGAGCGACAGTGATTGCGAAATGCCCTTAACAAAGTCGGCGACGGTCGGCCATTTAAACGTGGGTTCATAGCCAATCCAAAGCGAAGTTACTCGTCCGTCGAGAAAGTCGAGGGAGACTGTCCGTACGTCTGCGAATCCGGATTTGTCTATTCGTGAATCGAAGTAGGGATTGATGCTTGTCTTTAATGTCCCCAGGTCGTCGGTTCGTCCGAAGACAACCTGCGGCACGCGCGCCTTCACCTGGTCCATGGTCATTCCCATTCGGAACCCGCTCAACTCAGCGGCTTGCGGAAGGTCACTCAGTTTGATTTTGCACTGGCTATCCTGCGCCACAACGGTTCCAACCGAGAATAGGAGAAACACGAGCGCGACCATGTTCAAGCAAGGTGAGTGGTGGGTCGAGTTGTCGGTGATAAATGTACTGGGCATAAAGCTTGACTGTTCGGCTCAGGGAAGGAAAGAGCGGATCACATTCTCAAGGTTATCAGGATCGAAAGGAGTAGAAACATATTCACTGCATCCCGCGGCCAAAGCCTCGCGGCGAAACTGCTGTTCTCCGTAAGCAGAAACTGCGACAATCGGAACGCTATTCAGTTCCTTTATGCTCCTTATCTTGCGGGTCGCAGCTAAGCCGTCCAATTGCGGCATATGCATATCCATAATGATCAAATCCGGTCGCACTTCCTGCGCCGTCGCCACTGCCTGATTCCCGTCTTCAGCCTCCACCACGGTAAAGCCCTTCTTCTCGAGCCAGGTTTTCAACAGCAATCGAGTGTCGTCGAAATCATCGACAACTAAAATCGTGCGCTTGACGGGCTCTCCCGAGGCCAGGTTTGTTTCCATGACGTTCGTAAAAGGTCTGGAGGAAAGGTACCCGCGGCAGGGTCGAACCTGCGACCTTTCGCTCCGGAGACGCAGCGACCATCTCTCACTGAGTCTCATCGAACCTTGCCGCGCACAAAATACTGAGCGTTTTTATACTACCACCTTTACTGAGTAGTGTAGAATTCGCTCAAAACTTACCGAGTTTGTCTCTCAAAGCGGAGATGAAAGCGGAGTGCAAAAGCAGCTTGGTCCATTAGGGAGGACAAGGCGATGTCTAGGGAACGTCGGGGCTTCATTGTGAGCCAGGTAAGCGCGGTGATCCAATACACCGACGCACACGGTCAGCGTCACAAGATCACAAAGGCCGCTAAAGCTCATGCGGCCGATTCAAAGAAAAACCTAACCGAGACGTAGAAGCAGGCGCTCAAGATCCAGCACGGTAAGCAGCTCGTTCGTGACACGATCGTAGAGCTGCAGAAAGCCGGAGCCACAGAATGCAAGGGCTCGATCGAAAGCCGGCTCTATGCGCGAGTCGGCTACACAGATGACCGGTGAGTGCCGGCGACTGTAACCTCCCTGTCTAGGTCCACCCATAAGTAGAGGTTTCGGTTTTTGGGTTTAAGAGGAATTGTCACCGAGAGACGGGTGGTCGCTCTTCGTTGTACTCTCGCAGCCACTTTTCGGTATCAGGCGGCACCTCGTTGCGATTGATAAAGTGTTTCTGCTCAAAGCTGAGCGAAGTCAGAGAGCACCGGTACGTGCCTGTCGGGTCCTAGCTTCCGTTTTGTACCCAAACTCGCTCATCTCGGTCTTTGCTGATCCCAACATTCCCATCCTCATCGAAGCTAAGCGGATGAAAAATGAAATAGCCCCATCCATTGCAAGCGTAGTGCTGATCGTTTACCCGCCTTCAAGTAAGAGCGGCTTAAATATTTGGATGCGGAAATCAAGTTATGCCTCGTCGCCGCGGCAAGTCTTGCGACGACGGCGTACTTTGGCGACGACTCCCGCCAGACCTGTGCCGAGCAGCAGCAACGTGGCCGGCTCAGGCACGGGAGCGCCACCGCCACCAATCGTGATGATGCCGGGACCGCTAATCGTGCTTGTGAATGCCCCAAAATCAAAGTTTTCGAACCCAGTGTTGATGAAGAAGTAGGTCGTGCCGGTCAGCAAATTGATGTTAAATCCGGACATCCCAATGCTGAGGTTGTCATCATTGCCGATGAGGACATTGGTCAAGGGCGATGCCGGGTTGAAGCTGTTCTGATACAGGAACGTGTAATTGTCATAGGTGTTGGAATTCGCCGATATACTCTGGAAAGTGTAAGAACCGCTGGTCCCGACAGTCAGTTGAGTGATGGTATAACGCACTGCCGTAGCGATGCCGGAAAGAGAGGTGGGCGGATTATTGCCATTGTCTACCGGACGGTTAAAGGTTGGGCCGGCGGTCGTGTTGCCCATCAACATCACTGTGTCGGCCACCGACGTGACAGAGGTGAAAGCTAAGGCAACTCCTAAGAGTAACAATCTTGCCAAGGGGAAACTGATCCGAGTCATGTGTGTGAACCTCCCATCCAGTGTCAAAGGTGATACTAAGTGCGAGTGAAAACTGAATTTTCACCGCAGTATAGATTATCCGACGTGTGAGGCAAAAACTCATACGACGCTCGGAAGTAAACGCCACGGCTGCGCTGCGGTCATGCACCGCAGCGGTAACGACCTGGGCGGCAAGCAACCCGGGAGGCCTGAACAACAAGAAACGACTGCAGTTCCGGAATTCGGTTCCGTGCAGAAGTCGTGGCACGGGTGATAGCGAAGTGTCGACCCGTTCTACCGTCGGGGAAGACCGCACAACCTCGACTCATATTCTCTCAACCCGACTTTGCGAGGGCCCTCTCTACTGTCTATATACTCCGCTTCTTTCAGGTAGTGCTTCTCGAAGTAATCTACGAGGTCCACAACTGTCATCCTGCTTGCTTCGAGCGTCTTACCGCCGCGGTCGTCAAGGTCGCGGAGAATTTCTTGATCAAGTCTCGCGCATGTGTCCGCGACTCGGCAGCGCGCACCTTCATGCCGCTTGCCTTGGTCATCCGTTTAGCCGACTCGAGCATAAAGCCGACTCTCGATCGAGCCTTTGCATTTTGCAGCGCCTTGCTCTTTTAGGTCCGCGATCTGCTTAGCGTATTTGTTCTTGAGCGCCTGCTTCTCCGCCTCGGTTAATTTTCTATGAATCGGCCGCCTGAAGTATTGGCAGCCTTGGTGATGTTTTGGTGTTGTCCGTTGGCGTTTTGGACCACCGCGCGCACCTGAAGCACGACGAAGCCTTGATGTTCCCTAGCCATCGCTGGTGTCCCTCCCTAGTTAGGAATCTCGGACTTTTGCACTAACTACCGTAGATCGAACCGATAACCGATCCTGGTCTAGCTCTTTAGCTTCTTCTCGTCTTGTTTGATCTTCTTACCGAGATACTTTGCTAGCTTTTCTGCTGTGCTTCTCTTTCCCCTTAAGGCGCTGTATCGGTGAGATGAATCTGCGAACACCACAGCCTTGGTCCGTCGGTTAACCATGGATATGCTAGCCATTTCGCCCGATCGCCCATCTCCTAAAAAGAACATTTTGGCCCATCCAGCGCGCTTTGAGTCAGAGTTGCCAAAGATAATGTAATCCGCTTGCGTCGGATCGGCGACAACGATCAAGCCTACGCTCTTCTTTCTCATTGCTGCCATTAGGTAGTGCTCAAATCCGTTCATCTCATCAACGAACACAGTTGCGTCTCGAACGATCAAGGTGTCGTCACGGGTCAACGTTACCCTACCCTTCTCGGGCTCGTTAGCCGCGGCTTCCAAAGCGACCTGACCCCGCGTCGGACCCTTTGGGACCTCGCCTTCGGCCACCGCCGTTCGGCGGGCCTTGTCATCTGACATCTTCCACCAGTCTTTGTCCGACTGTGCTAACGTGGTCGGGTTAGAAACGAGAAGAAGCAAGGTAATTAGAAGAAAGTGCCGCACGTTCATAAAGAGGAGGGTCCTTTCGCTAGACATAAGTAGACACGAGATACACAGCAAACGCCGCGCCGTCGCTAACTATCAGATCTAAACCCACGGCTTGGATCTCAAATGGTGTGTATCGCCGCAACTGCTCGCTGGCGAACAGCGTTGTCCAAGCCCAGCCACCCAGCTGGCTCTCGACCGGGGTGGCTCCCGGGTGGTGCATAAGCATTACCACTTCAACGTGCACGCGCACGGCGCACAAAGCATTCAAAAGTCACGCCGAGCGCTCGCACGCCAGGCGCGTGAATTCCTCAGCGCTTAGGCAACAGCCTCGCTTAAAAAATGCGCGCTCTTCGACGCGGCAGCGAAAGGTCGAATCGATATTTACTAAAGACTGGAGCAACTGGTGGTGATAATTCCCGCGCTCGCCTCCGCTTTTCCTCGCGTTTGTTTAATAACGGCCTGGCCTTAGCTCGACTGACAGCCAACGCCTAGACCTGCCATCCGTGTCGCTGGTCCACAGCTGAAAAACTACCTGAATAAACTGCCAGCCGGCATCTGTTAGCACCAAGTTTCTTTTCACTGCCTTCAAAGCCGTCTCAAAACGATCCCCCACTACCATGTTCTCAGCCTTGTGCTCTTCCATGTAAAAACCGACCTTCTCCAACGCGAGAGCATCGTCCTTCGCAATTCGGGGGGCACCGCCAGGCGCGTCATGCCACGTCTTTATCACACGGTGATAATCCTGCCAGACTAGAATGAATACGCTGTCGATGAAATGCGAAAAGTAGAGCATCGTCTTATACCTAATCTGTTGAAGCATGAAAGCCTCAAACACCCTGGCCAGCATGGGTGGTTTTTCCAAAGAGTCGAGCCGGTCAAGGTAGAGCAGCATGTACTGGCTTGCGTTTCTAAGTTCGTTCTCATCGAGACTCGCCAGGTAGTTGCGGCGCTCTTCGTTTGTGTATTTTCTCAGCGGACTCAAGAAGCGCAGCACCTTTTCTATGAACATATGCTCTTTCACGCTGACTCCGGCCTTCGCGAGCCCGATCACAAGACTGAGCAAGGGTATGTCTCTTAGCAGCCCTTCTTTTAGAACTGAATCAATAACTACCTCCGCAGTGGTCTTGCCCACATCTTGCAGATCGCTGTTAGCTATGGTTTCAAGAAAGCTCTTTTCAAGTGCTTTGTCGGGGTGGTCCATTGCTGGTCACTCTTTAAAGGTTCGCTTTCAGTAAACTTTGGACCGGCCCCGTCAGGCATGAGACCAGTATCGGAGTCCAGTATTGGACGCACCCTGATTATGCTCGCGCCCAGCTCCTGCACAGCGGCCTCCGCTGCCAGGCGCTCTCGAGCGGCAGGCGGGTAATGCGCCGGCAGCTCAAGTGTGGCCGGGTGCAGGTTGAGCAGCTCGGCAATCGCAGCATCAGCTGATCGCCATTTGCCATCTGCGAGTACGGCCTGCTTGTCTGCGATGTTGATCGTAACGCTCATAAATTTTTCCTACGTCGAGCAACTTGTGCTATGTAACACGTCAAGCTGAGGGCGTTGTGCCCTCGCCAGTGGCGCGCAATTTTGGGAGAGAGTACGCGCGCCACCAAAGCAGGTGGCCCTCGCTGGGGTAAAGACCCGGGCTCCAACTCAACAGCGGCGGTCACTTTGCTTTTTGGAATTTCCCTTCTTGGGCTTTATTCAATCGGAGTTTCTAGTTTTGCGTTGATCCAGCGGTTGAGTGAGACGCCTTGCTGCTCTGCTTCCATTGCCAGGCGCCGGTGCACATGTTCGGGCATCCGCACGTTAAGACGTCCACTAAAAGATCGTTTGCTGAAAGGGGTGGGCCTCATCTCGCCAGCTTCTAGGTCCTCCATGGCGTCCTCAACTAGGGTTTTAATCTCTTGCAAGGCCTTGGCAAGTGTATTGCCGTGCGCGGCCAGCGAAGAAAACTCTGCGGCGCGGCCAATGAATGCTTCATCCTCATCAGACCACGCAACACTGTAATGATAATCCTCCGCTCGATAGGTAGGGGTACCCTGATCACGAACTGATTTATTCTGTGGCATGGTAGGCCTCTCCTTTCGCTCTGCTCTCGCGCATCTCCTGAAGCTTTCTAAGCGCTCCGAGAACTTGTTTCACCTGGTAGGGTTTCGCCTTCCCCCGGCTGCCTTTGTCCTCTTGCAGGTTGATTCTCGGGTCTCCCGGCCAAGGCGTCTTGAAAATGTGATGACTACCTTTCATCCGGGCATTGCCGAACTGCTCCTGGCAGATTCGCACCAAGAACGCAAAACGCACATCCTTCGGGTTAGCCTCGAGCTCCTCAATGTACTTTTCAATCGTCATTTTCTGGACTCCCCCAGGCTGAGCACATAGTACCGTATATGGTACCATTATGACAAGCCCGAAAGCCGCCCTCGGCTCCTGGTGCTATCGCGGCTTTTGGTGGGGTTTCTTGGAAGCCTTGGCTCTGGCTTTCGGCGCTCGACCCATGGGCGGCCGTTTGAATGCTTTCAGATCCGCTTCTGGGATTAGCCAGACCGGACCTCGCGGCGTCTCTTGAGCGCGAGCGTTTGGAAAAAGCCCCTGCCGGCACCACAGCGTGACGGTTGATTGTGCAGCATCCAAGCGCGATGCCACCTCTGAAGTTGTTAGCTCTCTCATGCCTACCTTTTAGCGCATTCAGCCCAACAATTCCAAGACAAAGGTTAGCGCGTGCGCGTGAGTTTTATCCTTTATAAAGATTAGCGGACGCGCTAAACTTTCGGCTGCAGTAACAATTCGCGGTTAGTTGGAGGTCGAAAAAATGAAAGGAAGTCAGTTAGGTGTACGTGTTGAGCGGCTTGGTCGCGAGCCGATGCGAGAGCGAGTACGCGAAGATCGAACCGAGCTCAACAAAGCGATTGCCGAAGATCTGATTCTCGCTAAATGGACTGACGGCAGCAACGATGGGCCTGGCGAAGGCTACAAATTTTTCTGCGCGTTGCTGGCCAGGGCAGCCAAGGGCCAATCTGCACACCCGAAAGGGCCAAAACCTTGCTGCCGATTCTGCTGGCCGTTAATGACGAGATGGACGTAGCGGAGTGGGACGAGATGCTGGCACGGTCAAAGCGTGCGCGCGAAAAAGGAGGCCAGCTATGAACGGCACGACAACCGTTATCCCTCTATTCAGAGTGAAGTCTTTGAACGATTTGAAAGACGCTTCAATTAAGAAACGGGCGGATCAATGGTATCGACGGCGTGAAGAGAAGCGGCGCCAGCTTGAGGAGAAACAGCGCCAGCGTGAAGAGCAGGAGGAGGCAGATCGCGTTCGTCGAGAGGTCAAAGCAGTTGTGACTTTCTTTGACGCCGCGTCGCCGGATTTCATTACGGACGCCATAGTTGAGGCGATAGCCGAAGCCTGCAGGCTCAAGCGCATTAAGCAGCCGACTTACGAGGACCGAAGGCAGACCCGCGCAACCCTGGAGGCCTTGTTCAGCAAAACGAAGTTCCTGGATCTGGGCGAGTCGGCTGTGGCTTCAAAGCGGAGATGAAAGCGGAATTGAGTCTTGAAAAGTGGTACCCGCGGCAGGGGTCGAACCTGCGACCTTTCGCTCCGGAGGCGAACGCTCTAATCCACTGAGCTACGCGGGCCTTAACAAAATCGCAGGTTCAAAGAGGTGCATAAAAATGTACCCCTTTTTGTACCCCTCGTCAATATCGGCCGGTTTGGTACCTGGTCTAGTAGTATGTTGCTGGCCTGAACGCGAAACGCAACCTGGATGACACTTTGGTAACAACAATAGCCAGAAAAATTTTTGCGAGCGCTATTGTCGGGGTGGGTGCCTTCGAGCGAGCTCGAACCAAGATGACTCTCACAACCATCTCGCAAATACATTTAGGCAGTCCTTAGTTGCAGTTAGATCTAACTGGCTGAGCCCTGGACAATCCATTAAAGGCATTCAGTTCGGATATTTTCAGTGACCCTTTAGCGCAAATCCAGACACGAGTAATCTTCCGCCCAACGATCGCAAAAATCAGAAAATCCTGCTCATATTTTGTTTGGGTCGCAAGTCGCCGCCAGTTTAATAGGTCAT